>JAJZZI010000152.1 GCA_021797635.1 Bacillota bacterium | reverse complement strand
TCCGGGGTGGGATACAGCCGAAACCGATAGCCATCCAGCATGGCAACCCCCTCCAAAGAACAAACGTTCTGAGATGAGTATATCATACGCGAGGCGTGATCCGGGAACATGGCGCCCCCACAGCGGGCGGCCTTCACGACCGCCACCCGCTTGACCCCCTCTTGGCTATCGCCTAAGAAGGGGAATGCGTGGGTATTATGTTCAAGCCATCAAAACGAGCCCTTCCCAAATCTTTCGATTCAGTGGGAGACAGCCTGGAGAGACCGTCATCTCGTCTGTTCTTGTTACCGTTGCGGGCCAGTCCCAGAATCGCACTGGGTTCCCTTTTAAGCGCATCTCGGGGCGATGCTCACCTCGCGTCAACTCCATTTTCATCTATATTTGGTGTAATGTCAATATCGTAGCCACTATCTATAGAAACCAATCGTCATCTCGGCGATGCCTAAGATTTTCGAGACGCGGTAACATTTTCACCCGTTTGGGTCACTATGGAATCATCAGCTTACGAAGGACGTGAACTACATGCCTCACTTCATCGAGAATGGCCGTCGCCGTCCGATGCGAACCAGCGCGGCCCTAGCCGCGCTCATCCTTATCCCCATGGCCAATGTAGCCGCTTCTCCCATTGCTTCGCAAATAACCATTAGCCTGGCCAGCCCGACGGCGATTGCAGGAATTCCGCTTGTCCTTAGTGCTCGGACGCTAAGCCGCCAAGGAATTTACGCGCCCACCTCCACGCCTGAGGTCTGGTCCGTGTCCCCGACACGAGGTGTCCAGTTGTCTCCCAAAAGGGGCCCTATGAGCCGCTTTGAGGCTTCCATCCCGGGCCGCTACCGCGTTAGCGTGCGCTCTGGCAAGCTCGAGGCGGAGGTGGCCATCCGCGTCGCTTTCAATGCTCCGCCCCGAAAGACATCCTGGGTCACGTTGGATCTACGCGCCCCTACCACAGCCAACGGGCTTAGGCAGCAACTGGGCACTCCAAGCATCCCCCGCGGTATGCCTCAAGCCCTTGCCGCCAAAGCCCAGAGCGTCCCGCTCTACCCCAAAGCCACGCCCAGATCCGTGCATTTGAGCCAATATCCCGCGCCGATCCCGATGTCGTGGTACCTGGCGGCTAGCTCCCTTCGAGCATTCACCGTCCGCGGCCAGCGCTCACGGATCTTGAGCTGGTACGAGCGGGCGTTCTCGGCAAACGGATTTATACAAGTGGGATCATCGGTCGATCCCCGTCATCATTGGGCTCAGTACAGCTACTCGCCCAAAACGGCTCCCAATTCGCTGATGGTTACGGTCCAATTCACATCGATGGCTCCTGGACTCACCCAGATCGTTTACGCCGCCACGGCCATCCGCGTTCCCCGCCGGCCGCGTTCGAGCCTCGTTTCGCCAAAGCAAGTCAAACGCCTAGCCATTGTCTACCGTAAAGCCCATCGACCGACCGTCCGTTTCGTCTTGCAGAGCGCGTCGGCCATTCGCCCCCTCGTGCGGGCGATAAACCAAATGAGCCTGGCGTCAGGCATCCCCTTGAGCTGCCCCCAGTATCTAACCAAAAATGGTACAACTGCAACCATATCGGGTCCTCACTTCCCGACCGTGTACCTCCTGGAGCAGTGCGGAGCACTGAGCCATATGGGACACCTGCTTTTGCAAAATGGCCAAGCCCTAAGCGTCATTCAAGCGTTCGTCGCAAAGCAAGAGCGGGCCCACCGCCCCCGCTCTTAGACCCCCTCATGCCCGCTGGCCTGATTGAGGCTGAGATGGCGCCAGCTAAGCCCAGGTTCCATTAGGCGATCCTGGGCGGCAGGCCCCTCTGAACCGGCGGCATAAGGCTCAGGCTGGAGGTTGGCCCAAGCGCTTAAAATGGGATCTACAATCCGCCATGATTCTTCGACCTCGTCAAATCGGGGAAAAGCACTGTGATCCCCTTGGATGACATCGAGCAAGAGTTGTTCGTACGCCGAATACTCTATTTCCCCGGCTTTCTTGTAGGGCGATGTCAACACGACGGGCGCCGTATACAGTCCCAGTCCCGGCCTCTTGGCCCACATGACCAGATCGATGGCCTCATCCGGTTTCATGCGAAAGATCAGCCAATCGGCGGATCCGGCTCCAAAGAGATTTTCCGGCACAGGCCGCCACTGCACGGCGATTTCCGCCCAGTCCTTGGCCATTCGCTTACCGGAGCGTAGGTAAAATGGAACCCCGTGCCACCGCCAATTGTCCACGAAAAGCTTAAGCGCGGCGTAGGTTTCCGTGGTCGAGCTCGCGGCGATCCCCTCTTCATCGGTGTATCCCGCCACCGGCTTTCCTTCAAGAGTGCCGCGACCATACTGTCCGGCCACGGCGAAATCCGCCACGCGCTCCGGCGCAATCCGACGCACTGAGCGCAACACCTCTGCCTTATGGTTGTGCAAGTCGGCCGCGTCCCAATCCGAAGGCGGCTCCATGGCGACTAAGGTAAATAGCTGCAGGAGATGGTTCTGCAACATATCGCGAAGCGCTCCCGCGCGGTCATAATACTGCCATCGGCCTTCGACGCCGAGCGTCTCGGCGTAGGTGATCTGGACCTGTTGAATGTGCTCGCTATCCCAAAGCGACCCAAGTATCCGGTTGACAAAGCGAAATACTAAGACATTTTGCGCGGTATCCTTGCCTAAGAAATGGTCAATGCGAAATATTTGATCCTCGTCCCACCACGGAGCAATGCTCTCACGCAGCGCTTCGGCGGAAGGCAGGTCCCAGCCAAAGGGTTTTTCGATCACCAAACGACGCCAACCGGGACCCCGATTGAGTCCTGCTTGGCCGAGGGCTTCGGCTGCCGGTCCAAACAGTTGAGGCGGTAAGCCTAAGTAAAACACCGCTGCTTTAGGAATACGACTTTTGAGTCCCTCAAGGCTCTTCGCATCAAGATCGCCAGCTTGGTAGCTAATCGAGTCCCTGAGGCGTTTCCAGGTGGAGGTATCGAAGGGTTCTACGAATTGTTTTAGGTTCTCTTCAATATGGGCAAGAAACTTCTCTTGGCTCCAATCTTCCTTGGCAAACCCGATAATATGCTTGGGAGACCATTTGCCATCGGCATACAAGCGGTAGATCGCTGGAAATAACAGACGACGAGTAAGATCGCCGGTAGCTCCTAAGAGAACAAGGGTCATGTCGTCGTGATGATCCACACTGACCACTCCTTTTCAGTCATGTTACCCGTTATCGCTAAACTTCCCTCATAGGCTACCACGTTTTCCTTGCGTTCGTGGTAAATGCTCCTCCGGCGAGCTTTTCCCGGCCGCTTTGGCCGAAGAATTCCCTGAAATCCATAACGAAGCGGCCAAGACCGAGACATCCCATCAGGGCGTTCGGACAAATGGTTTCTGGCCATGCTCTAGGGAAGATGTCCGTTCTTCGCCACCACGTACGAACGGAGCCGCCGGGGAGGCATATGCTTGACAAGAGGCTAGCCCGGAAAGACCATCCCCAGCGTGCGGTGTCCCTCGGTCGCGTAGCTCATGGTCGCCTTCGGCAGCGGGAGAGCTCCTTCCTGTTCCCTTCTAAACCCCAGGTAGAGAAATTGCTAGCTAGAAGGAGCATTACATGAAATATGGGCTGGAATCGACGTCTGCTGTGCCTTGACCTTGCATGCGGGAAATGAAATATCACCTCTTAACCCTTGCCGTGACGGCAAGGGTTAAGACACATAGTGGCCGTGCGGCCCTCGAAAAGTGGCACGGGCCTCCACCGAGACTTTTCTGGATTTCACTGCCCGGGACCGTAGCGTGCTACATCGGCGGCTCGCTCCCGGCCTCTAGCGCCTCAGTTCCATGGATTAGGACCGAGTGCCAAATGGGCCCGGTCTTTCCGCCAAGATTTAGAGCCAGTCGGCCGCAGCAATGGTTGCCATCAATCCCCGTGCCAACAAATAGTGGCCAAACAGGGTAGGATGCACGCGGTCAGGGCTTAGGCTTGGAGTGTGATGGTCCCTCATCCACCCATCAAACATTTCCTGGGTATCATAAAACGGCAAGCTGAAGTCCCTAGCTATCTCCTTCATCGACTGACGATACTCGTCGACCATGGTCCGCATCGGGTCCGACCTGTCCAGATCCAAAACAAATGGCGAAATCAACAAAAACCCCTGGACTTCCGCCACGGTGGAGGCAACGAGCGTTCGCAGGATATCCTGGTAGACGGGGAGGGGAACATGCAGTTCGGGCGATTCAGGATGATCAAACTTCCGCCAAACATCATTGACCCCAATCATCAGCGATATCCACTGGGGCTTCAGAGCCATGACACCGGTCTGCCAACGCTGACTAATGTGGCGGCTGGTGTCGCCGCCAATTCCCATATTTCGCACCTCAATGGCAAGCTCACTATGTTCTACCGTTAGCATCGCGTGCGTCAACGCCGCGTAGCCATTTCCCAGCCCGTAGGGGGCCCGCCCTTGGGGACGTTCGCGTCCCGCATCCGTAATGGAATCTCCCACCATCACCAGTCGGTCCCCCGCCTGCATTTTAGCCATCTTCGATCCTCCTTGGTGCAACTTCATGGCCTCCCATGATCGTTCTCACTATATCGGCTCGAAGGCTCCCAGTCTAGCGTATGCTGGTCAGGTGAAATCGCTTAAATTACCCTTAATCCGTGACCTGCGGTCGGTAATCGACGTTATACTAACGTGGCGATTTGCCGAATCTGGGAGGAATGGTTATGAAATCTAAGGCCAAACGGATTCGCTGGGCGTGGCTCGTCGCAGCGTTCGGCGTCTTGTCGGTCCTCGGCGTCAGGGCCATCCTAAGCCGTCCTAAAGATACGCCTTCCTTCTCCGTAGTCGCCGCCCGGGCTCATAAAGCCGCCCACCCCAAAAAATTGGTGGCGCATCCCCGCTTTCAGCCGACGCCGGCTCACCCTCTTACCATTCTCTCAGTGGGCGATTCCTTGGGGGAGGATCTCGGTTTCGGTCTGCAAGATATCTTGATGCCCAGAGCCAATGTTCGGCTCGTCTTGGATTCGGTGGGATCGACCGGTCTAGCCAATCAAGCCTACTATAACTGGCCCGCCACCTTGGCCAAAGAACTGTCTTTGGTCCATCCGCAGGTGGTCGTAATCCTCATAGGTGGCAACGACGCGGTGGGGTTCGATCAAAACGGGCGCCCGGTCTTCTTTGGCACTTCCCTATGGCATCAGCAATATAGCCGGCGCGTAGCCGACATGATGCGCGAAGTGCAGCAGGCTGGAGCCCATTTATTCTGGGTCGGGCTGCCGATCATGGCCAACCAATCCGTGCTGTCCAACCTTTCGATGCGAAAACTGAACCGGATCTATTACACGGAAGCCAAGCAGCATCGCGGGGTGACTTTTGTCTCTTCTTGGAAATTGTTTCAAAACCGTGCCGGTGCCTTTACGCAATACTTAAGGGATCCTGCGGGCATGACCACCATTGTCCGTGATCCGGATGGCGTGCATATCGCTCCTCCAGCGGGACAAGAACTCATTGCCTCGCTGGTCTTGGCCGCGATCAATCGGGTAGACCACCTGCATTTATGTCCCAACGCCAGCGACTTCTGGCCCGAATTTAGTCCAAAAGGCTGCCACCTGGCCCACGCCCAAGACTAGCAACGCATGAGTCCTTCGAATCGGGTGACCCCGTCCGACGAAGCGTCTCGTATGGGGCATCGTTACAGGCGGTGGATTTCTGGCTGGTGGGCTTGCGCCCACCGATTGCGCCCTGAATGCTTGGCCCGATAGAGGGCCTGATCGGCCTTATGATAGAGCGCTTGGACGTCCGCGCCGTCGTCCGGATACCAGGCCAGACCGGCAGAAAAAGTCAGGTTCTGCTCGCGACGCAAGGCTTCTGAGAAATCCTCAAACCGTCGTCTCACGGCATTCCTATCGCTCAGGCCCACGACCCACCAGGCGAACTCGTCGCCGCCCAACCGTCCGCACGCGTCGCTTAGGCGGGCCAGGTTATTGCCTAGCGTAGCCATGCGTTGAAGAACCCGATCCCCCTCAAGGTGACCGCCCTGATCGTTTACGGCTTTAAAGCGATCCAGGTCGATCAGAACAAAGGCCGCCTTTTGGATCCCACGGGTAATATCCTGGGAGACGCGTTGCCAAAATCCACGGCGATTTAAGAGGCCAGTTAAAGAGTCGGTATGGGCCAGCTCATTTAATGACGTAATTTGGACGGTCATGGCCACCGTGTAGGTATCCAAGGTGACATCAATATCCCCCAGCCACCGCCGGCGAACGACCTCCAAGGCGGGCAGGGCGAGAGCATGGTTTTGACCCTCCAGGGCATGATAGGCGGGAAATATCAGGTTGTATAAGCTGATGTACCAGGAGGGCAGCACTTGGGACTGGATGTGGCTAAATCCAATTTTGCGGGCCGCTTCGCGCACCTCCGGATCCGTCGGCGATCCTAAGAAGGCGGCCCGGTGCCGATCCAAGTGGTTACGAAACCATGTGGCCGCGTCCGCTCCACTAGGAATCATGGCCAGCATGGCTCGTTCCTCGAGCATGGCCTCTACGGCCAGGTCCACCCACGCAGTATAGAGGGCGTCAACGCCCTGAGTACAGGAAATCCACTCCTCTTCGTCTTCTCGCGTCCAGTGGCCGAGCACGGTCTGCACCTCTTCCTTGCTATGAGCATCATACGCGCTATCCTTCGAACTAGGCAAGTTTATAAAGGCCCAAAACCCTTCCCTGCCTGGCCTTGGCCCCGCGATCCGCCACGCCCATCAAACACCCGACTTCATACCCCGCGCTCCAAAAATTGTTCGCCCTTCCCTAGCTCCTTTTCGTCCGTGGTCTAGTCGAACCCCTCCAGTGGGCCCCTCTCTCTATCTCGGGCCCGTTTCCGCGTGGGCCGCATGCATTTTTTTCATTCCAGGCCTCCCATCATAAAGTCGCCCCATTTCGGAAATATTTTCTTTGACACGGCTAGCACAGGTGGATTTCCAACGAAGATCTGCCCACCCATTGCTTATCGTCCAGGAGGAGTACATTGAGGCTAAGTAACGATCAGTTGCAGGCCGAGGCTCGCGAATTTGCCCTTATTCAGGAATCGGTGGACCATCGGGTTTCATATCGCAAGTTTTGGTCGCAGTTTCACGAGGACTTGCGAAGCTTGACGCTCTTTTCCGAGCGGCTTGCCCATACCCGCGTCGAATGCTCGCAACCCGCGGAGGAGTGGCTCTTGGACCACATCGCCTTTTTACGCACTCAAGGTCAAGAAGTCCTCCGCGCCTTGCCCTCCGGCACACTGCGCCAACTTCCGCAACTACGATCATCGGGCCATCCCCGTGCCTATGCGTTGGCCGACCACTACCTATCGCATACGGACGGGCGGTACGCGACCGACACTTTCGAAGCCTATGTCGTGGCCTACCAAGAGGTATCGGGGTTGACGACCACCGAGTGCTGGATCCTGCCCTCCGTCTTGCGCATGGCTATGATTCGGCACTTAGCCGCCGTAATGCGCGAAGTGCGGCACCGCCACGAAGTGTGCGAGAGATCCACCCAACTGTTGGAGGATCTTCGGCAACATGCGGCGAATCCGGAGGATGTCAGACGGCTCTTAAAACACCGGTCAGAACGCTCTCCCTTAAGCCCGGTGGAAGTGGTCCACCTGGTCCAACACTTGACCGAACATCAGCCCCACGTGGGAGCGATTCGCCAGTGGCTCTCGCTGCTCATTGAGCAAAATGAGTCCAATCTCGATCACCTGACTTCCCTAGAGCATCAGTTCCAATCGGATCTCCAAGTGACGGCCGGGGATCTGGTGACCAGCCTGCATGGTTTGGAACGCCAACCGTGGTTAAAAACGTTTGGTCGCATTTGTATGGTCGAAACCATTTTTCGGTCTGATCCGGCCAGTGGCTACCAGGAGATGGACTTCGCGAGCCAAGATCTGCTTCGTCAACGCACGGTCCATTTGGCTCATCGGCTTAAAACCCCAGATATCCAGGTGGCCAAAACCGCCGTGAACCTGGCCCGACAGAAGAGGGTTCAAGGGGAGGACTCGGACGTTCCTCGCCAGGCCTTCCCCGCCTTTTATTTGCTGGAACACGAAGGCATCGCCCAGCTGTCCGCTGCGCTTGGCCTAAGCTTGAACCGAAACCCCTTACGGCGCCGTCCCTTTACCACCTATTTGGTCAACGAGGTGCTAATCTTCCTAAGTTTGCTCCTGGTCGCCGCCTACCTGGCCATGGTCGACCGACATCCTGGTCCCTTTGGCCAAATGGCCGTCTTGCTCGCCTTGGCGATACCACTTAGCCAATGGACCACCACGATCGTGCATTCAGCCATCCAACACTACACGTCACCAAAAATCCTTTTGCGCTACGACTTCTCCGATCACGTGCCCCGTGACAGCAAGACGCTCGTGGTCATCCCCGTAATCTGGTCGAGCCCTGAAGACGTCGATGACGTGTTCCAACGGCTTTTGGTCCACTACCTGGCCAACCGTCAGTCCAATCTTTATTTTGCCGTGCTCGGCGACTTTGAAGATCACGCGCAGGCCAGCACCCCGATGGATTCGGCGCTCTTGGATTACGCCATTGAGCAGGTCCACCGCCTGCAACAAGAATATGGCGGCGATCGCTTCTTTCTTCTGCATCGCCAACGTCAATATGACGCCGTCGATCAGATCTACATGGGCTGGGAGAGAAAACGCGGGAAACTCGTCGAACTGGTCGAGCTTTTGAAAGGAAGCCGCGAAACCAGTTTTACCACCGTGGTGGGCTCTACCCCGGTGTTGTCTCAGATTCGCTATGTCCTTACCGTCGACCATGACACGAAGCTCCCCATAGGGGCGGTCAGCCGATTGGTCGGAACCATTCATTTTCCCTATAACCGTGCCCGCTTGAATCAGGAAGGCACTCGGGTCATTGAGGGTTTTGGCATCGTTCAGCCTCGCGTCACGGTAAGCTACGAATCGACCCAACGCTCGCGTTTCGCGGCGCTGTGGGCGGGAGAACCCGGCATCGATCCCTACGCCTTTGCCATCTCCGACCCCTATCAAGACCTCTTTGGCCAATCTTCATTTTCTGGCAAAGGCATCTTTGATGTGGACGTCTTTCATGCCATTTTGGCCGACCGCATCCCCGAGCACCTGGTGTTGAGTCACGACCTGCTCGAGGGGGGATTTCTGCGCACCGGACTCGCTCCGGATATTGAGTTCGTCGAAGATCATCCCCGTTCATTTTATTCCCATCAGCTTCGCGCCGACCGTTGGACGCGAGGCGATTGGCAGCTGATCAAATGGCTGGGACCGCATCTTAAAAACCGTCACGGCATTCGCCAGTCGGTGGACTTAGGTGGGCTTACCCGTCTGCAAATTGTGGACAACATGCGACGAAGTCTGCTCGAGCCATCGCTCTTTTTCCTCGCCTTGTTAGGAGCGTCGGTCCTGCCTGGCCGGGAAGAGCTTTATGAATGGATCGTCTTGCTGACGGTATTTCTTCCGTTTTTCGATACGTTAAAACACCCTCTTCGTCGGCGTCACCGCATCGTCATCACCTTTTTACAAAATGCCGTGCAGCTAATCACGCTGCCCTTTCGGGCAACCGCGACGCTGGTAGCTATCGTGCGCACCCTGTACCGCCTGTTGATCACTCGACGCCACCTCTTACAATGGACTCCCGGCATGAAATCGGACCAGATTCGGCGATCCCCGGTCTTGCTTCATGAGTCCGTAGGCTATGTCGCCATCGCCCTTTTTTTCGTTTTGGCATGGGCCTTTAGACCTCGCGAAGCCTTCGTTTGGGGCACCATCTTGCCAGCCTTATGGCTCATAGCTCGCCCGCTCATCGTGCAGCTCAATGCGCCCGAAAAACCCCGCCTGCCCTCGCTGACCAGCCTTGAGCGAGAACAACTCCTCACTTGGGCCAAGCAGATCTGGGCCTTTTTCGATCATTACGTGACGGCCGAGGACTCGTGGCTACCGCCAGACAATGTCCAATATTACCCCCGGGAGACGGTGGCTCACCGAACCTCGCCGACCAACATTGGGCTCTATCTGGCCGCGTTAATGACGGCCCACGACCTCGGCTTGCTCGACATGGACACCGCGCTCTTTCGCCTGGAGGCCACCTTAACCACGCTGACCACGCTAGAAAAGTGGCACGGCCATTTATATAACTGGTACGATACGCGAACGGGCGATCCCTTAGCTCCCGCTTACGTATCGACGGTCGATTCGGGTAATCTCATTACCTACCTCGTCTTGCTGCGCCAGGAACTTCGAATCTGGGCCTCAGCCACGCCCGAACAGTCCAAGCGCATCCAAGCACTCACGAAGTATATTCACCGCTTAATCGCAGGGACAGATTTTCAGGCGCTTTATGACGCGGATGCTCGCCTCTTTTGCCTCGGGGTTCACACCGAAAGTAATCGACGAGAACTCGCCCTCTATGACCTATTGGCCTCTGAGGCACGGCAAACGAGCTTCATCGCCATCGCCCTTGGCCAAGTCCCAGTCTCCCATTGGTTTACCTTAGGCCGCACCATGACCATTGCCGGAGGCCAAAAGACACTCGTCTCCTGGTCGGGCACCATGTTTGAATACCTGTTGCCCGGCCTGGTGCTGCGAACCTATCGCAATACCATTTGGGACTCAACCTATCAAGGCGTCGTGGTGCAGCAAAAAGCCTACGCGTTTTTAAAAAAGATTCCCTTCGGGATCTCGGAAAGTGGCTACTTTGCCTTTGACTATCAGTTGAACTATCAATACCATGCGTTTGGCGTTCCTGGATTAGGCATGGCCCGGGGCCTCGACCAAAATCTGGTCACCACACCCTATGCCACGATGCTGGCCTTGCCCTTTACCCCTAAGGCCGCCATCGCCGCTCTAGGCGAATGTCAAACGCTCGGTGCCAAAGGCCCTTATGGGTTTTATGAAGCCATTGACTTTACTCCAAAACGCATACCGGAAGGGGCAAGCCATGAGGTTATCCAAAGTTTCATGGCCCATCACCAGGCCATGAGTCTCTTGGCCATCGGCAATGGCTTAACCGACAACCTTTTGGTGGAGCGATTTCATCAAGATCCCGAGGTTCGGGCCGCCGAGCTGCTTTTGCAGGAACGAGTTCCGGCAGAACCAGCCCTGTTATCGATGCCCGTCGACATTCGCCAGGCCCCCGATCTGGAGGGTGAGCGAACGGGTGCCGTCCATGCTCGCCGCCTGAAGGTCCCCCTGGCCATCCCCCAGGTCAACATCATTTCCAATGGCCGGATGAGCTCCATCGTCTCCGACGATGGCCAAAGTCAATTGGTGTGGAACCACTTGCAAATTAACCGCTGGCAGGACGATGCCCTCCTCTCCCAGGCGGGTCTGGCCATCTATTTCCGCGACCTCGACGGGCTTGAGACCTGGAGTGCCACCCCGTTCCCTATGGGAAAGCCAAGTCAAGTCAATGCCACATTTCGTCTAGATAGAACGGGGTTTTCCGGCAAGAAGAGTCAGTTGGAATGGGAACTTGACATCACGGTGCATCCCGAAGTCGATGCCGAAGTGCGACGGCTTCGCATCACCAATCAATCCGGCCGAGAACGGAACATCGAGATTACGACCTTTCAAGATCTCGCCCTAGCCAACCAGCGTGACGATCGCGCACACCTGGCCTATAGCAAGCTCTTTATCGAGACGCGATACGATGCCAAGCGTCAATGCCTATTAGCTCATCGACGTCCTCGAAGCGAAGGCGAGAGGGATGTGTGGGCGGCCTATAGCCTAAACGGCCAAGCACCTTCTCGCCGACCTAAAGACGTGCCCAGCGAATTTGACAGTGACCGGGCTCGCTTTATCGGACGGGGCCGAGACCTCGAGCACCCGCGCGGGCTTGACGTCCCGCTCAGCGAGACGACCGGCGCCGTGATGGATCCCGCCTTTGTCATGCGAAGCACGCTCCATCTGGATCCGGGAGAAACCCTCTCTTGCTATCTGGTCACCACAGCAGCCCCATCGGAGGCCGAAGTGCTGGCCTTAGTGGACCAGTTGAACCAAGCCGACCAGGCTGATCGCGCGTTTCATTTGGCCTGGATCCGCACCCAAATTGATCTGAGACATCAGCATCTCAGCGCAGAGGAGGCAAGAGATGCTCAATGGCTTGCCGGTCGTCTCATGCTAAGCGCTCCCCTTTCGGCGTTCCGCAAGGCGGCTATCATCGAAAATGTCTTGCCGGCTTCGGCCGTTTGGCGACTCGGCCTTTCACCCGATCGCCCTATGATGGTGGTTCATATCCGCCATCCTGCCGACCTGCCTTTTGTTTCGCGTCTCCTGCGCTGGCACCAATATTTGGTTTCCACCCTGGCTCTCGAGGTGGAAGCGGTGGTGCTCAACGACTGCGACGAACCAGCGCAGCTCATCGAAAGGCTGCACGCCGATATGGCCGCCAAGGGCATTTCCACCCACCACCTGACCGAGGTGTCGGGAAGTCAGATGAGCGCCCAAGAACTAACGCTCATCACGGCCTTAGCCAAAGTGTTTTTAGAGGCTAGTGGTCCCTCGCCCACGGCGCAGCTTGGCTTGAACGACAAGACGCCAGCTCAAATCCTTCCGCTCGAGCAACCCGTGGACAACGACTTAACCCAGGACAGGGCTGGCTCCGGCGAATATGATAACGGCTATGGCGGTTTCGTGGCCGACGGCCAGGCCTACGCCATCCGCGTCCTGCCCTCGACCCGCTTACCTCGCCCCTGGAGCAATATTCTTGCCAATCCCGAATTCGGCTGTCTCGTCACCGAACTGGGCTTCGGCTACACGTGGTGGCGAAATGCCCGAGAATTTAAATTGACCCCGTGGAGCAACGATCCGGTCTCTGACCCTCCAGGCGAATCGCTCTATTTGCGCGATCTGGAAAGCGGCGAGGTGTGGTCGCCGACCCCCCTTCCCGCGGGCGGTCGCCTGAACTTCACCGTGACGCACGGATTGGGCTTTAGTCGCTTCGAAAGTAAAAAGGGTGCGTTAACCCAGACGATGGAAGTCACCGTGCCCCCGGCCGATTCGGTCAAGCTCGTCCATCTGCGTGTGGAAAACTCGGGCAGCCGACCAAGACGCCTGGCCGTAACCTACTGCGCCACCTGGGTGCTCGGCGTCCAGCCCCAAGACGAAAGCCCGTTCGTGGTCAGCAGGTGGGACCAGGACTCCGAAACCCTGATGGCCAGCAACCGCCGCCAGGAAGCGTTCGCTGGCTCGCTGGCCTTTGTCCACATGGTACGTCCCGACAACCATACGGCGAAAATGGATTACACTGGCAACGGTTCCCAATTTTTTGGCCGAACCGGGCGGCGCGCTTACCCTCACGCGCTGGCCGGCGATCGTCTGTCCCAGGAAACGGGGGCTTTTGCCAGTGCCTTGGGTGCCGTCCAGACGGTCATCGAGGTGCCCGCCCGGGGCGAGATTAGCCTCTTGGTTCTGGTTGGTGCCGCCGCTTCCCAGTCTGAGGCGCTAGATATCGTCCACCGCTATGCATCGGCAAACTGCTATGCCGTGGCCAAAAAAGAGGTTACCACCTTCTGGGAAAAGACCACCACCGCAATCCAAGTCAAAACGCCGGATCGGGCGATGGACATCCTGCTTAATGGCTGGTTAATTTATCAAGCTTTGGCGTGCCGCCTGTGGGCCCGCACGGCATTCTACCAAGCCGGCGGCGCCTACGGCTTTCGCGATCAATTGCAAGACTCACTGGCCCTCATGCACACCGATCCAAGCTATGCCCGCATGCAAATCTTGCGCTGCGCGGCCCACCAATATCGCGAAGGTGACGTCGAACACTGGTGGCACGATGAGATCCAAAAGGGCATTCGCACAAAAATCTCTGACGACTTGCTATGGCTCCCCTATGCGGTCGCACGTTACCTGGAGCACACCGAAGACCAAACCCTTTTAGAAGAAGAGGTCCCCTTTCTTGTCAGCCCGGAACTGCGTGAACAAGAAGAGGATCGCTTCGAGGACATTCGCATTTCCGATGAACGGGGCACCGTGCTCGAACATTGCCTTCGGGCCATTGACCGCGCTTGCCGGTTCGGCCAACACGGACTGCCGCTGATGGGCGCGGGCGACTGGAATGACGGCATGAGTCACGTGGGCGTCAAAGGCCGAGGTGAAAGCGTTTGGCTCGGATGGTTTTTGCTCACGGTCTTGGATCAGTTTTTGGACTTGCCCCACCTACCGATCTCCGAGAGTCGACGCGAGGGCTGGATCCGTGTTCGGGACAGCCTCTATCAATCCCTAAACCAATTTGCCTGGGATGGACAGTGGTTTCGCCGGGCGTTTACCGACGACGGCGTTTGGCTCGGTTCGGACTCGGGTGGTCTTGAATGCCGCATCGACGCCATTGCCCAGTCTTGGTCCGTCTTGTCTCGAGGCAGCACGCCCCAGCGTCAAGAAGAGGCCATGCAGTCGTTTGATCGCATGCTGGTCGACCGCCGCTGGCGACTCGCGCGCCTCTTGACCCCGCCCTTTGACACGACCAAGCCTAGCCCGGGCTACATCCAAGGCTATCCCCCCGGCATCCGTGAAAATGGAGGGCAATATACCCACGGTGTGATTTGGGGCATCATTGCCTGGGCCATGCTGGGCCACCAAGAGAAGGCATTTGCCCTCTTTGATCTCTTAAACCCGATTACCCACACCAAGACGCCCGAGGACGTGCTCATCTACGGAAATGAACCCTATGTGATGTCGGCGGACGTCTATACGGCGGATCCCTATTGTGGCCGGGCAGGCTGGTCTTGGTATACGGGTGCCGCGGGTTGGATGTATCAAGCGGGAATCGAACACATCTTAGGCATTCGTCGCCGGGGCAATCGGCTCTACCTCGCTCCCGTGGTCCCGCCCGAGTGGACGGAGTTCACCGTCCACTACCGTTTCCACTCGAGCACGTATCAGATCGCGGTGCATATCGAAAGCGAGCCTTCAGGCTGGGAATGGGTCGTCGACGGCGGACCGGTCACGCGCGATCCTTTCCTGACGCTTGGCGACGACCGAAAGCGCCACTCCGTTACCGTTAGGCTTGGCCGAGCCCAAGCCGAGCGGCTGAGCAACCCCTCTGACGATGAGGTGGCCGTCGGCGCAAGCTTAAGCCAAAGCTCGACGGATGCTCACCTCGACCGGTGATAAGGACGGTCCATTTTGATAGATTCGCATCCGGTCGTTCAGCGTGCCGATGCGGTTGCAGAGAAACCTTGGTATGCCGCTGTGATTTTGGCTCGCTGCGTGGTAAAGAAACGGATGACAAAAATAGACATCGCCGGGCTCGCCCTTGAGTTCAACCACTCGCAAGGATCTTCCGGAATCATCGCGAACGGTCGTAGCCATGAAACGTTGGATCCGGGCCGCCTCTGCGACGGGCGATGCCGGCGCGGTGGTCAATTCGTGGAACCACTGCTCGCTTCGGTTCAACTCGGCGATGGCATCGACTAAGTTCACGCCATCGGGGTGTCGGGCCAACAGGCGGGCGACGACCGCATGGGACCCTTCGGCTAAAAGGGTGCCGCCGCCTTGGGCATGAATCGATGAAAATATACAAAGCGCCAAAAGCCCTTGATCGGGACTGTCCACGAAGTGACGGAAATGGTGCCCGTCCCAGTGCCATCCCTGGTGCGGAACGGTCCAGGGTGTGTCCGCCCCTAAGGAAAAGTTGACTGGCCACCATCCCCACAGCGAGGGGGTTCGCAGCAGGAGTCTGCCCTTGCCGACCAAATCCTGCATGGCGGTGAGCAGTCGCGGGCTGTTGCAGCGCTCAAACACGGGCCCGGAGTAGCTTTCCCGCAAGTGGACCCGAGCTTCGGTCCACGTGGCGGGATCGGCCTCCAAGATGCCCCGCTGCTCGATACGCTCCCAGATCGCCCGTTGCACCGCTAGGGCGTCCTCGGGGCGATATGCTTCTTTTAGTTTGACATACCCTAGCTCGATGAATTGCTCGATGTCGCTTTGGGACAAGACCTCACCCAATACCACACCCCCTGATCACGTCATAGCCGCCGATCGCTAAACCTGACCTACGATGGAAATCTCACGAGGCCTTTCGATTCGACCCGAGATCCAAATCACCAACTGGCCGTCCGCCGTCCATTGGCTGCGCCATGCTCCGTCGGCGAGAGCTCGCCCATCTACCAGCACGTGCGCTCGCTCGCTTAACCACCCGGTGACGACGAACACGGGATCTATTTGCACCGCGCCCGGCACCACAAAAAAGCGAACCTGATCTTTGCCCGTCTTTCGAATGACATAAGCGCGCAGGGAAAAGTCATAGCCTTCGAACAGCACGCGACCGCGATGCAACCTGTCTGGTTCGCCGGGGTCTCGAACCACTTCCAGCTTCGCGGGCTCAAAGCACGAACGCACGCGCTCTTCCAAGGCCAAGGTCGACGCCTCGGCCTCCACCGCCCCGGTGAGCATATACCAGGTAGTGGCCGGTTCGGGGCTTGGAATATAGTCGGATGGGCTGACCCGCATAGCAAAGTTCACATCGACGAAGGAAGTATGGGTCGCTACCGTGCCCATATCCTGACCGGCAGGCACCCATTCAATGAAATCTTCTCTGTCCGTCACCGGCCAATGCTGATAGACATTATTTAAATCTTTTCCCGGGAATAAATTGAAATAGGGGTGGGCGCCATGACAGGCGTTACAGGGCATGAAGGGGAATAACGCCTGGCTTTTGGCAAAAGCCAGGAAGGGGTGGGGGCGTTCCTTCACTCGCACCCGACCCAGGTAGTACGACCACTCCGCCACCTCTGGGTAATATCGGCAAAAGGGCTCAAAATCCTGAGCCGGCAAGGGCCAAGGTACGGCGATTTTGGCCCCCTCGGCATTAGAGAATTCAAAAGGTGCGGGCATCACCAATTGTTCCACGGGATGAACGCCTTGACCTTGCACTAAAATCCATTCGGCCATCTGCCACAGGTTGGCATTTCCCCCATGGTTGTTTTCCTTGCCCGGCCACAGCACCACTTCGCGTAGGGCGACCCCGTCGGGATAGATCGTATAGATCTCCTGTGCCCGGGAGTCACCATGGAAGTTTCGGTAACGCATATCCGGCAGCGCATAAGACCATTTGACCCGTACCCGTGCTGGGCCAGATTCCAGGATTTCAACCCGACTCCAGCGTAATTGCTTATCCATGATGGGCTCATAACAGTGGAGATCGTTCGGACTATTCGTCTCGCACCACTCGGGGGTAAACCATAGGTCTTGGCCCAGGTCGACACATCCCACATATTGTGCGTGTTCCCAAAAAACGTAACGCCAGGCATGTTCACTTTCCACAATGATGGCGTGCCCGGAACGCTGGGAAAAGGTCAGCGTCTGTTCATAGGCTCTCATGCACATCCCCGCTCTCTGGAACTCGACAGGCTCGTGGAGAACACCCGTAGCGTAGTCGGAAAGCCCGTTCAAAATGACTTAACGTATTAAATCCACTGGCATAGCAAACCTCGGTGACCGGCAAGCTCGAGGTGGAAATTAAGGATTTGGCAAACCTTAACCGCAGTTTTTGGAGATAGGCTTGAAAGGGCTCACCGGTCACTTCATGAAACACCTCGCTAAAATAGTTCGGTGAAAGCCCGACCAGCTTGGCCATCTCGGCCAAGCTCACCGGCTCTCGAAAGTGGCGGTGGATATGGGCGAGCGCCTTTTGGATGGGCACGGGCTGGTGCGATCTAGCCTTTTGCAGGCAACGAGTTTGAGCGTAGTTCATGCGGTAGAGGCGGGTCAAAATCCGCTCGATGCCGCTGTGCACCATCGCCTCATACCCTGGCGCCAAGTCGGCCGCCTCCGCCCGAATCTGATCAAAGTCTTGAGCCACCTGGCCGTAGGTCTCCTCATCGCATTGGCCATACAAGTGGGTCGTGCCCGCCAAGACCATCTCGCGGACCTCTTCACGCAAAAACTCTTCTTCGAAAATGACGTTATAGAGCGTTAGTCCCTGGCGCCCGCTTGGCCGCAACTCGTGAAAATCTGCCGGAGTCATCAAAAAGAGGCTGCCAGGAGCAATGGCATATTCCGTGCCGTTGAGGACGTTGACCCCCTCCCCCGCAACGATAAAGTGGACCTCGTGAAATTCGTGCCAGTGAATGGGATATACCTCATGCAAGGTAAAGCGAAAGACCTCCCACAGGCGCCGCTTGCTCATAAATCCAGCGCTGGTCAAGATCTGGGGTCGGCTCTCGCTACTGCCCATTTTTCTCGTCATGACGTCCCTCCCGCAATCCCTCGTCGAGCAGAACCGCTGTCATCGCTTTGCTGCTAAAGATTCTCCGTCTAGCGGTCGTTTCCTTTCAAAAAGACCGATATCGTCAAAACCAAGCGCTGGGTTGAACGGAAATCCTGGCCATCGCCCCTTAATCCTTTTAGGCAACTCCCTTGCACACCCGATCAAGGCGAAACCAGGGTCCAATCGGTCACCGCCTTGATAAAGCCGACGGGTTTGCTCTGCGCAATAGCAAAGGCCTGGTTCATGTCGTCTCCGGAAAACACATGGGTGATCAGGGACTCGAGCTGCACCCGCTCTTGCCCTGCCAAGGCCACGCCTCGCCGAAGCCCTTGCACATACCGCTCGGTACTCCTTTCGTGACCGTTAACGACATCGATGCCTTTCCAGTTCCAGTTCCCAATGTCAATGGCACGAAATCCGTCTTGGTGATACCCGTAAATCACCAACCTCCCTCGGATTCGCACCAATTCCCCGGCCAACTGCAAGGCGGCTTCGCTTCCCGTCGCCTCAATCACCACGTCGGCTAACCTGCCGTCCGTGGCATGATTCAAAACGTCTTTCGCCTGCTCAGGCGAAATCAGGGCTTTGGCACCTAGATCAAGGGCCACGGGCGCCAATTCTTGGCGGAGGTCGACCATAAACACCCGGGAGGCGCCGAGCAAGCGCACCAATTGCAACATCAAAAGACCCATAAAACCGCTACCGACAATCACGACCGTATCCCCCAGCAAAACCCCCGCCCTCGAAGCCGCGTTGACAGCACATGCCAGCGGCTCGCCAAGCGACGCGGCCTTGAGCGATACATTTTCTGGAACCGCCACTAATTGGCTCGTCTCAGCGCTGACATGGGTCGCATACCCTCGCCCCATGGTAATGGCCATGACCGCTTGCCCCATTTCAAATCCGCTCACCGCTGAGCCCTTGTCGACAATTCTGCCGGAAATCTCGTGGCCCATGCGAAAGGGATATCCGCCATCTAGGGACCGCGACCAGGTCGCCACTTCGCCCATGCAAACTCCGCAGTAATGGACCTTGATCACGACTTCGTTCTCGGCCACATCAGCCATGGGGCCCGTTATCATGGTAAAGTTTCTGGCCCCTGCCAGCACCGCCTGCCTCATGCGCTCCCTCCTATCCATGGGCGTTCAGCAACAAGACATCGACGATTTCATCGCATCTATCATCGCTTCAAAAAGGCACAGGTCTTCGACAAAATCGTTAACCGAGGTCTTTGGGGGGATGCTGGTGCGCACCGCATCATGAAATGCGAGCAGTTCGGCAACAAAGGCGTCCCGAAAGGTGCGGCGCTCCTGCGACCTCGTCCACACTTCATCACATGCCACATCGTGAAATAACTGGGTGGGCAGATGGCGGATATAGGGCGTGTCGTATTGCAGGCGAAGACTCTCGTGAGGCGAGGTGAGCAGGATGTGCGCGTCGAAGCGCAGTTGCTGGTCCGATCCAATTTGCAACGACGCCACATAGGAACCGAAATCCAACATCGCATGAAAATAGTACCCCTGATTCCACGCCTTGGCTGCCAACACCCTTTGGGGACGACCTAAGAGTTCACGCATGGCCGAAACGTCATGAGAGGCCAAACCCAACATCATGCCATACGCATTGGCCAACACCTCAGGCACGGTGCCCAATGCCTCGGCGATGGCATGCTGGTTTCGCACCCCCCTCTCCCTAATGATCTTCTCGGGCACGTCATCAAAGCGAAAGATTTCTGCGGCCTGATCAATAATAAGCCGATTGCTGCCGATCATGTCGAAAATCTCCGCATAGTCAATCCGCGGCCAGCCCGCGATGATTTTGGCGGCCTGGGCAAATGCCTGATCATATCGGCGCATGTAGCCTACCATTAAAATCTGTCCCGTTTTTTGGACTCTCGCTTGCAGCGTTTCGGCTTCCCGACGGTTCATGCAAAGGGGCTTTTCGACGAAGACATGGGCCCCATGGTCCAACGCCGCTAGGGCGGTGTCCGCATGGTATTCATTGGCATTAAGCACCAATACCACATCAAGGGGAACCTTCTCCAGCATCTCCCGGTAATCCACAAATCTTTCGGATACGTGATATCGGTTAGCTACGGCCTCAAGCAGTCGGGGAGACACATCGCACAAAGCGGCAATCTTAAATTTCTGGTTTAGCTCCAGCAAATTAGGCAGGTGGATGATCTGGGCTACTTCCCCCAATCCCACGACGCCAACGTTCAACCTAGTCACGTGCATCCACCCCGCCTTTTCTTCTTGCTCGCCTGAACTAGATCCACTCTAAATCGGCCGAGCTGATCTTCGATAGGCTTTTATTCCGCTACACCCCGCAAATGTTCCGACGTCGCCCCTAGACTGCTAGGGTGATCCTATTCGTGCAAAGGGATCCTGGTCAGGACGAGCCTGCCAAGGGGCGGGGTTCATAATGATTTCCCGCCCAATCTCGCCCGCGAGCCAACCAAATCTTCCAACCCGGATTATTTTCAGCAATGACTTTAACTGACGACGCAATGAAGCGCATGGTGTAGCCGCAACGGCGATCGGGGCTGGTATTAGCTTTGGCACCGTGAATGATGCGAGGGTCGTGCAGCGAACATTGATTAGGCTCCAATTCAAAGTCGACCGCCTGCGATTCATCGACCCCAGCGATGGCTTGACCAAACGTGTGACGATGGGTATCGACCGACACATAGTCAGAAAACCCATTGACATGACTTCCCGGAATGACGCGCATGCAACCGTTGGATCGCGTGCTTTTATCTAGGGCCAGCCACACGGTCACAATGCGGTCATAGGAGTCGAAACGTCCCCTCCAATAGGCGGAGTCCTCATGCCAAGGGGTTTCCCGCCCATGAAATGGTTCTTTGGAGATAAAGTGGCTCGACCATAGCACGATGTCAGGGCCTAAAATCGGCTCGACTAAATCA
The DNA here is from genome assembly GCA_021797635.1 of Bacillota bacterium. Taxonomy (GTDB): domain Bacteria; phylum Bacillota; class Sulfobacillia; order Sulfobacillales; family Sulfobacillaceae; genus JAJZZI01. The sequence goes on along the minus strand of JAJZZI010000152.1, from coordinate 7,388 downwards.
AGCACCTCATCCGCTAACAGAAATTCCAACAAACGCGGGTCGCGAAAGTGAGGGGTGTCCAACTCGTCGGATAACTTCTCGCCCTTTTCGGCCAGATGTTCTTCAAAAATATCTTGCAAGCGCGAAAATTTTTCGTCCGACAGTACCGGCTGACGATACAGCCAGTAGCCGTGCTTGCGATAAAAGGCCACGTTATCGCCAGTCAACCTGTTCATCGTCGTCCTCCTTGATGGCTGCATTCTTTACTTTTAGTGTAGTATCGACCTTCGACCATTGCTTGCGATTTTTTCCGCCACGCTATGCGGATGTTCGGGTAAATGGACAGCGATGCCATTCACTCCATGGGCAACGCTAGCTCTTAAGCCCGGTTAACGCGATTCCCCTGATGATCTGTCGTTGAAACACCACAAAAACCACCAGTACCGGCACCGTAGCCATGGCGGCAGCGGCCATGAGCAGGCTCCACTCGGTCACATATTCCGATTGGAAGTAAGTTAAGCCGAGCGGTACGGTAAACATGGTGGTGTGGTTCTCCACGATGAGAGGCCAGAGAAAGCTGTTCCAAGTACCCATGAAGGTAAAGATGGACAACGCCGCAATCGCGGGCAGCGACAGAGGAAAGATAATGCGACGCAACACTCCCAAGCGTCCACAGCCGTCTATGATGGCAGCATCCTCTAATTCTTTGGGCAAGGTAGCAAAAAACTGCCGAAGGAGAAAAGTGCCAAACGCAGAGGCCAGACCGGGCACAATCAGCGCCCAATACGTATTAATCCAGCCCAGCCAATGAATGATGAGAAAAGTGGGAATCATGGTCACCTGCCCGGGAATCATCATGGTGCCCAGCATGCCCATAAAAAGCGGCTCTCGAAGGGGGAACCGCAACCGTGCAAACGCATAGGCAGCCAACGAACAGGTGATCACTTGGCCTATGGTCACCGCGCCGGCCACGATGAAGCTATTAATGTAAAACCGTAGAAAAGGCACAAAACTCCACGCCTTGGCGTAGTTCCCCACGGCGAAGGGGTGCGGAATCAGATGGGGAGGGTAGGTAAAAACGTCTTGAGGCAGCTTCAGCGACACGGACAGCATCCAAATGAACGGGAAGACCGTCATGACAGCCCCACCTACGAGGACCGCATTAATAACAGTGGTCACGATAAGCGATCGACGCGCGACCGTCGGCTCAAGAAACGTCATAGTTCACCCCTCTCCCCACCACCTTGAACTGAATTAAGGTGATAATAAAGATGGCGGCAAACAGAACCCAGGCCATGGCTGACGCGTATCCCATGTGAAAGAACTGGAAGGCTTGCTGATAAATGTAAAAGACGATGACATTGGTACTATTGATCGGTCCCCCGCCGGTCATGACATAAACCTGGTCAAACACCTGAAACGATCCGATGATCGACATGACTAAGATAAAAAAGGTTGTAGGCGTAAGCAAAGGCCAGGTGACCCGCCAAAACTGGTGCCATCCATTCGCTCCGTCAATTCGGGCCGCCTCGTAAAGGGGTTCTGGAATTCCCTGTAGGCCCGCTAGGAAGATCAACATGTCCCATCCTAAGCCCTTCCACGCGCTCACCAGAACAATTCCCAACATGGCCCAACCAGGCTGGCTAAGCCAACCCACCCCTCCCAGTCCCACGGCCTTGAGCAAGAAATCTAAGATGCCATACGTGGGATCAAATAAGAGGGACCACACCAACGACACTGCAACCATAGACGTCACCACCGGAGCAAAGAATGCCGTCCGGTACACGGTGGAAAAGCGCAGCGGCCGATTTAGCAGAAGCGCTACGACCAACGCCATGAACATGGTTAGAGGGACGCTGACGCCCGTAAAATACAAGGTATTCCAAGCCGATTGGCGAAACAGCGGGTCGCGTATTAAATCCGCATAATTCTGCGTTCCAACGAAATGCGATGGCCCAAATAGATTCCAGTTACGAAAGCTCATCCAAAAGGAATCTCCCATAGGAATCGCGACGAACACGAGCAGCACAATGACCGTCGGCAACACAAAGAGAAAACCGCTCCACGTGTTTTGCCATCGCTTAGCATGGCGGATGACGCTTCCTGTCGTTCGGTTCCGTACGAGCATCCGGCTTACCCCTTTCGGCATGACAAAGGGGTATCACCCGTGTTCGCGGCCGATACCCCCCTCATATCTAAAAAGACTATGCCCCTCCAGAGGCGATTTCCTGGTTACTGGTTTTAACTGCCTGGCTAAGGGCCGCTTTCGCTGAGGCCTTGCCTAGGAGCACCTCTTGGATGGCCGTGGCCAAGTTGGCATCGGTCTGATTCTGATCGACGATTCCTGGTTCGGTGTAACCCATCTTAAGCTCCGACGCAAAGGCAGAGGCCCCTTGATTGGTTTTAGCATAAGACTTCCAGGCGGGAACCTGGCTGACCCCTGATGTGATCGGCAAATAGCCCGAGGAGACCGCCCATTTCGTCTCTTGTGCCGGCGCCATCCACCATTTAACAAAGTCCCACGCTTGCATCGGGTGCTTGGATTGCCTAAACACGGCTAAGTACTCGCCACCCACATTGGTGGTTTGAACCTTTGGCCCCTTGGGCAGCCAGGCGACGCCCCATTTAAACGGGAGTTTAGCAAACGACGGAATATCCCATGGACCGTCAATATACATCGCTAACTTCCCCGTCTGAAACGCATTGGATGAGGCGGCGGAAGACAAGATCGCACCGTCTTTGGTTACCAACGAATGCCAGAATTCCAACGCTTTGACCGCGCCTGCGTCATTGTAGGTGATGGGCTTTCCTTTGGGCCCAGCGTAACGTCCCCCGGCATCCCACATAAACGGCTGGAAAATCCACGATTCATAGCCAGCCAGGCTACCAACGAGATCTGGCACCATAAAGCCGTACTGTTTCTTGGCCCGGTCGCTTAGCCGTTTGACATCAGAGGCAAATTGTTGCCACGTCCACTGTTTGGTGGGCAGTGCAAGGTGAGCCTGTTGAAACAGCTGCACGTTGTATACGATCCCTAAGTCGGTCGCTTCGATAGGCACAGAAAAAAGCTTGCCCTGCCACTTTGCGTTTTCCACCAGCGAGGGATAAATCCTGGCTCGGGTGGCTTGAGGAATTTGATGGTACCACTTCGAGAGATTATATATCGCATGGCCCTGCACCAAGGGCTGGAGATCCCCCTGAATCCATGCAACGTCGGGCGCGGTTCCACTGGCTACGGCGGCCACGAGCTTCTGCTCTCCAGTACCCGAAGGCACATACTGAGTCTTGACGACGATGCCTGGATGGGTTCGATTGAACTGCGCAATCAGGTGATGGAGAGGTACTTGGTCGTCTGCCACGTAACTTTCCCAAAAAGTGATGTGAACCGTGTTAGCGCGTGCTAAAGGAAGTCCTAATGAAAGGCTCGGAGTAACCAAAAGTCCCGAAACACCGAACAACACTTTAACCTTGGCGTTCCATTTCATAAGCATCCACCTCCCTATTTAAAGAAGCTTTCGCCGTCGAAGGTGACCCTGACCCTGGTGTCTAACCTCACCCTCCTGCATTGGTAGTGCAATCCCCATGCTACATTGAGCGAAGATCCACTACGCCCGGTATCTTCCCAACTATGCTGCGTAGTTTCGGGAGGAGGACCCGCCCCCCGCCCTGACTGGCGTACGACCGACATCACGCGCCAGCTGGCCTCGCGGATCATCATTTGTCCAGGCTACTCCTGTGATAAGCACGTCGTGCAGCCTTCTGAAAAGCACACGCGCCTCCCACGAGGGACGCGCACGATCTTGATGAACATGTCTTCTGGCGTGTGTTCGGTGGCGAGACTATCTGGCATCGCCTTTTCCTATTTTGCCTGCGGCTGCCACCGACGATGAGTCAGGCGGCATGCTGAACATGCCGCCTGACTCATCGTAACGGGTGATCCGATACGACGTTTTCCCCTTTATGACGGGGAGTGTGCTGGCGTCAGTTTTAGGTACTGCAATTGATAGAAGAAGCCCCAGGTATAAGGGTTGGGCTGAACTCCGCTGAGACCCGGCTTCGAAGCATAAATCGTCTCGGCATAGTTCAAGGGAACCACGTACCCACTTCGGATCATGGCGTTGGCCATGTCTGCTGCGAGGTGAGCCGCCGTCTTGGCACTGGCTGCATTGCCCAGTTCCGCCTCCCACATCCTCATGTCATACTCTAATTTGGGTTGATGCTGGTCAATGTAGACCTGATCCTGTAAGCCAATCGTGGAACCATATTCGCCACCGTTAGAGTAAGACCCCACCCACTTCCACATGTTCACCCATGCAGCGTGCTTCTCTGCCGGCGACTTAGCCGTCTTCCAGGCTGCCTCAAAGTTTTTCAGTTCAGTGGCACCACTCGGTGTTCCGGGCACGGTGAGCGCCGCCCGGTAGGCGGGAGGTTGTTTGGCCGTCCAAGCCTTCAAAAATGCCAGATCCTTTTCTGCGCTGGCAATTAGAGGCTTCCAACTCGCAAAGGAAACGCCCAGAGCACTGTTTTGTGGATTTCCCCATGCCTTCACTTCCAGGGGATTATAGGCGTGAAATGCCCAGTTCTCCGCGTATCGGGCGAAGGATGTTGGCCCCACGGTGCCCGAGTTTTCGATCGTTACCCACTGATCCGCCCCAAGCGGCCACTGTTCCGTCTGATTCCAGTTCGTCAAACCGGTGTCAATGGTATAGCCTGGAAGAATGCCGGGTTCGATACCCCCGTAACTCATCTCGCCATATAACGTACTATTGCTAGGCTCGATTTTAAAAGTTAGGTTCAAGGCCTTATGCAGTTCTTGCGCGATAGCCTCGCCCATCGCCACCGATTGGGGAGAGCTCGTGGCCGTTTGCGTATACAAATATAGCGTGCCAATCCCCTTGCCGTGCGGATATCCGGCCTTGGCAAGCAGCGCCCGAGCTTTTTGAACATTGTAGCCATACGGGTTGTGTTCGTACTTAAAGGTCGGAAATCCGGGATAGCCAAACACTGCCGTCGCTCCGACCATGTTGTTCAGCACGGGATTGACTATCGGCCCGCGATTGATGGCCATAGCGATGGCCTCCCGCACGAGTTGATTACGCAAGGGCGAGGGATAGACTGAGTGATCCCAGCCCAGATAGTTCACATCCGCTTCGGCCGCTCGATGGATTTGTGCCGGAAAATGGGTCTCGGCAAACTTATAGTCGGAAGCCGAATAAATGGGGGTGGCCGTAAGCGTGCCGGCTTGGTAGTCTTCCACTGGCACCGAGGGCGAGGGAATCAGGTCGATTTGCTGAACGTTGCCCACATTAAACTGCCCAGGCGCTCCGACGTACTTCGGATTTCTGGTCAACACCAATTTTCCGTTGGGCACGAAGGAATGGACCACATAAGGACCGTCTCCCACGAAGTATTGCGGATAGAACCAGTTGCTGGGGTGCTTCTCCACCGAAGGCGGATACAGCGGCATCGATGCCGACAACGCAAGCCACCCGGTGACATTGGTAGCCCCAGTGAGGGTCAACTTTAGTTCGTACGGATTGATGACTTTGACGCCGACTTGGCTCGCTGGCACGGCGCCAGCATGGTACGCGTAGCCATTCAACAAAATGCCGGCGATGCCAGACCAAATGGCTCCAGCACTATCTTGCGGGGACAACAGCCGCATCCAAGCGTAGTAAAAATCTTCTGCCGTAACCGGTTGCCCATTGGACCACTTGGCATTATGTCGCAAGAAGATGGTCCAGACGCGCCCGCCCGAAGAAGGCACGGCCTTTCGCGCAATTTTCGGAACAATTTGGTTCTTCGGATTGTATCCATACAGCCCTTCCAAGATCGTTCCCTGGTCTACCAAAATCTCGGCATCCCAATTGACCGGATCCAGCGACTGCATATATCCAAAATCATACGGCACCGTCACTACTTTGGACGCCGCCGCTACGTTAGGGATGCCTAAACCGATGGCCGCCATGGATCCAACTAGCAAGGTCAATGGAACCACCACGGCCGTTCTCAATCCCCGCACCGATGACATAAACCAATACCCCCTTAAAATGGATTGCAACTGCCCTTAGGTGATCACCGTCGAGTGCCAGCGTCACCCATGTTAATCCCAGTTTTATGGATAATTTGTCGGAATGCGCTGCCTATCCTGTTATACCAGCAATATTCTGTGTTTTTTCTCTAGAGTCCGCCCAACAATGGCAACGGGAACGCAAAATCCATGTCTAGGGTATCGCCTTCCTATCCCCCTCGCCACGCTTTTGTTCTGCAATATGATGCTCAGCTTATGCCAAGGTAGTCCCGCTGCTTGAGCCAAAAACCATCCAGTTTTTCAATCTTTAGGGGCATCGCCCCTTGAACACTCAGCACTGGCGGTTTGAACTCCAAGGAATGGCCTTGCAACTAGCTCACGAAACCGACCCGGAGGACGCGACCGACACCGTACGGCAACGAGGAACCGCGGCGTCATTTTCTCATATAAGGCGGCCAATTCTCTTTGAATGTGGCAACCTCATTAAACAAAAAAAGCGCCACGCGGCGAGGGCCAGGACGTCACCTCGCGACGGGCCTAAGAACTGCTTGGATCCCAACCAGGCCGGCACCGGACAGGGTTACTTCCTCTTCAGAGCCATCGCTACCCCCGATCGCATCTGCCTTCCCTCCCTTATCCGTCGATAGGCTCACGCACCAAAAGCCTCATGACCAGGTCGGTCGGGTAGTTGCCAAAGCCGCTGCCAAAGAGGTTCAATCCGCCCTCGTTGGCAGCATCTGCCTTGACCCCGAGGCGAACGGTGATAAAGGGGGACTTGGTCACGTCGAGCACGTCCAAGGTCACCTCCGACAGTGCCCTCCCGTCGATGAAGGCACCCGTGCGGGTTACCTTCCAGGTCTTTAACAGTCCATATTGGGTCTGATGCGTGCCCCACCAGTCAGGCGTCAAATAGCCCCGTTCTCCTCCGAAATCGCCTGGACTGGTCCATGTGCCTACTTCCACTTGGTTTATCCAGAGCGTGATGTCCGAGGGCCAGTTGGTGTTATATAGGGGCGCTTCGGAGCAAATTTCCATCGAGATTTCGACACTTTCTAGCGCTCTATCGCTTCGAATGCGCCGAGGAAAGCGATATTCTACATACCCCGAACGAAACCAGAGCAGCTCGGCCTGCGCTCGCTCGGGCTCATAAAATGCCCCGGGATCGTCTAGTTCCCCAATAATGCCGTGCGATCCCACCAACCCGCACGTCGGCATCACACTGCAGTCGACAAATTGTCCGATGGGCATCGCAATATCGATGCTGTCAGCATGGGTCTCTGGCAGCACCACCGTGTCAATCACAATCCGGCTGATGACCGTGGCACAAAGTTTCTGGGTTCCCCGGGATCCTGGAACCATCTCGGTCAAGATCAAGCCC
>JAJZZI010000155.1 GCA_021797635.1 Bacillota bacterium | reverse complement strand
TTAAGCCCTGGCTATTTCACGGCATCCCAGAATCCTATGAGTCTGGAGAATGGCTGCAGACAGTCGTGCTATAAATGTTGGGTATGCGGATTTTATGATGGATCCCGCCATTTACACGGTGTTCATCATGGTGGTGCCAAGGCGGATTTTGTGATGGATCGAATCGGACCGTCACGTGAAGGCAAAACCGGATTATGTGATTGATCGGAACGATCGTGTGAGGAGGTTCTCCTTCCGGTCAACCCGCAAAGACGAGTGTAAACGGCCGAGTATTGATGTATTCTGGAACCGGAACTCTTAAGGCGCTAAAGGGCCGAATAGCTATTTAGACAAATGTTCTGATAACAAGACCGAAGAGGCATGAGGACACTTCGAGGAACATTCCGACATACGGTCCACATAGCCGTATAATACAGACAACAATGCCGAGGGGAAAGGCAGGATGCTGGATGGAAAAACGGAAGCTATGATGGACCTGGGAACGGTTCGGTGCGAGGTATCTGGCAAACCGGAAAGAGGGGATCAGGGCCAATAGCTATCCCAGAGAAAACGCTGAGTAACCACTGTCTCACGTTGTGTGCCATCGACGTGGAGCGCGACGCGCCAGAGTGGTATATCGCCATGCAAGAACCGGACATGCACGTGTGGACGGGTAATCGGGTTCCCGACGATATTGACGAAGTGCGGGAGTTGCTGTTAGGGTATAACGCGCATCCCGATATCATGGTGTGGTGTGTTCGCGATGGCCAATCCGGCTCGATGGTCGGCACGTACTGGCTGGCGGTTCCCTTTACGTCGGAGGGGAAGCGCATCAGTGTCGATGCGCAGCGCATTGCGAAGCCCTTCTGGCGAACCGGACGGACCATGGCGGCTCGTCGGTTGGTCTATCGGTATGCCTTTGAGGATTTGGCGGTCGATGCCATTCATGCCAGCGCATGGGAAGGGAATGTGAACTCCTGCCGGTCCATGGAAGCCGCGGGGTTCGAGTTGGTGGAGGTAAAATCCCGCTTTAACGCGAAGTGCGGTCAAAAATTGAACGAACGGCATTACGTGTTGACCCGGGAACAGTGGCGCCGGGTTTACCATTCTTCCTAAAGGCGTTTGAGACGTGGATGCCAGAGTCATCGTTCGTAAGGGCCCAGCGGCTGGCCCGTCGTCGTAAGCCGATGGACATCAGAAGGTGCGCTCGCAAGTCCAGGATGTCAGCAAAGGAGAGGATAAGTCTGTGACCATCGAGGAGTTGGAACGGTTGGCCAGCGGCGAAGGTTGGCCTCCATCCAATGCGGTGCCCCTATCGGAGGCCCTCCTAGAGAATTTCGCCAGTCCCGACTCGCGGATTCGGGATACGCTGTCGTTCACCCTGATGGACCGCCTCATCGAGGAAGGTTTGCTGACCCTAAGGGAGCGGGTGGCTCTGTTGCAAGCGGCCCTGGATGATCGCCACCTCTTCGCGGGGATCGGCGAGAGCGGCACCGACAGGGTGTTTCGGCGCAGCTTCTCGGTCCTTTTGGTGCCCTTGGTGCTTGGGTCGGACCTCAGCGCCGGGGAGCTGCCGGAGGATCTGGTGGTGTGGGCCCTCGATCGGGTCCTGGCGTACGCGCGGGCGGAGCGGGACTGGCGGGGTTACGTGCCGGGCAAGGGCTGGGCCCATGCGGTGGAGCACACGGCCGATGCGCTTGGGATTGCCGGCCGTCATCCCAAGACTCCGTACAGTCGATTACCTGACCTGTTGTCTGCCATCCATTACCTGGCGACCATTCCCTATCCGCTGGGATACCGGGAAGATGACCGTCTCGCCTTTGCGGCATACCAGATCATCCAGTCGGGGCGTCTAGGAGCGGATGTGGTTCGGGCATGGCTTGATCGCTTTCAACTGCCGACGGGTTCCGACGACCAGGCCGCGACGCTCGGCGGCGCCAATGCTGAGCACGTTCTTCGGAGCCTGTACTTTCGGTTTCGGGCGAAAGATCGTGAGCACGCCTGGCTTGAGCCGATCCAGACGGCACTGGACCGCTTGGACATCTTTCTTCTCTATCCTCCGCCTGAAATCTGAAATTGCATTCGTCTCCATGTTCCGTCGAGGGGGACCCAACGTTGCAGCGGGTGACTCAAACACACGAGGTCATCGCAGAATCTCAGAAACTATTGTCAGATTGGGGCTTGCAGCTTGACGACCCGCTTATCTTGAGCGACGCGGGCAATCTCACGTTGTGGTTGCGACCGCATCCCATCGTGGCCCGTGTCGCCACGCTATTTTCCGGCGATGACGCCGATTTTTGGGGCGCGGTCTGGCAACGGGAGCTTCGGGTGGCGGCGCATTTGATGCACCATAACGTTCCCATTGTGGCGCCCACCACTGTCGTTCCGGCGGGTCCTCACCGAGTGGCTGGCACCTGGATGACGCTCTGGGACTATGCCCAGCCCGTCGAATGCCCTCCCCTCGGAATGGATGGGGTGGCCATGGTGAGCGAACTGACGCGCGCAATGGGTACTTTTCCCGAGCCATTGCCTCGTTGGGGTCCCTGGATGCACGTGGAGGAGGCCGTGGAACGGCTTCGTCCCATGGCGACCCGAGATACCCGGGTGGGCGACGTCATCAGGGAGGTGGAACACGTTGCGCAACGAATGAAGGATCACCAGCTATTCCCCGCCCATGGCGACGCCCATCCGGGGAACCTTCTGCCGACCCCCAACGGCTGGCGGTGGATTGACTTTGAAGATGTATCGCTCATGCCGCGGTTTTGGGACTTGGCTAGCTTTATCGCCAACACCGCGTTGTTGGAGGGCATCGATCACCCAATCGTTGTCCAAGCCTGCCGACTCGACGACGTAGCGAAGGACCCCGAGGCTTTTTGGTGGGTGGTGCGCGCCCGAGTGGTGATGAGCCTATCCACGAATTTGGGATTGTCGTTGGCGAGGCAGGGAGATCGGGGGTTCGCCTTCCGCCAATTGGAACGGTGGCCGAAGTTTCTCCATGATTGGCCACGGTACCTGTCGGATGAGATCGGCCGTTAGGAGCGGGCAGGGGGGCAAGAGCCCGCTTAGTCATGGGAATTCCTTGAGGTTTTGTTAACGGCGTTTGTCATCCATACCTAGCGTAGAAAATGGATTCATGAGGGGGCCAAATGATGGCATTTTCGTTCCGAACTATCGATGTGAAAAGTGACCTCAGTACATGCATCGAGTTTCGGAAGGATTCGTTTCGGGTGAGTTTCGGCGACGAGAAGGGCTTTAATCCCAACGAATACGTTGAACTTCTGACGGAACGGATCGCTCGGTTTCCGTGGGGATATGTGATGGTGGAAGAGCAGGGAGAGACGGTCGGGCAAATGGAGATTTTCACGAGAGAATATGAAGGGAGGCTGGTTGGGTTCGTCAGTCTATATTACCTAATTCCTCCGATCCGTGGCCAAGGAAAGGGAGCACAGTTGACCCATTATGCGGAACGTCGCTTCCGTGAGCAGGGCGTCACTGAATATCATTTACGCGTATCCCCGGCCAATGTTCGCGCTGTCCGATTCTATGAAAAGTCCGGTCTTATCAAACTCCAAGAAGAACGTGCTGATCACACGGTATGGAGAATGGGCAAGATATTGACTTAACGAGCAATGTATGCGCCCGGAAGGCCTGAATGGTGCTCGTCCAGCGAGGGATGGGCGGATCTCGACTTTAGACGCACTTTTGCGGGCAAAAGTGCTGTCACCAATCGGCTCGGAAGGAAAGCGGATGGCAACCAGAGCCTATTCAACGTTACACAAGAAGGGGACTCGTATGTCACTGATGTTTTGAACCATGGATGCGATACGCGACCGCGATTATTTCGTTCAGTTTCGGAAAGATGCCTCTCGGTGAGGAAGACCCGTTCGATGAGCAGGTCTATGCGGACCTCATTGAAGCAAGAACCCGGGAGTTTCCGGGCGGCTACGTCATGGTGGAACAAAATGGGCGGATTGTGGGATAGATTGAGATGTATCCCCGAGAATTCGAGGGCCGGACAATTGGTCATCAGCCTGTTTTGCCTCGTCCCTGCGCTGCGCGGCACAGGTTACGGGCAGCAATTGACCCAATATGCGGAGGGTGTTTTTCGCCGTCATGGCGTCAGCGAGTACCATCTGCGAGTATCCCCCACGAACGAGCCGGCTCTTCATTTCTATCGGAAGTGTGGACTCGTCAAGATTCGCGAAGAACAGCATCAGCATGTCATGTGGCGCATGGGAAAGCACATTTAATTGATGTGGCGCTCGCCGCTAGTTTGCAGCGACGGGTAGCTGTGTCGCGCAATAGTTGCCATTATCAATAGCCGGGATTCGGGGTTAGTACATTAGTACTCGTCCCTGATCCACTCATTTTGGTCGAATATCCCTGTCTCGATACATGGCGCCGATCAACACGCAACGTCCCGGTTTTGTTCAACCTCAGAAGCCGTTGATCCATCACAAAATCCTGATACCCTAAATGTTTTGTGTGTTTCGTGCGGCGATGTTCGTGCCAAAGGGCCGGATACGCCGCTTACCGTAACGTTTCCCATCTCGCCCGGCTGATTCTCGGGTCACACGCCCGTCTGGAGACGCGAATGCCCTTAAAAGCTTGTCAAACATCCGAGATTACCGCAAAATCT
>JAJZZI010000119.1 GCA_021797635.1 Bacillota bacterium | reverse complement strand
GAAATCCCGAGGTGGTCGGCATGATCAGCGGAAACCAGAGATTGACCACCGGGGGGGCATACTGCTGCTGTTCGATGCTCCAAATTTCCCGCTTGAGGTTTACCGTTTGGCAGTGAGCGCAGCCGAATTCCGTCGAATAGTATAGTGGGGCCAAGGGCGTGGTCTTGGAGACGGTCTGCAAGACGTCCGTCACGGGGGCTTGAGTGGCCAGAGCGTAGGCCGTCTTGTCCAGCGTGCCGAAGCGGGTTAAGGTGCTGGCGATATCGGTAAATTGCGCGGAGGTCAGCTGCGTAGAGAAAATCACGGCCTGCAACTGCCCTAGATAGAGATCCTGGTTGACGTCCGCCTGCGCTTTGGTGAAAGCGCGGGCCACCGTCTGCCCGACGCCCTCGACGGTGAAGGTGCTAAGGCTCGAGCTCGCGGAACTGCCTGACCCGCCGCCGCTGAGACTGGTCAAGCCGCTCGGTGTGGGAATTTGAAACAGCACCTCGATTTTGCCGTGGGCGGCGGGAGCAAAACCCATGGCCAAGACGAGCGCGCGGTAGTTCAACTGACGGTTGTCGGCGCATCCCGTCAAGCCTAACAAGGCCAATCCCAGGGCGACCCGCAACAAGATGGCGCGATAGCGCAAGGGAGCCTTAGGACTCATCGGCATCGGAAGGCCGTAGTTGAAAGGGATCGGGAAAGACGTTGGGAGACGCCTCTTTTTGTACTTGGGGACGAAGTGAAGTCGGTCGCTTCTTTAACGCGGGTGCGGGAGCCCGAAGCCAGGCATCTGCCAAGGAGCTGGTGCGAAGCGGGCCAAAGGGACTGAGGTAAGGCACGCCAAAGGGCTCGAGGCTTGCCATGTACCCTACGATGCCGACCGTCACCATGAGCATGCCGAAGATGCCTAAGGTGTAGGCTCCCAAGACCATGACCCAAAAGAGCCAGCGCCAGGGGGTAGACATTTCGAAGGCGGGCGTGGCAAATAGACCCAGCGCCGTCAGGGTGGCACTCACGATCATCACGTCGTCGACGATCCCCGCCTTGACGATGGCCGTTCCGACGACCACGGCCCCCACCGTGCCCAAGGTCACCGCCAATTCTTTGGGCAGGCGGTTGGCCGCCTCGCGCAGGATTTCGATAATGACATACATGATGATGACCTCGACCACGGGCGGAAAGGGGATGCCTTGGCGGGACCCGGCGATGGTTAAGAGCAAGGGAGTGGGTATTAAGTCGACATCCACTGAGGTCAGCGCAATATAAAGCGGCATCAAATATAGGCCGATGATGAGAGCGGTTAGACGGATGAGCCGGACTAAGGTGCCGTCCCACCAGGATAGGGAGTAATCCTGCGAAGTCTGGTAAAAGTCGACGAGGGTCATGGGCAAAAGAATCACGAAGGGGTCGTTTTCGACGATGATGGCGATCTTGCCTTGACCCAGTTCCCTAGCCACCCAGTCGACGCGATCAGATAGGCGATATTGGGGAAAGATGCTTAATCGATGTTCAGATAGATATTCTCCTACGTCGTTGGCGCGGGTGATCAAAGCGCGGTCGATGCGCTCGATGCGATCGGTGACGTGCTCCAGCAAATCGGAGTTCACGATGCCCGCCAGATAGGCGAGCATGACCGGCGTTTGGCTTACCGTCCCCACCGTGTGGGAATCAAAGTGGAGGCGGGGGGAGCGGATCCAACGCCGGAGTTGGTCCATGTGCGTGAGGCCAACTTCGTTGAAGGCCTCTTGCGGCCCCTTGACCGAGGGCTCGATTTGGGCGGAGGGAATCGACCGCGCTGGATATTTGACCGTGTCAAGCACGAGGACCGTGGGGCTTCCTTGCAAAAAGACTACCGTATTGCCGGTTAGCACAGAGGACTCAATCTTTTTCCAAGCCTTGGTCGTGGTGAGATGGCCCACGGTGATCAGCTGGCTTTGAGCGGCAGCCAATATGGACGAGGGGGTAGGTTTAGAAGTCCCCTTGGCTTGCATGAGGCGTTGCACCGTGTCTTGGTCAATCATTTCGTTGCTGGTCAGCCCGTCGATGAAGGCTAGTAGTGCCGGCCACTTCCAATGAGTGCCCACGGCAAAGGTGCGGACGATGAGATCGGGCGACCGATCCACCATGGTGGTCAAGTGCAACTGGGCCGCCGATAGGTCGCCATCGAAATCGATCTGGCCGTGGGTCTGTAAATTATGTAGCGTCTCGCCAATCGTGTCGTTAAGTTGATTCAACCCCTCCTGCAAATCGGCCAACTGTCCCACATGTTGCTGCCCCTGAGTATCTGACATGGCCTTGATCAGGCGGCGAGACTGGGCGATTCGCCATCGAGCCAAATGGATTCCTCCTTCCGGTCGCGGGATATTGTGCCACCGGTTCCATTCTTTATGTACGCTATTGCCTGGGTTCGGCCGAGACGGGGGGTGGGAGAAGAGCAAGGTTCCGTTACGTGGTAGTCATTGGGACTGTTATCGCTGAGCCCAACCCAGGCCTGGCTAAGCCAAGGTCGTTGTCTCGTAGGCGGAGAAGAAGGGATGACGTGTTTTCCTGGTGAGAATGTCTCACACCGCCCCTTTATCGTTGTGGGAGGAGTTTCCACGCTCCATCCCTGCCCAGGCCGTGGGCGAGGGAGGAGTTTCGTCGCGCCGTTGCCTCTTACTTTGGGGAAATCGCCCCCACCCGACGCTTTCTCCATCCACGTCGTGGGATGAGGCAGATGGAGGTGGTCTAGGCCGGGATCAGCACAACGTTAGACAATCTGGGCTTGGGGACGTATTCAAGGGTTGGCGTTGCCGGATTGAATCTTTTAGGGCGTGTGCGCTGGGGGTGTTTGATGAGGTGCCTTCTGGTCCGCCTGGCAGTGGGCACAAACTCCTCGGAAGGTGATATCCACCGATTCCACGAGATGGTTGGTCAGGCCGTCCAAGCGAAGCTGCTCTAGTCCTCGCGCAGTCACGTCGTACCAGTTGCGGCAGGACTCGCAAAAAAAGTGGTGGTGCGGTTCTAAGCGAAGGCCGTAAAGCAAAGAGCCATCCACCGTAGCCAGTTCTTCCAAGATTCCCTGGCGGACAAATTCATTCAGCGTCTTATAGGTCGTGCCACGCGCCAGTTCAGGCATGGAGGGCAGCAGTTGGTCACGAACGTGGTCTGCGCTCCAATGCTTTCCAGGTTGATCTAAAAACAAGGCTAAGACTGCTCGCCTCTGCGGCGTCAACCGCATCCTGCGGCTTCGAATCAACTCTTCGGCCGTGAGCATAGAGGACTCAATCCTTTCTTCTACCCGTCTATGTTAAAGTTTTTGCCGGATTTTGTCTCGCCTGCATCGATCTGGGCGTCGTATCCCAGGGGAATCGTCGAGGTTTGGTGAAAACGACCGTGTCGTCAAAGCCACGACTGTCCCCAGCACCATGTAGACCCAACCTCACCGTGATCGTTATGGGGCCGATTTGGATCTCGATATCGTGAGGCGCGCCGTCTGGCCGGGGCCATTGATGGAATGCGCGCTGGGGACCGTTAGCAGCATGGCACCGGCCAGGCAGACCTATCCCATTCATCGGCTCAAGACATCCTAGCAATTTGAATCGCAAGCAAGACTTCATCGAAGATCAATCGAAGATCAATCGAAGATCAATCGAAGGTGGGACGGGGAAGACGGATGCCATCCGGGTATTTTGATTCGGTCGCCGGTTGGGCCATCTTGGTCCATGATCGAAAAAAAGCGTGAGCGGGCTGGGGGAGCGTTTTTAAGACTGGAAGGGTCCTGCCTAAGTTTAGGGAATGCGGGCGGTATGTCGCGGATATACGAGAGGGCATG
The DNA here is from genome assembly GCA_021797635.1 of Bacillota bacterium. Lineage (GTDB taxonomy): Bacteria > Bacillota > Sulfobacillia > Sulfobacillales > Sulfobacillaceae > JAJZZI01. The sequence goes on along the minus strand of JAJZZI010000119.1, from coordinate 839 downwards.
GTAGCCCTCTCGTCTTTGCTTATTCCTGGTGCGCTTCCAGGAACCAGAGATCTTGATCGAGTTGCCGGGAAACTTCCGTGAAGAGATCCGAGCTGCCGGGGTCTAGTTCGGCAGTTTGGGCGATGGCGGAGCGAATCTGGTTGGCGGCTACCCCCAGGCGGTCGCTTAAAAGCCGGATGACGTGCTGATCGTGGCGTTCGCCCATCGGCCAGGGGTCGAGGGGGCTTAGTTGGGCTACTTGACCAATCGGCTGGCCGCCGGATGAGCCCAGCGTTACCGCGCGCTCAGCCACGGAGTCTAAGGACTCCTGAACATGCTCAGCGACCTGGTCGAAGAGCTCGTGATAGGCAATGAAGTGGGGACCGCGGACATTCCAGTGCGCGAGCTTACTCTGCACATAAAGGTCAGTAAGGGTAACGGCAGCGTCGTTGAGAATTTGAGCAACTTGGCTGCGAATGTGCGGGTCTAGGTCGATTCGGGTAAAGGTCAGATTCATGATATGCACCTCCGGATTATTTATATCATATAATACTTAGTATTAAAAGGTGCTAAGTGTCGTGCATGTGGCAATTCTGCCTTCCCGGATAGGAAGCGAGAGCCGGTCGGTCATATGGCACGCGGACAGGTTCTTTAAGCGTGAGATCCCAGAGGTCACATGCATTTCCCGATGGAGATCCGCTTATGGCCCTGTGCCCTTTCCATCTGATGTCGGATTATGACAAACGTTTGTTCTTTACAAGCTGACCGTGCCCTCCTATTCTAACGGTGACGCTAGAGGCCGACGTGGTCGTCCTTAAACGGTAAATCCGAACCGATAGGAAGGAGTTCTGTCGATGAAT
>JAJZZI010000200.1 GCA_021797635.1 Bacillota bacterium | reverse complement strand
GGAGACGAGTAATGCCAGAATTGCCAGAGGTGGAAACCATTCGCCAGTATTTGGAGACCGAAATGGTGGGTCTCAGCGTTACCGCAGTATCTCATCTGGATGGTCGCATGATAAAATTAGGCGACGACGATGCAGACGGCCTTTCTCGAAAGCTTTTGCATCGTCAGCTTATCGCGGTCGAGCGTCGGGGAAAATATCTTTTGTTCGGGTGGCGGCCTCGGGGGTATTTGATTATCCATTTAGGGATGACGGGGAGACTTACCGTCCATGCCCGGTTGGATTCAAGGCGCGCCCATACTCACATGGTGTTAGATTTTGGCGAGCGCCAATTGCGGCTGAGCGACCCTCGTCGGTTCGGCCGCATAGGTTGGTTGCAGCGACGAACGTGGTTGGACCATCGTTTAGGTTTGGAGCCGCTGAGCCAGCGCTTTACGGGCCACACCTTGTGGCAATGCCTTCAGGGCCGCTCGCAAGCCATAAAATCGCTGTTGCTAAATCAGTCGGTCATCGCGGGCTTAGGTAACATTTATGCCGATGAAGCTCTGTATCTCAGTCGTCTCCACCCACTTCGCCGCGCGGGCGACCTAGACCTAGCGACCGCTGCCAGACTGGCCCGAAGTGTGCGAAAAGTCCTCCGGCAAAGCCTCGATCACCGGGGCACCTCGTTTTCGGATTATGTGGACGCCTTGGGCCAGGAGGGAGGAAATCAAGATCATCTTTTCGTGTACGGACGTCAGGGACAACCCTGTCTCCGGTGCCAAACAGCGATTGTCACCGTGGTGCTACAAGGACGAACCAGCCATTTTTGTCCAACGTGTCAGACGTGAGGGCAGGTCGTGGGCAGAGATCGGCAAGGCCTAAATCGATTCTGGCGATCGGGTCTAGACAGCCCTTCACCACAAAGGAGTGCAAAAGATGCAAAAGTTTCACCTAGTGGTCAACACCGAGGAAGAAGCTCAACGCGCGGTCGCGACGATTTGGCAGTCCCTAAAGGTTCGGGGCGAAGTGGGCATGTTTCCTCTGGATGGAAAATTTCGCATTGATGTGATTAGCGAGTCGGATCTGACGCCGCTACAGATCTCGCAGTTGCCTGGGAAAACCGTCTAATATGGGGAAGCGTCTTTGGCCTTGGATACTGGTGGTGCTAGCGCTGTCCGTCAGCCTGTTGATTCAGGATCACCTGCCCGAGGTCTCCCCTAGCACCAACGGGAGGGGTGAATTTACGGTGGCGGTCACGGCCGAGCCGAATTCTCTGGATCCCGCCTTAGCGGAAAATGGTTCTGCCCTAGCCATCACCGACAATGTGTTTCAAACCCTGTTGCACCAAAATGCCAATGGCGCGTTGACCCCGGATCTGGCACGTCAAGTAACCGTGCACGGTCATGTTCTGCAAGTGACCTTGGCCAAGGCTAAAACGACCCAGGGAAACCCGGTCACTGCGTCCATGGTCGCAGAGTCCTTGGCCCGTCCCCTATGGACTGGAGTCAACTCGAAGACCGCTCGGGCACTCTTGGCTCCCGTGGTGGGATATAGCAGCGTGGCGGGGGGGCATGCTCGCTATTTACGTGGAGTCAAAGTGACGGGAAGGACGAGTCTTCGTATCACGCTGGCACCGACGGCTAACATTTCTCATTTTCTGCATGGGCTAAGTAATCGGGCACTGGCGATTGTGCCCGTAAGCGACCAAACGGAGGGGCAATCCAACTGGCAGTTTAGCAATCTGATTGGCACGACCCCTTGGCGGCTTCAAACGTGGATTCCTGGATTTCATCTGGTGTTCGACCGTTACACTCGGGGGCGCGGACCGGGTCAGATTGACGTCGTGGTATATCCTAAGCCGGAAGAGGCCTGGCTCAGTGTAGTCAATGGCGTTGTCGATGCGGCGCCCATAGGCGCTAATCATATCGCCTCTTTGCGAAGACGCTGGCGCCGAGATTTGCATGCCTATCCCGGGTCCGGGCAGGTGGCCTTGTACTATCGCTTGGGCAGCGGAAAAAATAGTCGCTATCCGGGGATCTCGATTGCCGCATGGGTGCATCGGGCACTGGGCCCGGAAATGCCGGTTTCATCGACGCTGTGGCCAGCTGCGCTGGCCGCGAACCGCCCAATGACCATTTGGGTCAATGCGACCAACCTGGAAGCCGTGGCCTTGGCCGAGAGCTTGGCTCGCCTGGAACCTAAGGTGACGATTCGTCAAGGCTCTGCTCGCATCCTCGATAGTCTGGCCGCTACAGGGGCCATCACCGCCTATATCGGGACCCGTAGTCGATTTCGTCACCCATTTAGCCTACCCTTAACCGAGTCAGCGCATTTTTGGATGCAATCTCCGCGGATACGGAGCGCCTCGTTATATCCTGATGGGCAATTCAATTGGTCTTCCATTCGGGTGAGGGGATAGGCCGTTGGCGCTTACGATGGGATTGACCGGGGGAATCGGCAGCGGGAAGTCAACGGTGAGCCAAATGTTGCAAACGCTGGGGGCGTCTGTGATTGATGCCGACCTTCTCGTGCACAGGATGCAGATGCGAGGTCAGAGCTTATGGATGAAATATTTTCAAGAACTGGGACTTGCGATGGTCGACGCCCATGGGCAGTTGCTGCGGCGAAAGATCGCTCGCCGCATGTTTTTGGACGATACCTTTCGGGTCTATGTCTCCGGGCTGGTGCATCCGCTGGTGCAGGGGGAAATCGCGCGGATTCAGGCTGATCTAGAGCAACAGGGAAAGGGCCTGATCGTGCTGGATATTCCGCTCTTGATCGAATCGCAGTGGGATAGCAGGGTCGATCAAGTGTGGGTGGTCTATGCCACTCTCGACCAGCAATGCCGCCGCGTTCAGGAGCGTGACGGGTTGAGCCGAGAAGATGCTGAACTGCGCATCAAGTCCCAAATGGGATTGTCGCAGAAGATGGCTCGAGCCGATGTCGTGATTAACAACACAGGGAGTCTGGATCATTTAAAACGAGAGGTCATGAACCTATGGGAACACGTTGGCGCCTACGCCGCGATCGACGACTAATTCGCGGAGGTTTGGCTCTGCTCCTTTTGTCATTACTGACCATGGTGGCCATTCGGACGGCGCTACCGCTAAGTTATACGAATGTGATTCGGGCGGCGGCGGCTCAAGAGCGTGTGCAACCAGCCTTAGTGGCTGCCGTCATTCGGGTGGAGAGTGGCTATCGACCAGCGGCCGTCAGTCCACGAGGAGCCATCGGCATGATGCAACTTATGCCTTCTACGGCGAAGTGGATTGCCGGGCAAAACGGGCAGGACCAAGGGATGGATTTGACAAATCCCCGCCAAAACATCTTTTTAGGAACCAGGTATCTTGCCTATCTCCTCAGGCGCTATCATCAAAACCTGGTTCTAGCCTTAGCTGCGTACAACGGCGGTCCTGGCACCACGGACAGCTGGTTGGCTCATGGGCGTCTGACTCAAGACGCGGCTAACGGCAGTTCCATCCCTTATCCAGAAACGCGGCACTTTGTGGCCCGAGTTCTGCGGTATCGTCGCCTATACCGATTAGTGTATGGGATTTAGGCCGGGAGTCATACTGGATAGGGGGTGATTATACTGGCCAAGTTGATGTCAGATGCCACAAAGATGAAGCTCGGAGAGCAGTTGGGGGTTGCCGACATTGTTCGCCGGGAGGGATGGGGCGGCGTTCCTGCCCGTGAATGCGGAAACCTGGTCCGAGAAGCAATTCGGCTGGCAGAAGAGCAACTAAAACAGTAAGCAGTCAGTCCCCATGGGTGGGCACACGCCCACCCTATTTCCAAAGCCTCAGTAATACTAGGGAAGTCCCCTGATCACCGTTCCTTCAGGATGGCGGGATAGGCTAATAGTCCAGGGTTCTTAGCCACCCAGGCTGCTGCCCGAGGTTGGTCCATAGGCGGGGTGATCCAGTATTGCTCTTGTTGGATGGAGCCCGCCGGTGCGCTAAAGGTTTGTGGAGATCGGTCAGCATCTTGGCCGAAGCCGACCCAGGGCATGGTAATGGGATGGACTTCACGCCCGGCCAGCTCGGGCAAGCGACCGCTTCGAAATCTCTGATCGTAGCCACGGTACAGATCCGCGAGAAGACTTAGAGAGGTCGCCTGGCCACCGGCGCCGGGACCTTCGAACCAAAACCAATGGCCATGGACCTCCACGCCCACGGCATTGGTAACGCCCTGCACGCCCGCTAGGTGATGGTCTTTGGGAACGAGTGTGGGCCAGACCTGGACCCCGCCCTGGCTGTCGGCAATGGCGAGGACTTTCAGTCGCCAACCAAACGTCCGCACCCGCTTGATGACGAAGCCCAGATCACTTTGCACACCACCGCGAGGCGCAATTTCGAAGTTGGCGGGGGGCCCGAACAGAAGTCCAAAGGCTATGGCCAGTTTACGCGCAATGTCGGTGCCGTCCAAATCATTGGAGGCGTCTGGTTCAGCATAACCGTGCTCCTGAGCGTTAGCCAAAGCGGCGGAAAATTCTTCGCCAGCTTCCAAGCGAGATAATATATAGTTGGTGGTACCGTTCAAAATCCCTAGAAATCGTGTGACCGGGGCCCCAGAAAAGTGCGTTTTGAGGGTTTCCAATATGGGCATTCCCCCACCCACCGCCGCCTCATAAGCCAAAAACACTCCATGATCGGCCGCCAGGGCTGATAGTTCTGGACCGTGGGCGGCGATCAGCTCTTTATTGGCGCTGATCACGGACTTGCCCTGGGAAATAGCGCGGCTGACCCATGGCAGGGCCGGATGGCGTCCGCCCATGACATCCACAATGACGTCAACGT
>JAJZZI010000046.1 GCA_021797635.1 Bacillota bacterium | reverse complement strand
ACGCTATCCTCCCTGGGTGCGACGGTGGTCTTGGCTAGTCGAAATCCAGAGCACCTGGCCAAAGCCGAGTCCGAGCTTTTGCAACAGGACCGCAAGGTTTTATCGGTAGCGACCGACGTCCGCCAATCGGATTCGGTGGACGCCCTTTTCGATCAAACTCTGGAGCGCTTCGGTCGAGTCGATATCTTAGTGAACTCGGCTGCCGGCAACTTCATTGTGGATAGTCAAAACCTTTCGGTGAACGGATGGAACAGCGTAGTCGGCAGCGTTCTCAATGGCACCTTCTACTGCACTCGCCGCGCCGGCTTAGCCATGATCGCCTCTGGCCGCGGCGGAAGAATCCTCTCCGTGGTAGCAAGCTACGCCTGGACCGGCGGCCCACGCACAGTGCATTCGGTAGCCGCCAAAGCGGGCGTCGTCGCCTTAACCAGAAGTCTTGCCGTCGAGTGGGCTCCCCACCACATCCGCATCAATGCCATCGCGCCCGGCCCCACCGATACCGAAGGGGCACGACCCCTTTGGCAAGCTCCCGAAGATCGCGCACGCACCTTGGCCAAAGTACCCGTGGGCCGCTTCGCCACCGTCGAAGAAGTCGCCAATGCCGCCAGCTATTTGCTTTCACCGTATGCCGATTTCATTAACGGTGAGGTTTTAGTCATCGACGGCGGCGAATGGCTAGGAAAGGGCTTAACTTCATGACACAAAGACTGCAGGGAAAACGGGCCTTAATCACCGGCAGTTCCCGGGGAATCGGGCGGGCCACGGCGCTGGCCATGGCCGAAGAAGGTGCCGACATCGCCATCCACTACCATCGACAGGCGGACCTGGCCCATCAAGTCGCCGACGAGATTCGGCAGATGGGCCGCGATGTTTTAGTCGTAGCCGCCAATCTAGAGGATTTGACCGATGTGGACCGGATGTTTGACCAAATTCAAGAACGTTGGAATGCCCTAGACATCTTCATGGCTAATGCGGCCGCCACCGCCTTCAAGCCCCTGTCAGAAGTTAAACCATACCATGTCGAACGGACCTACCGACTGATTGTGCAAAGCCTGATCCATTCGGTGCAAAGGGCGGTGCCGCTGATGGGCGAACGCGGAGGACGTATTCTCACCATGTCGGGCCATGGCACCCCCTACACTATTCCCCTCTATGCCACGATTGGGTCCGCCAAGGGCGCCGTCGAGACCATTACACGGTATCTGGCATACGAACTTGGCCCTAAGCAAATCACTTGCAACACGATTGCCCCTGGGGTGGTGGAGACCGACTCTGCGCGCTTTTATATGGGTGAACGCTACCCACAATTCGAACAGGCGGTCAGTCGTGAAACCCCGCTCGGCCGACTAGGAACTCCCAAGGACGTGGCCGACGTGGCTTTGTTTTTGGCCAGCGATGCTGCCCGTTTCATCACCGGTCAAATAATCCGGGTCGATGGTGGCCTTACCATCACCTCAGGCCCTTTCGAAGTGACCAAGGGGCTGATGACGGAAGCGTGAGCCTTAGGCTCACGCTGAGCGGCTGTGCTTTTCGAAGTAGGGAGGTCTTTGGTGAATAAGTTGCTGTCACTCGAGGAGATGGCGAGCCAAATTCAAAATGGTTCAACTGTGGCCATCGGCGGCTCTTCCATCTCACGAAAGCCCATGGCGATGGTTCGAGCTTTAGCTCGCTCTGGGGTTCGCGATCTGCGCTTGATCGTCGACGTCGGTGGCCCTGAGGTCGATCTGTTGATCGGCGTAGGTGCCGTTCGCGAGGTGATTTACGCCTTCGTGGGCTTTGAGTTTTTAGGTTTAGCCCCGCATTTCCGTCAGGCTCGGCAGGTTCAAAGCGTAGCATTTCAGGAGTGGACCGAGTATACGATCATGGCGGGCTTGGAGGCGACCATCAAGCGTATCCCCTTCATGCCCACCCATACCGGGTTAGCTACCGATGTGCTTAGGGTAAATCGCTCCTTTGGACGAATTTCCGATCCTTTTGGCGGGCCGGACGTGGTCGCGGTGCCCCCGCTCGCGCCCGATTACGCCTTAATTCACGTGAACTATGCCGACGCTCAGGGTCATGGAGTCATTTTGGGTGACAGCCATGTCGACGCCTTATGCGCCAAAGCGGCTAAAACCACATTCATGTCGTGTGAACACGTGCTGAGCTCTAAGGACCTACGCACCATGAAGGCAACGGCCCAAATCCTTCGCATTTACACCAAGGGCGTAGTGGAAGTGCCATGGGGAGCCCATCCCACGATCATGGCTCCAGAATATCGGCTTGATCTGGAAGCCTTCAACACGTATCTGCAGCATTGTGTAGATGCTAACCGATGGGACCAATATGTACGCGAGGTGGTCCTCCCGTCCCACGCAGACTATCTGGCTGGCCAAGGGGGCGTAGCTAGCCTCACGGCGCGGCTAAAACCACCCTCCTCGGGGGGACCGAGCACGCAGCAATGAAAAGGGGCGCGGATATGACGGAGCTTACGTATGGATTAGACGAACTGATGATAGATGCCATGGCCCGGGAGTTGTCCGGTGAGGTGCTAGTCAGTTCAGTCACGGCTTTTGGCGCCTTGGCGGGCCTGGTGGCCAAAGCCTTTTATGCGCCTGACCTGGCCCTCTTATCCAGTCCCGAATCGGGCATGGACGTGGACATAACCCCCACCTTGAGCCTCGGTCAATTCTTCGCCTTCGCCCAGTCGGGGGTGGCCATCGGCATGGAAGAGGCCTTCGACGCCATCTTTTTAGACCGATTCCGCATCTGGATTAATCCGGCTCAGATCGATCAATGGGGCAATGTCAACATCAGCGCCATCGGGCCATGGGATCATCCCAAGGTGGCTTTAGTAGGTTCCCGCGGCATTCCTGAAGACACGAGTCATCTCTCCAAGCTTTGCTACTATGTCCTTGACCATACACGCCGGTCGCTGGTAGCCTCGGTCGATTTCCGCAGTGGAGCGGGCAACTCCAATGAACGGCGCCAGACACTCGGCCAGATTGGATCCCCAAGCGTCCTCGTCAGCAACCTCGGAACGTTCGACTTTAAAGGTCCCCAAGGAAGCATGCGCCTTCGTTCCTTGCATCCCGGCGTGGACGTCACGAACATCATCGAGGCCACTGGCTTTACCCCGGCGATCAATCCCGATGACGCCATCCCTACGACCCCGGCACCTTCGGCGGAAGTGGTCGCGTTCATCCGAAACCATGATCCACTCAACTTGCGGCACATGGAAATGAACAAAGGCAACGCTTCCGGCTCGCTGCTCGAGCAAGCTTATGCACGGGAGCTTGATCTGTTTCCGAGCACGGCCCCGCGAGGACTCTGAACATGAAGCGAACCGTGCTCATCACTGGAGGCGCCCATGGTATTGGCCTGGCCAGCGCCAGACAGTTCCTAGATGACGGGGACCGAGTCGCCATCTGGGCGCTTCATCCCCAAAGTATACGTGAAGCTACCTCAAGGCTGGGTCGGCAAACGCTGGGACTGGCCGTCGACGTCGGGCAATCCGACCAGGTGGCAGAGGCGTATGAATCCGTCGAGCGCCAGCTAGGGCCCGTCGACGTGTTAGTTAACAACGCTGGCTACACTCTGACCAGCCCATTTTTACAAGAAGACCCCGTGTACTGGGAACGCGTCCTCGCCACGAATTTATGGGGCGTCATTTACACCTCTAAGGCGGCTTTAGCGAGCATGGTGGAGCGTAATGCTGGTTCGGTGGTCAATGTCGTCTCCGACGCGGGTCGCGTGGGCATGGCGGGGGAAGCGGTGTATGCCGCGGCCAAAGGCGGCGTCATTTCCCTGTCCAAGTCCCTAGCGCAAGAAATGGCACGTTACCACGTCCGCATCAACTGCGTATCTCCTGGTCCCACTCGCACGCGCATCCTTGAGGAAAACAGCGAAGGAGCCGAACCCTTAATTGCTAAAATGATACGTCGTATTCCTTTAAGGGAAATCGCCGAACCCGAGGACGTTGCCCATGCCGTCTTTTTTCTGGCAAGCCACGAGGCCAAGCATATCACTGGCCAAGTTCTATCTGTCTCTGGAGGCTTAACCATGGTCTGAGCTCTCGCCCTCTCCCCAGCTAGAGCCGTGCGACATATGCCTGTGCTTCGCCCGTGTGGGCAAGATAGCCTCTTGCTTCGAAGTATCTGGGCGGTCCTGATGACGCTCAACTCGGGCAGAAGCGAGCATTTCTAAGACGCCGTTGAATGACTACTCATGCAGGCGACATTCGCAAATCCCATAATCCCCAGAAAGCTAGATGCATCGTCCTTAGCTAGGCGGTGGACAACTCGTGCTCCTCATTGGCATGCTCGGCGAGGCGACGATGAAACCGGTCACGCCCTCTGTACGCGTCGGCCCCGTTGATCAAGCATTGCGCGCAGGCGGTGGAGAATGGATCGACGGTCTGCCCGGCCCGGTGGCCCATCACCACTATTGCCCATCTGAACACGGATGAACCCGGCTAGCCGCCAGCCGCCCTGCTGACCCCCGCACGGTAGGTCTCGCCTTTCTCTAATCAGGGTTGCTCTGCGTCCGTTGGCGTAGCCACGTTGTGGAAACCTCGTTGCTGAGAACACCTGTCACAGCCCGCAGGATAGATAGATGATTAAGGCGGTCGATAGGTCCGTCTCCCACCGTAGGCGATGCTCTTCCAGAGGCAGCCTAAAGCCAAGGTACCCATCCGGAGTCCTGCACTACCCTTGGTCCTACCGAGAAGGCACCTCAAGCCAAGCCGAGCTCGTTTTTGGCATCAGACGAATTTTTTCCGTGCCGCTTGACTTTGTGACTAGATAGGTTTATATTGTGATTGTGAACACATTCACTACTAGAAAGGACGCGATACGATGCGCCGATTTCCCACATTTCTTGTCGTCTACACTGGAACCGCCCGCACCGCTCCCGTCGTCTTCTACCAACTGAAGACTTATGAGAGCTATCGAACCCTGATGCAGTTCATCGAGCGTCACCCTCATTGGGAGGTTACCAGCGGTTGGAGCAAACGCCGTTTTCACCTATATCGCACTGAGCGCCTCAAGCAGGGCCTTACTACACCGCATTTCTGCGAGACCAAGCAAGGATGGCTGCGTGTGCCCGAAGCCCATTGGCCGTTGGCCGCAGCTCCCAAAGAAGAAATCCTCTTCGCTCCCTCGTTCTCCTAAATTCCCAAAGGCCCGACGCCCGGGGATCCCCGGGCGTCTTCGTCATGCCCGATCGGCAAGAGTGACCCCTTCACCCTCTTGCTCTTAGGCTAAGCATGAGGATTTCCTTAGAAAATTCCCATCGGCCCGCAACAACCTGGAAACAATTGCGAACTACTGTAGAGAAGTAGCGAAGGTGACGTTGCGAGCGCCTTCTAAAGGGGGCTATTTTGATGAAACGACAATTTGCCTGCCCGCTTTGCAGCAGGAGAACCTCCGTAGGCCAAATTAGTGAGCGCGGATATTGGTTCTGCGACCAGTGCGCCATTCAATTTAACGCCCAAGGCGACATCTACCGACCGTCTCGCGATGGAGATTTGATTCCCGTTCGCCTGGCTGGCTCGGCCAGCTAAGCAATCGGAATCTGAGCGGTGTGCAGGTTCAGCACGGGGCGCATCGAGCCTACGGCGATTCCCGCATGGTTGCGAATGACGGGATATACGAGGTCGTTCAAGGCCAACATAGCCTCATCACTTAGGAGACCCAGGCTAGCCAGAACGTGAAGGACGGTAGTGGCCAGGGTTCTGTTATTGCCGTCTGCCACTTTGATGGCCATGCCCCACCCTCTTTCGGGAATGCCTAGGCCAAACACAGCCTCCGCACCGCCTTTGGCCACAAAGCGGCCGCCGCTGGCCTCGGATAGCCTAACTTCCAGACGATCCTCACCGGATACCAATTCGGGATAGGCTCTGAGAGCTTCCGCTATCAAAGTCATCGCGGAAGCTTCGACTATGTCCATACCACGCGGATCCGCCAATTGCGCATAGGCGAACGCCATGCGATTGAGGGGCAGGAAAAAGGTAGGCGCACCGCACCCATCGATCGCCGTTTTTATAGCAGCATGCGGAGATAGGCCGGTGAAGCGGCGAACACTCTCGGCAATACGAAGCTGTACGGGGTGGTCAGGAGCCAAGTATCCTTCGGCGGGAGCTCCCAGTTTCCGCGCCAGCATTAACATGCCGGTGTGCTTGCCCGAGCAATTATTGTGTAGCGCCGTGGGCTCACGGCCGGAGTCTAATAAGGCCTTGCGAGCGCTTAGCGTAGAAGGCCAGTGCACTCCACAGTCTAGATCGGCGGGGCCTGCGCCAATTTTCTCTAGTAGCGCCGTAACCAGCTCCAGGTGACGTTCTTCTCCGCCGTGCGACGACGTCACAATGGCTAGCTCGGGCCCCGTCAAGTCGAACTGTTGAACCCCTCCCTCAAGAATTAGCGGCAAAGCCTGGAACGGTTTTGCACTCGACCGCCAGAAGGTGGCATGCTCGGGATCTCCTGCCCATGCCGTGAGCCGACCTCGGCTGTCTACGACCGCGACGTCGGCGTAAGCCACGCTTTCCACCCATTCTCCTCGAACAATCTCCACCGCTCTTTCCGCCAGTCTTATCCTCTCCTCGTATCCGTTTTAAACATGGATGCCTGGGTCACGAAGGTCGCGAAGATGCGTTGGCTAACCACATCCCCCGCTACGGCCAAGTCCTCAGGATGCCACTGCACGCCCATAACGAAATCCCTACCTGGGCCCTCCATGGCTTCGATCAGTCCGTCCTCGGCCGTGGCCACCACCGTAAAACCCTCGGGCACGAACTCTACTGCCTGGTGATGAAGAGAATTGACGCGAATCTCTGCACTGCCCGCTAAATCGAACAAACGACTGGGACGCAGCACATCGATCCCATGGGTGGCCGAACTGCGACCTTTTGTTTGATAATGGACAATATCTGAGCCCGCCATCTCCTGACTAATATCTTGAATTAAAGTTCCCCCTAGGGCCACAGCCAATGCCTGGATCCCTCGGCAAATCCCCAACATAGGCATATGCAGGGCTTGGGCAGCCCTGATTAATTCTATTTCCGTTTGGTCGCGCTCGGGGCAAATAGCCTCGTCCTTGGTTCCGCGGTTTGGCCTGGCGTAGCGCTCGGGGGCAAAATCACCGCCTCCCGTTAAAATTAACCCATCTAGCCTCGTGAGAACATTGGCAGTCGTACCGTTGGGCAGCGCAACGGCGATCCCCCCGGCTTGACGCAAGGCGTTGAGATAGGCCACCGAAATCCCGTCCCGAAGACCATCGGCACTACGAGCCATGGTTAGTCCAATTAAAGGTGGCATTTGGCCGCCGCCCTCTCTTTTGGCCCCAAGCCTATAAGACGGTCAGGCCAAGGCTAATCCGAATCGCCTGATCAATCCGCATCATCACTTGGGGAGGTAAATGGGCAATACGTTCTCTGAGTCGGCGCTTATCTAGCGTTCGAATTTGTTCCAACAAAATGACCGAATCCCGGTTCAATGACGATTCTACCGCGGAGAGCTCCACGTGTATGGGAAGCCGGGTTTTGAAACGCTGTGAGGTTATGGCCGAAACAATGGTGGTGGGACTGTATTTGTTGCCAATGTCATTCTGGATGATTAATACGGGACGAACCCCTCCCTGCTCCGAGCCCACCACAGGCGACAAGTCGGCAAAAAAGATATCACCGCGTCTTACCTGGACTTCTCCGATCGCTGACATGACTCACTAATCCTGCCGTAGTCCACAGAGGTCCCACAGTTCCTCGGATTCTGGGGGAGATTCCATATGGCCCAATTCCTGATATCCTTCGATGAGTTGTTGCCTAAGGGTTTTACGTTCCTGTTCCGCCAGAAAAAACTCAACGCTCTCCCGAATCACGTCACTTCGGTGCCTACCTCGCTGACCTGCCACCACGTCCAGCGCGTCCACCAATTGGTGAGGTAGGCGAACCACTACTCGGCGATTCACGTCCAAGGGCCCACCTCTTTCCTCTTAACGTTCACATTATAGACTTCGCAAAAATTTGATGTCAATCGCCTCGATAGCGACGTGGCACGCGTTTTCCAATTCCCGTCACCACCTCATAGGAAATCGAATCGATGTGCCCGGCTAGTTCCTCCGCACTAATCTCCTCTTCGCCGTCCCTACCCAGTAAAACGACGGGATCCCCGACACGCACGGCTATGCCTAGGGGAACGGCCACGGTAATTTGGTCCATCGACACCCGCCCAGCCACGGGGTAGCGATGGCCCCCAATTAACACATCGCTCACATTCGACCACCCGCGGCGATATCCATCAGCGTAGCCCACGGGTACGGATAGTAATTGCATCGCCTCGGCGGTGCGGAAGGTTCCCGCATAGCCCACGGCAAAGTCCTGTCCCACGACCTTGATATAGGCCACTTCCGAACGCCATTTAAGGGCAGGCTCTAATCCGACCGCCTGGCTATAGGGCTTGAGGCCATAGACGGCAATCCCGGCTCGCACCATGGTAAAGTGCGCGCCCGGATATTGCATGATGGCGGCCGAATTGGCCGCATGAATTTCAGAGGGTAGCGCACCTTGCCCACGAAGATACTCGATAGCGTCTAGAAAGCGCGCCAACTGGGTTTTTGTTGCTCCAGGGTCGGTATCGCTGGCTGAAAAATGAGTTGAAAGCCCAATCCAATGGAGATCAGGATCCGCTAGTGCTTCAATCCAAGCCTTACTTAGGCGATCCCAAATGAGCCCTACACGACCCATCCCCGTGTCCAGCTTTAGGTGTATACGGGCCCGGGTTCGATGCCGCTTGGCGGCCATCTTAGCCCACAAAAGGTGCTGTTCGTCAAACACGGTGAGGTCCACGCCGTGCCGAACCGCCCAATCCATTTGGCGGTCGTGCGATGGGCCCAAAATCAAGATGGGCGCGGCAATGCCTGCCTCTCGAAGTTCCACCGCTTCTTCAGCCAGGGCCACCCCTAGCCACTCGGCTCCCGCATTCAGCGCCGCCTTCGACACCCTTAGGGCACCGTGCCCGTACGCATCTGCTTTCACCACCGCCATCAGAGCCACTCCGGTGGCTAAAAAGCTCTTTAAATAGGTCACATTGTGACCGATCCGATCGAGGTCTACGATGGCTTCCGTGGGCCGGCTGTGGCCGCTGCATGACTCCTGGGCGCGACCTAGAACCATTGCGGATCCTCCTCCCGGCGGTCCGAAAGCCAGTGCTGCCAGTCGCCCGCCAGGGCTTGAATTAGGTCTGGAGCGATGAGACTCTGCCCGTGGACTGCCTCCGCTTCTTGCCCTGCCCGCCCATGGATATATACCCCGGCGGCGGCCGCCTGCCACGGGGCCATTCCACTAGCCAGGAGGCCGCCGATGATTCCACTTAAGACATCGCCGCTCCCGGCGGTTGCCAGTTCTGGGATGCCCGACTGGTTGACATAAAGATGACCCGGTCTACCCGCAATGGAATGGGGACCTTTAAGCACGACCGTGGCACCGAATTGCTCCTGCAAGCGTGTAAATGCGCCCACACGGTCCTGGTCAACGTGACTGGCACTCACTCCCAGAAGGCGTGCCATCTCGCCTTGGTGCGGCGTAAGCACCAAGTGTTCGAGATGATGCTGGCCTAAGACGTCCTTAAGCAGGGCCAGCCCATCAGCATCCACGACCATTGGCTTTCCTAACCCCAGGAGTTCTTGGAACCACCCGCTTGGCGAAACGTCGCCCAATCCGGGGCCAATGACCACCGCATCGGCCTTTTCCAGAGCTGCCCAATGCGCATCTCCCCAGCGCAGTCGACCTTGATCATCTTCTTGGCTACCGGAAACCAACATGGCGGAAGACGGCGAAATTCTGCTCAATAAGGAGCGCGGTACCATGAGATGGACTAAACCGACCCCCATTCGCAAGGCTGCCTCCGCCGCCATCAGCGGTGCACCGGGCATCCCCTGGGAGCCGCCCACGACCACCAGTCGACCTCGCTGATACTTGTGCCCGTCCACCGCCAAGGGACGGATCCAACCTCGCACCTGGTCCGCGCTCAGCACAGCCGCTAAAGCCGAATCAGATTCACTGAGGCCAATATCGGCCACCACTAGATCCCCGCGATGCGACGTGCCAGGGTAGCACCAATGTCCCCACTTGGAACCGCCAAAGGTAATAGTTGCCTTTGCCCGCACCGCGCTACCGTCGATCTGACCCGTGTCGGCGTCCACGCCGGAGGGGATATCCAGCGCATAGCACGGTCGACCGCTGTCGTTGATCGTATCGATGGCGAGTCTGGCCCAAGGCCTTAAGGGGGCTTGAATTCCCGTGCCTAATATGGCATCGATGACCACGGTGGCCCGAGACAGCGCCAGACCAAACTCTTCAGAGTCGGTGATGTGTACCCCGTACGCTCTGGCGGCATCCAACAGTCGGCTCGCCCCGTCAAAGTGGGGCACGCCCCGGAACAAGACTACCTCGACGGGGAGAAAGCGCGCTAGATATCTGGCCGCCACCAGCCCGTCTCCGCCATTTCGCCCTGAGCCCACAGCCACCACGACGCGATCCGCTCCCTGATCAAGCCGCGTAGAGAGGTATTGGGCCGCCTTCGCCCCGGCTACCTCCATTAACCAGGATGGGCAAACCATGCGCCGCTCGGCATCGTCATCCAAGGCGCGGGATTCTTTTGCGGTAAGGACTCGTATCACTGCCTGCATAGCACCCAAGCTTTCTCCTATACTCGTTTATACTCGTTCGAAAACAATTCCCCACGTTACCGGACCCGGCTCAAACACCTCTTTGGTGCGAAACGGCCCGGACTGCGAGACCAGCTTCTCTGCCTTACTGCGAGGCCATCGCTCTTCTTGGTGTGGTCCCCACTCAGAGGCGCCTGGAAGCCAATCTGCCACGACAAATAGTCCGCCGTGCTTCAACACCCTAGCCATTTCCGCTACCGATTGGTCTAAGTTGGGTAGTTCGTGAAACAGCGCATGCCAAAGCACCCGATCCAACGACCGGTCGGCCAGCGCTACCCTAGCCGCCGTCCCATCTTGCACGATAATGTTATGCACCTTGGCACTTTGCACGCGGCGCTTTAATTCTTCGCGTGCAGCCGGACTCGGATCGACGGCAAAGACCCGGCCCTCGCGTCGGACGGCGATGGATATCGGGAACGCAAAATATCCTAAACCTGCCCCGATATCAGCCACGTGCATGCCTTGGTCCAGATCCAAGGCGGCCAAAATTGGAGCGTGTGGCATTAACGCCAAGCGCTCGGGATGGTCCAGGCGCTTGAGCCGCTCTAAATCAGTCCAGTGGCCTAATCCGTGTTCATGTTCCGTACTGACCACCTCCAAATCACTGCTCGTGTCTAAGTATACTGCCCGATGCACGCCCCATAAAGCTTTCTTCTTTAGGTGGTAATTTGGTTCTCAGAAAAACCCTCCACGCTCCTTGCTTTGACGTGAAAGCGGGGCACTTGCTGAAGCAGTTGGTCTTTTCGGTAAAAGGCAAAGTCTTTGCCTAGGGGAAACACCACTTTTTGGTCCCAGGTGGCCGAAGCATAGATGCCAGAAATAATCTCCATCGTGCGTCTGCCGGCGTCTCCATCCACTAAGGGAGGCCTTCTTTGTTCGATCGCCGTCAAAACGTCATCAATTTGTCCCGTGTGGTGCTCATACATCAGTGGAGGGCAGCTCTGAAAGAACGCCTGAATCTCCCTAGCGAGCTCGGCATTGGTTTCAGGGAATCCATTGGGTTTAGCCTTTTCTGCCTTAACTTGCCAGGGGAAGCCTACCGCGGCACGCGTCCCTTGAAAGAGCATTTTTTGTTCTTGGCCGTGATGCAGCACCGAACTGGTCAGTTGCCCCAGCGCCCCGCCTTCAAAACCCAATACGGCTATCGAGACGTCCTCCACTTCGGCGTTGTCGTGCGCTACATTAGCCATTTGGGCGCTGATCGAACGGACGGGTCCCATCATCCAACGTAAGGCATCGATGTGGTGAACCGCGTGGTTCAGGGTCACGCCACCCCCTTCGCTCTCCCATCGCCCGCGCCACCACAGATCATAGTACTGGGGGCCCCGCCACCAGTACGATTCCACGGCGACGTGGACGATGGGGCCGATCAACTGACTCTCCAGGACCCGCTTTAAATTCATCATGGGTGTGCGAAAGCGGTTCTGTGCCACCACCGAAAGCACCCGCTCCGCTTGCCTGGCGGCCAGAATCATGGCGTCGCATTCCTCTAGCGACGCCGCCATGGGTTTTTCCACCAGAACATGCTTACCCGCTCTAAGACAGGCGACGGCAATTTCGGCATGCGTTCCTGGGGGGGTGGCAATGGAAACCAAGTCAATCTTATCGTCGTCTAAGATCTTGCGGTAATCCTGGTAGATGGGCACCGAGATCTTGAGCAACTCGGCCTTTTCCTGAGCCCGAAGGGGCACGATATCGATTAACGCGCGGATCTCTGCTCGGTCGGGAAAGGCGAGATAAGCCTTTAAGTGTTGGGGCGAAATGGCTCCCGTACCTACCATGGCTACACCAATCATGATTTCTACCTTCTTTCACCAAATGAGACCATTTAGCAAGACGGTTAGACTTCGCCCGGAGGCGGTACCATCACTTGCTCGATGGCCGACCGTGCCAGATTAAGCTCTACCACCTTGTCTAAGCCCAGGCCGGGCAATTGAAGATACCGCTCCGCTGCCTCCAACAAGACTCGAAGAGGCATCAATCCGACAAGTTCATGGCGAACGACGCGGACGTTACGGCGCCCTGCCTCAGCTCGCACCCGCTCGAGAGCCTCCGCCAGTGTAGTGGTGGGATAGTCGACTAAATTCATCGAGACTTGGACTGCCCGTTGCCGCGCAAGATAAAGGCCGAGGGCTTTGATGCCCACCAAACCTCCACTGGATTGTCGGACACTCTGCGCTATCGCGCGAGCCACCTCCAAGTCTTCGGTGGACAAGTAGCAGTTGAACGCCACGAGCGCCCAGCGCGCTCCCACCGCCACCGCCCCAGCGCTGGGATGGGGGTTTGACGGACCGTAATCCGGAACATCGTGGACCATGCGCCTAGCTAAGCCCTCAAACCCACCTCGACGTACGTCGGCCAAGTTTTTTCGGCTAGGACGGGTAGCAGAATGCTCATAGAGAAAGACTGGCAAGCCTAACTCTTGACCAAGCCGCTTTCCCAGTTGGTCCGCCAATTGGGCGGCATACGTCATGGGCGTGTCTCCCAGAGGAATGATGGGGACAACGTCGATGGCCCCGATGCGTGGGTGAATACCGCGCTGACCTCTAAGGTCAATCTCTCTCACCGCCACTTCCGCGGTCGCCATGAGGGCATCCAGGACTTGCTCGCCCGACCCTGCCAAAGACAGCACGGCACGATTATGGTCTTCATCTTGTTCAGCGCCCATGACGGTGGCTCCCGAGCGACGCGCCGCTCGGATCAGCCGCTCGAGCAGGGCCCGATCGGTGCCGTTAGAGAAGTTGGGTACCGATTCCACCCACATCCAAACCACCCTCCTAAGGCGCTTCGTAGGATCCCTCTACTCCGTACCAAGGCTTGTTTAATTTCGGATCGAACTTCGCACCAAGCGGGGATCGGCGCATTCCCGACCCGATCGCCCATTTCCCATTCTGTCCAGCCTGGTGAGCATAAACGGTCTGCCTGCCTAAATGGGATACACTACGACAGCGACGTTTTGTCCAGGGATCTATCATAAGTGCGGGAGGAACGCCCATGCCGTCAACCAGCCACACGCCTGAGATTGGGAAGAACCAGGCCAAAATTCATCTTTACCAAATTGATTTTATCCGAGCTTTGACGGTTTTGGGAGTCATCATGGTCCATGTTATCTTTTTCACTAATCCTCCGAACAGTTCTGATGCCGGTGCTGTCATTATGTTGCTGCACTACACCCGAGAAGTATTTTTATTTCTTACCGGGTTTGTGCTCTTTTACACCTACCCCAGCCGCTCCATCGCGTGGCCGGTTTTTTGGCGCCGGCGGTTTCGGCTGATCGCCATTCCCTATATCTTGTGGACGCTCATTTATGCCTACATCAGCACCTATCCTGGCTTTGGGCAGGCGTTGCCATTTGCGCACCGCGTGCTCATCGATCTCCTACAAGGCACGGCCTGGTATCATCTCTATTATCTTCTCATCACGATGCAGATCTACCTGTTGTTCCCGGCCTTCCAGTGGCTCATCGATCGCACCCGTCGCCACCACCGCCTCCTCTTCGTGCTAAGCTTGGCCCTGGAACTCGCGCTAATGCTTTGGTATCAAGCAGATCGAGCGGGCGGTGGGCTTGTGGGAAGCTTCATGCCCTATAGGGACATGGCCTTTTTTAGCTACCAATTGTATCTCCTTGCCGGAGCCTTAGCCGCCACGCATTTACCTAAACTCGACGAGATAGTAAAATTACACCGTCGAGTCGTCATTGTCGCATGGACGCTGAGCAGCCTGGCCGTGCTCTCGACCTACATACTGAGCCGTGAGGAGTTCCACGTGAGCCCTGTGATTGCTTCGATGGTCTTTCAACCGATTATGGTTCCCTACTGCCTAGCCACCATATTGCTGCTGTATAGCCAGGGATCCCTCTGGGCGAAGAACGTGAGAGTGGGCATGGGGCAGCGTGCCCTGGCTGGACTCTCTCACCATTCATTTGGGCTCTACCTGATTCATCCGCTGATTTTATATGCCGTTTTAGGCGACTTCGATATCCCGCTCACTCCCTACTGGCCCATCTTGCATAGCGCCCTGGTTTTTAGCCTGACCCTGAGCATCAGTTATCTAGCCGTCTGGCTCATCGCCCTCACCCCAATCAGCTGGTATCTCATGGGACGACCCGGGAAATCGACGCTTTCGTTCCTCAGACCGCTTCAATGGCGCTATCACCTTCGGCTAAGAACTCGACCCCTTTCGGGCTCGCGGGGTACAGAATAACGTGAAAGACCGGGCCCTCAAACTTGACCTGCGCTCACCATGGACCCTGGTCATCTTGGGAGTCGCCTTGGTGGGTTTGTCGCTGGTGCTGACTTACTGGATAGAGCCAAGCGACGTGGCCGAATACGCCCGCTACGCTCGAGCCGGCCTCTTGCCTCCCTTGCTTACCCACTGGCCCGTTGAATATCCCACCTTGTCCGAAGCGGTCTTTCTATTACCGAGACTTTTGCCCTGGTCGTATCGCCTCGCCTTTGGCCTATGGAGCGGCCTGGCCTTGATGGTCATGCTGATCACCGTGCGCGAACCCATCCAATGGAGCATGCGCCTCATCGTCTATGTCGCCTTAGGCGGTCTTGCCCTATTGACGGGTCGTTATGATATTTTTGCCGTATTGGCCGCAACTCTCGGTATTGAAGCGGCCATTCGAGACCACTTCGCGTGGGCGTGGGTTTGGCTGGCGGTCGGCTTCTTACTTAAGATTTATCCCGCCGTGTTCATGCCTGTCGTGTTCCTATGGCAATACCGGCGTGAAGGCAAGCTGCCTTGGTTCAGCGCCCTCACCGCGCTTTTGGGCATCGCCTTGGTGCTTGAACTCGAATATCGCTGGGCAGGACCGGGAGCGTTGTCACCGTACAAGTTTCTCGACCAGCGACCGCTCGAGATCGGAAGCTTTCCGGGCGCCTTCGCTGCTCTCTTGGCACCCCTGAAAACCCGTTTGGTCTTTGCCTACGGCGCCATGAACATTGTGAGCCCGCTTAGCCACCCGGTCGGGCTAGTTTTTGACGGCTTGATGATGCTAGGCCTAGGATTAGGCTTAGTCTTGATTTACTTGGACATTCTAGACCTCCGGGCGGGATGCTTGTGGGTCTTGGTGGTCTTGCTATTAACCTCTAAAGTCTTCTCGGTACAATTCATCTTGTGGCTAATTCCACTTTGGAGCTACTACCCTCTCAACCGCTACTGGCTCTTGGCCGCAGTATTTTCCAGCCTCGGATATCCCGTTGTGTATCTCTATGCCGTTCACCATCCCGCCTGGTGGTCCTGGGTCATTGTGTTCTTCGGCCTTCGCAGCGTGGCCATCCTCGTTGGCGCCTGGACGGTGATGAGAGACCGGCTGAATCGTCGCACTATGCGCCGGATAGGCTAATAACGGCGGGATGACCGAGTGAATCCCGAGCAATGTTTTGAATTTTTCCGCCGTCCACCGTCACCGAGGCTCCAAACACATTGCCAATCGTGACCGTCAAAGACCGTGAAGCGACTAGCTTCAGTTGATCGCCAGCCACGTATGTGTGGCCCGCGGCACTATGCACGATTCCATTTATGGCGTAGCTCACCCAACAAGTTGCGCTAAACTTCAGAGATAGGCGAATTGGCGGTTTTTGCTGTGTTCGATAGCTAGCGTAGTATAAACCCTTGGCGATGTGGCTGCTTAAAAGCGCTGGCGGCTTAGGTGACCCGGCTACTTTGGGGGTAGGCGGTGACTTGGTCTTTGTTGCGGGTGGCGGTGTCTTGGTCTTGGTCTTGGGTGTCGATGGATGGGCCTTGGGTGTCGAAAGATGGGCCTTGACATGATGAGGAGCCGCCGACGTCGTATGCACGGACGAGCCTATCTGAGAGCGGTGAATGAGCCAAAGACCACCGGCAAGCAAGATTAAAATGACTACCAACAGCCAAACCAGGCCTTGATGGGGTAAGGCATCTTCCGAACGTCGAGTGACGCTTCGTGGGGCAAGACGTTTGGGAATTCTCCGCCGATTCGACCGGGGTCGCCTAGGCATAGGCTCCGACGCCGAGACCATTGCCGTTCGCACGCGATAGGTGGGGGTAGGTTGACCAATGCCTTCCAACTCATGGCGCCGCGGCTCTAAAAGAAGGTCGGGATTGATGTCTAAAAGGCGCGCGTAGCTTCGACAAAATCCCTGCGCATAAACCTCTCCGGGCAAAACGTCCCACTGTCCCTGCTCGAGCGCCACGACATAATCGCGACGCATTCTCAAGGCGTCAGCCACTTCCTCGATGGACAGGCGCCGACGAATTCTTTCTTGATAGAGGTGTTGGCCAATTTCGATAGCTGAAGTTTCTTCTTCCACAGTGATCCCACCCTGAAACATCTATTCCTTAAGCTTACCCTACCACCAAACCCTAGTGTGGATCCACTCCCGTCTTGCATACCCTGAACTAGAATTTAAAACGCCGTCCGAGCTTGGCAAATCGGCCGCTAAAAGTCTATAATCTCTATAGCCTATAGTGTATACTCGGACGATCAGGCAGACGGGGTGACTCAGCCGCGTGGGTCGATCGAAGGCCATCGCGAAATACGCCGTCGAATGATGACGCACAATCGCACTCTTGAGTCGTCTCTGGGTACTCATATTGTGCGCCTAGACTCGGGACAGCGTCGACAAGGAGGCAAAGCGTGGGGTACTATCCTTTGATGCTGGATGTCAGCCGATGTCCGGTCGTGCTGGTCGGCGGAGGGCGAGACGCCGAACACAAACTTTTCTCGTTAAGCGATGCCCAAGCATCGTTAACCATATTTGCCCCGAAGGTAACCTCGGCGATGCTAGACATCATCCAAAAGCACCACCTTGTGTGGCATCAGAGGTCGGTCCAGACGACAGACCTCCGCGGGATTCGGTTGGTTATCGCGGCCTCGGAAGATCCGGATGATAATCGCCGTGTGGCTCACATGGCGCGGCAGGCGGGAGTTCTGGTGAACACCCTGGACGATCCGGAGCATTGCGACGTGATGGCCACCAGTCACTTTCGCAGGGGGCATCTACTGGTTTCCGTATTTAGCGGAGGCCTTGCTCCGGGAGTGGCCAAGACGCTTGGCAAGCGCCTGGAAGCCCTGGTTAGCCCGCAATGGTCGACGCTCATTGAAAGGGTCAACCTGCTCCGCCGTCAGTTGCGGGCTCAAGACACCAGTTTTGCTCAGCGACGACAGTGTCTTAGTGATTTCGTTGACCAGAATTTGCCTGATTTGTTTAAGCAAACCCCCTTGGCCCAGGGACAAGTCGCCCTGGTCGGGGCGGGACCTGGCGCCATCGATGGTTTGACCATCGGCGCCTTTAAGACCTTAAGTCAAGCGGAAGTGGTCCTATATGATCGTCTGGTCCATCCCTCGATCCTGGATGCCGTGCCCAATTTGGCCACTCGCATTCATGTGGGTAAGACTCCGGGCGTGGCCACCCCCACTCAGACCGACATCCAGGAGCAACTCGTTCACTGGGCACGCCAGGGCTATCGTGTGGTCCGCCTCCACGGCGGGGATCCCTTCCTGTTTGGCCGGGCCGGAGAAGAAATCCTGGCGCTTCGAGAAGCTGGCATTTCATTTCAGATTATTCCCGGCCTTACCTCGGCGTTATCGGCCCCGGCTCTCAGTGGCATTCCGGTCACCCTGAGGAATGTCTCCGACCAGCTCGCTATCGTCACCGCACATAAGGCAAGCGAAAAACCCAACTGGAGCTGGCTGCCACATTTTGCTGGGACGCTCTTGATCTTAATGGGCATGAGCACGCTCGAAGAGGTCATTCGAGATCTGGAGGCAAACGGGCGGAGCGCTGACACGCCCGCTGCCATTGTCACTTGGGCGGGGTGGGAAGAACAGGCCGAAATCCGGGCGCCCCTAGCGCAGTTGGCTGCCAAGGCCCGCGAACACCACATGGCATCACCAGCAGTCATCATTGTAGGCGAGGTGACCACCGCGCTTGGGCCTCGCCCAGCCGCCCCCAGCGACCACTAGGCGCGATTATAGGCACCGAAGGACCGCACCCGCACGGTCAGCCTGAGAGCCACCCGCGTCTTGGCAAAGACGAGCGGCCATTTGGTGGAAGGCACGGGATATCCTGAAACTTTCTCAGCCGCTATCGCCCTTCCCCACTGAAAGATGTCCGCATGATGGGCCTTTGCCCAGTCGATGACCTGCATCTCCTGAGCTGTCCATTTTTTGGCCGCCGCTTCGGCCACGGTCCGGGCGGAGAGTCTGGTGGACGTGCGCGAGGTGGCCAGCACGTCCACCGATAGATGATCGGTCACCTGAATCCCCCCGGCTTCCCAGCGAAATCGGGTCCGGTTGGTATCCACCAAGAGCGTCACCGGGTTCCTCTTCGCCACGATGGTCGAAGTTGCAGGAGCTGCTTGGTTAGCTAGCCAGGCCCAAAGCCGCACTTGCAAGCGGCTTATCGGTCGAGGTGCGCTGAAACGGCTCACCACCCACGCCCCCGAAAAGACATAGTTCACGGATCCCTCACCTAAACGCTGACCCATACCAATCGCGGGGATGACCGCGGCATCTTGAGGGGCATTCCACCATTGTCCCACTAGCCGATCAAAACGGAGACGGGTAAAACCTTGCCGCCATTGACTCGCACGCGCCTGGTGGTTCAGTACGTCCGCGGGATTGGGGCCCAAGGCGATCGTCGCACCGACCACGGAGCTCGCACGGCCGGCCGCCGCATAGACATGGAGTGTTTGATGCAAGAATGGCGGTCGCGTCAACGCGTCCAAGATCGCCTGAAAACGCCTATACGCAAGAGCGTTTTTGCCCAGTACCAGCACCTCCACGTGATCCAGCGTGGTGGGCTGGCCCCAGGCCAGGCCGGCCGCTTCGAGGGCAGAGACCACCGTGGACCCGCTACCCTGACGGACCCAGACAAAGGGCGACGTGTGCGCCGTCCCATTTGCCGTAAGGAGATTAGGAGCCACGGCGCTTACCGTGGTTCGGTATTTGCCGTGATGCCAGTCAACGCCCAAGACAACGGGAATACTCGTCGGATTGGTGGTGGTAACATCCCAGCATCCAGACAAGAAGGGAGTTAAGCAGGTCCCGAGGAGGAGGATTCGACGGGTACGGGCCCATGCTGCGAATCTTTTTGGTGTCGCCATCGCGCGCTAATCCCTCCTCCCACGGCTAGTATCCAAAGAAGCGGAAACTCGCGGTTTCCCCACCACACGCGCAGGTACACCAATCGACTCGTGTCGGTGCTGTGACTGACGGAAAAGGCCATCGTCACCAACCCCGTCGCGAGTATCCACCCCCAGTAAGGGCTTTTATGCCAAATTTTTCGGCCGACGTCAGCCACGGCAATCAGCCAGATGGCACTTTTAAGATATAAGAGCATAATCCACATGGGCCCAAACAGAAATTCCAGATGCGTAAGAAATCCGTCTAAGCGGAGCTCTTTGATGAGCGCATACCAGGGATAGGTCACCATTCCTCCATAGACGGGACCTAGGCCGCCCAAAGCTAACAAAACGACGACGACCAAGACGCCGCTACTAACCACCTGCCCTGCCACCACCGCCGTGGTGATTTGTCGCGGTGTGCCTTTCGTGAAGTCGGCGTATGCCATACCCACAAATCCCTCACCAATGAATGTGGCCGGTAACCAGACGGCCTTAAGGTCGTGCACCGGATGCAACAGCAACCACGGTAAAAGATTCCATCCCTGCACTAACGACGCCGTCCAAGCCGCCATCATCACGAAGGCCACCGCTGCTAACGGTGCAATGATGTCAACCGTACGACTCAGACCCAACCAGCCCTTGCGCGTACAGACCATCACTGCGCACAGAGCCAAGGCTAATACCGCCCACGACGGCGTCGCCGGCAGCAACTCCGCCTGCACAAACGCTGAGAGTTCATCCCATTGAGCAATGATCACGCTGGCCAAGGTAATACCGTACAGCAACAACAGGCCTCGACCAAGACATCGGGGCGTAATGTCGGCCAACACCACTTGTGGGCTCTTCCCTCGACCCGCCCAGGCGATCAAAGCAGTCCACGCAAGGCCCAAAAGACTCGCACCGAAAACCGTCCATACGGCATCGTGGCCCACCTTTTGGAGCGTCAGTCCCGGCAAGAACACTAGCGTCGTGGGCACGGTGGCCACCGACTGCAAGATAGCTAGCTGCCGTAGCGACAGCCGAGCGCTCATCGCTTGGTTGCTTGATGACTGGTACTAGGCCGCCGATTCTGATAGGTCACAGGCAATCTTAGCACGGTATCCCTGAACAACCCTTGACCACGGGGTGCAAATGGCTCTAGATAGGGCAGGCTGAGACTCATCGTTTGCGCGGCTTCGGCGATCAAAATGACGATCCCTGTCGTCACCCCGACGATGCCAAACACGGAACCTAACAATACGAGTGGATACCGGACTAAACGGACCATGCCCTCCAAATTGCTGTCGGGCAACATCAATTGAGCCAACATCGCCACCGCCACTACCACCACCGTTGGCGCGCTGACGATTCCCGCCTTGACCGCGGCATCTCCCACGACCAACGCCCCGACGATGGTTACCGTTTGGCCCATCGCCCCCGGCATCATCATTCCAGCCTCCTGCACCAAATCAATCGCTGCCATCATTAACAAGGTTTCCACTAGCACCGGAAATGGAATGGCAATGCGGCTATGGCCGATGGTCAAAGCGAGGTTCATGGGAATCAATTCCGCATTGACGGTAAGCAGGGCCACATAAAGAGGAGGGAGAACAATGGCCAAAACCAACGCAAGATAGCGAAGAATCCGCGTCATGGTGGCCAGCGACGCCATTTGATAGTAGTCTCCGACACTCGCCATAAGATGAACAAGACCTGCGGGTTCCATCAATGCGGTAGGGCTTGAACCGGCAAATACTGCCACACGGCCTTCTAAAAGAGCGGACGCCACTTGATCGGGACGCTCACTATATTGGAAGGTGGGCAAAAGTCGCGACCCCCCTAAAAGTTCCGCCAATTCCGAGGAGTCAATGATCCCATCCAAATCCAATTGGCTAATTTTCGCCTTAAGTCGTTCAATGACCGCTTGTTGGCTAATCCCCGCAACCCAGACGAGCGTGACCGGAGTTTGAGTAAGACCACCGACCGTCATTTGCTCGACGCGCAGTAGGGGCGTTCGCACGAATTGACGCAAGAGCCAAAGGTTCACGGTCGTATCCTCAATAAAACCCGTATGCGGCCCGTGGATGACTTCTTCGTTCTTCGGTTCGCTAATCGCACGCAAGGGTGGATTCGCAACGTCTGCCGCCCACCAATCCGACCACGAGCTTGCTCCCACCAAGACCTGGCCTTCGAGTAAGGCCTGGCCCGCGGCGGTAATCGTCTGCATCCGCTTAATCGATCCACTCACCACCGCGGATGGCTCCGCGATTCCCTGCGGCAGCAATAATGGTTGTACCACGCCGGCAAGCAGTTGCACATCGCCCACGGCATAGTCGAAATAGATCAGATGGAGCACTTCGCGGCCCCAGGGGACCGCCCGATGATCAAGATCGGGGGGATTACCAAACAGGTCAAGCACCGTTTGCGCGGCATCCTGGACCGCCATCGGCAGCGATGGCTCCAACCACTGCTCCATCTCGATGAGGAGCGCCTCTGCCAAACTCCTAAGATCGCCTAGCGTGGTCGCGTCCATCGATTCCCCTCCTGCACCAAGAATCTCCCACCGTTGGAGGCCGTATACCACGGCATCATCGTTCGGTTCCGCCTCGGTCAGCAAACTTTCTAGTTTGACGACTCGGCACTCTCCCTTTGGGCAGGCTAAGGCAATGCTCCTCATCCTATGGACGACTTGCTATAATAAAGTTGGGGGGCGACTTCGTGCGGATTGCAATTTTAGGCGGCGGTCAGTTGGCCAAAATGACGGCAACGGCGGCCGCTCAACTGGGAATAGAAACGCTGATCTGGGCTGATCAGGAAGGGACCCCTGCGTCCCAAGCCTGCACTCAAACCGTGGTGGGCCGCCTGGATGACCCGGCCATCCAGGCACAGATCGTTCAAGGCTCCGACGTGATCACACTGGAGAGCGAGTTCATCCCGGCTCGGACGCTCGAAGATCTCAGTGCGCAAGGCGGAAAAGTTTTGCCATTTTTTGACTCGGTCGCGGTCGTTCAGGATAAGTGGACGCAAAAGTCTCGACTCCTTTCTTACCAGTTGGCGGTAGCCAGCGGCCGAGCCATTGACAATTTGCCCGTGGCGTACGAAGCCGGTCGGCAGTTAGGTTATCCCTTGGTCGTGAAGACCCGCCGATTAGGTTATGACGGTCACGGAACCTTTTTGGCTGACGATCCAAAGCAATTAGAGGAACTGTGGCATCGCTTGGAGCCTGCGCCCGAGTACCTGCTCGCGGAGCAGCACATCCCCTTTGTGCGAGAACTTTCGGTGATTGTCACCCGCGGCCTTGATGACCAGGTGGTTTCCTATCCAGTCGTGGAGACGCGCCAGCCTCGTTTTGTCTGCGAGGAGGTTCTGGCACCGGCTGCCTTACCAGAGCGGGTATCGATCGATGCCAGGGCTCTTGCGGAAGGCGCCGCCCGCGCCCTCAATTTGGTGGGAACCCTGGCCGTTGAGATGTTTTTACTCCAAGACGGCAAAGTGGTGATCAACGAAATTGCCCCGCGTCCGCACAACTCGGGCCACTTTAGCATTGAAGCCTGTCAGACCTCCCAATTTGAAAACCATGTGAGAGCCATTTTGGGATTCCCTTTGGGGTCTACCGCGCTAGAGACTCCGGCCGCCGTCATGGTCAACATACTGGGTCGCCAAGATGGTCCCATCTCGCCCGCACAACTAGCCGATGGATTGGCCGTTCCCGGCGTCCATATCCACTTGTACGGCAAGACCCTGTCCCGGCCCATGCGCAAGTTAGGCCATATCACCGCCTTGGGAGACACCCTGCAAGAAGCCCAAGAACGAGCCTGGGCCGCCCGAAAGGCATTGCCCTTTTAATGGGTCGTATTCGAGAGGAGCGCTGTACATGGGTCACATGAAAGTTGGTATCGTGATGGGAAGTGACTCGGATTGGGAGACGATGCAACAGGCCAAACTCCTGCTAGAGGAGTTTGAGGTCGACCATGAGGTCCGGGTACTGTCTGCGCATCGCACCCCGCAACTGATGGCCGACTACGCCCTGACGGCCGCGGACCGCGGCATCGCCGTAATCATTGCAGGTGCCGGGGGTTCTGCGCATCTACCAGGGATGCTAGCGGCTCATACGCCAATTCCCGTAATCGGGGTTCCTATCCCTAGCCGTTATCTACAAGGCATGGATTCTTTATTGTCGATCGTCCAAATGCCAAGCGGCATTCCCGTGGCGACCGTCGCCATCGGTGGCGCCGCCAATGCTGGACTTTTGGCGGTCGCCATCCTATCTGTCAGCCAATCTGACTTACGTCAGCGTTTAATCGCCTATCGCCAGTCTTTGGCCAGTGCCTCGCAGGCTAAAGACGAAAAACTTCGCCAGTCTTCTAGCGCCGCCCCGTATTAGGCTTCGCCGCGAGGGTTATCCTAACCCTTGGGATCGGAGACAACGAACGGTCCTGAAGGAGACCCGCCGTGGCTGACATGCCATCGTCATCGAAACCCCCAATTGCGCGCGAGAGCCCCTGGTGGCTGGCTCCCAATGTGACTCTGGTGGTCTTTAGCCTGTTTGTCTTGTATTCCATTTGGGAAATTTTCGGGCACAATGTCGGCCGATATCAGAACTATCTGTCCCCATATTTTTCCCCTGATGTTGGCCTTTGGCTCGGCGTTCCCTGGATTCCTGCCCTGCTCGTAGCCTGGATTCCCCTTGGCTTCCGAGCTAGTTGTTATTACTACCGGCGCGAATACTACCGCGGATTTTTCCGTGAACCCGCGGCCTGCGGAATTCCCGACCGCAGCCGACAATACCGAGGAGAGACTCGCCCGCCCTTGGTGTGGAATAACCTGCACCGCTATTTTCTTTATCTGGCCCTGGTCGTGGTCATCTTTTTATGGAAAGACGCCGTAGACGCCTTTTGGTATCAAGGGCATCTCGACCTACGCCTTGGCTCTTTCATTTTATTGGCCGACGCCATTTTACTATCGCTATACACTTTTTCTTGTCATGCCTTTCGTCACCTAGTTGGCGGAGGCCTCGATTGCTTCAGTTGCCAGAATCGTGCTCGCTATCGCTATCGCGGGTGGAAGGCCATTTCGGCACTAAACCAACGACATGGTCTCTACGCCTGGGCTTCCATGTTCATGGTCTGGGGTACTGATTTGTATGTCCGCCTGCTTATCATCGGGGCTATCCACGATCCGAGGTTGTTTTAGCCATGGCGACCCTTTCCCTTGAAACCTTGCACTATGATGTGGTCATCATCGGAGCGGGCGGTGCCGGGCTTAGGGCCGCAGTGGCGGCCGCCGAGCAACGCAGCAAAGTGGCGGTGCTGTCCAAGTCGCTACTCGGCAAGGCTCACACCGTCATGGCGGAGGGCGGCATCGCCGCGGCATTAGGCAATCTGGATCCTTACGACAGTTGGGACACCCATTTTTATGACACCATGGTTAGCGGCCACTTCATCAATAACTATCAAATGGTTGAGATCTATACGAAAGAGGCGCCAGCCCGCATCTTTGAACTAGAAAATTGGGGAGCCGTTTTCGACCGCACTGAGGACGGAAAAATCTTGCAACGCCCCTTTGGTGCACATAGTTTTCGGCGTCTTGCCCACGTGGGCGATCGCACCGGCAAAGAATTGATTCGAACCTTGCAGTACAAGGTGCTCAGTTTGGATGTGGATATCTTTCAAGAGGTGACCAGCACGCGTCTTTTTGTTGACGATGAGGGCCGGATAGCAGGCGTCTTTGCCTACCGCCGCGATGATGGCCAGCCGTTAGTCTTTCGCGCCAAGTCCTTAATTTTGGCCACCGGCGGCTGGGGGCGCATGTATCGCGTCACCTCAAACTCCTGGGAATCGACGGGTGATGGTTGCGCCCTGGCTCTTTGGTTGGGAGCTGAGGTCCAAGACATGGAGATGATCCAGTTCCACCCCACCGGAATGGTCTGGCCTCCCGGAGTAAGGGGAATTTTGGTCACCGAGGGCGTGCGCGGAGAGGGAGGGCTTTTATTTAATTCTGAAAACGAGCGCTTCATGTTGCGCTACGACCCCGTTCGCCAGGAGCTCTCTTCGCGCGATGTGGTTTCCCGGTCCATTTTTAAAGAGGTGGCCCTGGGCCGGGGAAGCCCCCACGGTGGAGCCTGGCTAGACATTCGACATCGCGGTGCGCAATACGTCAAGCAGAAGCTCCCCGGTATGTATGACCAGTTTCTCAAACTGGCGGATGTAGACATCACGCGCGAACGTTTCGAAGTCGGCCCTACCGTACACTACACCATGGGAGGTATTCGCGTTCAAGCAGCGACTGGCGCCACCAACATCGAAGGCCTCTACGCTGCCGGCGAAACAGCTGCCGGCCTGCACGGCGCCAACCGTCTGGGCGGCAATTCCCTAGGCGACCTGCTCGTCTTTGGTCGACGCGCGGGAATGGCCGCTGCCGAATATGCCAAAGCGAGGGCAAAGTGGCCCCAGTTGGCTAAGAACCAAATTGAGGCAGAACGAAAGCGCATCGTCCAACCTTTCACCATCGAGTCGGGCACGAACCCTTTTATGGTCCAAGAGACTCTACAGGCACTGATGACGGCTCACGTCGGCATCATGCGCTCCAAACAATCTTTAACCACGGCGATGGAACAATTCCAGGCCCTGCGAGCCGATGTCGAGCGCATGGCAGCCTCGGGTCCCATCCATTTCAACCCTGGTTGGAATACCATCTTCGATGTGCAGTCCTTGATCATCTTGGCAGAATCTGTGATTCAGGGGGCAATCGCCCGCGAAGAAAGTCGTGGAGCCCAATGGCGAGTGGATTTTCCTGAGGAACTGGCCGACCTTGGCCGAGTAAACTTCGTTCAACGTCTGTCCCCAGGTAAAGGGCTTAGCATCGAAGCCCGCCCGATACCCGCCATGCCTGAATCCCTTGCCCGGTTGTTTCGGGCCTCGGCCGCTCCCGGAGTACTTCGTGCTCGTGAAGAACAACGACATCTCGCTAAGGAGGAGTAAATGACGGCCCTAAAGGAGACCACGACCATCTATGTGTACCGAGGCGACGCCTCAAGCGGCCAGGAGCAGCCCTATTCCGTTGAAGTCAGCCCGGGGATGGTCGTGCTAGATGCTATCCACTACATTCAAGCGCATCACGCGCGCGATCTAGCCGTGCGTTGGAACTGCAAAGCGGCCCACTGCGGATCTTGCAGCGCAGAAATCAACGGCCGGCCAAAACTCTTGTGCAAGACCCGCATCGACCAGTATTTAGCCAGCGGCGTACCCATCCATGTGCGCCCGATGAAGACGTTTCCCCTCATTCGGGACTTAGTGACCGATGTCTCGTGGAACTATCGTGTAGCCAAAAAGATTGCCCCGTTTGAACCCGCTGAGCCCGCTCCCTTTACCCTGTTTCAGCGCGACGTCGACCGCATTCAAGAGTTCCGCCGGTGTATCGAATGCTTCCTCTGCCAAGATATTTGCCATGTGCTCCGTGATCACCATGACCAAAACGTATACATGGGCCCGCGCTTCATGACGAAGCTCGCTGAACTAGAGATGCATCCCATGGATGCCTCGGACCGCATCGCCTTCACTACGCAGCAAGCGGGCATCGGCTGGTGCAATGTGACCCATTGTTGCTCCGACGTCTGCCCCGAAGGCATCCAAATTACCGGCAATGCTATTATTCCGCTGAAGGAGCGCGCTGCCGACCGAAATTGGGATCCCCTACGCCGCCTGTTCGGCCACGGGCCATCAGCGCACGTTGCCGAGCATAAATCCAAAGATCGCCAGAAGATAGATTAGGGAGTACCGGAAGGTCCGCTTTGCCCAATCTAAATCAGGAGCTGTCTCTCGCAGGAGACGAATCAAAATCAGCACAAATCCTATCCCCAGGGCCATGGCCGCCCCTAAATAGACACGTCCCACAACATGCGTTTCAAATAAGAGCAGGGAACTGCCTAGTAGCAGCACCCCATAGATCAAGCTTTGAACTTTCGTTGGGCGTTCACCGTGGACCACGGGCATCATGGGCACCTTGGCCTTGACATAGTCTTCATTCTTGTACAACGCCAAAGACCAAAAGTGTGGCGGAGTCCAGAGGAAAATGATTAAAAACATCAACACCGCCGGCAACCCCACATGGCCGGTGACGGCTGCCCAGCCTACCAAGGGTGGAAAAGCGCCCGCTCCTCCCCCAATCACAATATTCTGCGGAGTCCTGCGTTTCAGCCACATCGTGTAGATTCCAACATAGTAGATAAAGCCAGCGAAGGCCAGTCCAGCGGTCAGCCCGTTAACCGCTAAAGCCAAGATGGCGACGGCCGCGGCTTCCAACAGTAGACCGAAGGCCAGCGCGACCCGAGGACTGATCCGGCCTGCGGGAATGGGTCGGCCTTTGGTCCTACCCATAATCTGATCAATATCGCGGTCATACCACATGTTTAGGGCAGCCGCGCCCCCCGTGGAAAAGCCCAATCCGACCAGAGTGTACATGGTTAAATGCCACGACGGCAAGCGACCAAGGGCGACTATCATCGCACTAAATCCAGTAAATAACAACAACGCCATAATCCGGGGTTTAGTCAGCGCTATCAAGTCAGCGACCGCTCCACCCACATTCCCGCCTACGCCTGCCCCTACCCCTTGCCTGGGTGCCGCCTGCATGTCATCACCACTTTCTCAGCTTCCACAACGTATCGAAACCGTGCTAGCTGCTTCACAGTATATCCCTGATTTAGCGTGCTATCGAGCATCTTGGCGCGAGAGGCTACGCGTCCGAGGTGGAGACCGCTTCCCCCACCGTCATCGCATGCACGGGGACCAGGGCGAAGGCCATAATGGCTAACAGAGACGCCAGAGCCACTTCACCGTACATTCCTGAAAAGCCGTGAAACGCCGTGCGGGCCATGGTTAACAAGATCGGGCCAGCGGCAATACCCACTGACCGAAATACGGCCATTAAAGACAAGGCTTCCGCTGACTGTTCCGCTCGATACAGGTCGAGGCCCATGCGGTTTAAGGGTGCGCCCATGGTAAAGGCCGTGCCGATCCCCAAAAACACCATCGCAACCAGAAAACGCGACCACACCAGCGGCGTCCACGCCAATAGCGCTCCCCCGCATGCGGCGGCAAGGAGCCCCATGATCAAGACTCGCCGGGGTCCAATGCGATCGACCAGCATCCCTCCTGCCCCCGCTAACACGGCGCCGGCTAGGGCAGCCGGCATCAGCGCAAATCCCGAGGCCAAGATGCCCAAGTGCAGCGCCTCTTGCGCATATGCGGGCACGAACACCGCCGAGGCCATATCTAATCCGACCAGACCTGCACCGATCATCACCAGCATGCCCGCCCGGTTCGCCAGGGGGCGCCCGTCGACAAAGGGAACCTGAGCGCGATGTTGGCGACGAACAAACCAAAAAACCGCCCCACCCGCCAACACCAAAAACGCTAGGCGTTGACCCAGGCCGCTGCTGGAAATAGCCAATAGGGAAAAGGCTAACATTAGGGAAAAACTGGCGCCTCAGATCGG
>JAJZZI010000104.1 GCA_021797635.1 Bacillota bacterium | reverse complement strand
CCGGACATGGTCGTCCACCGTACGGCCTGCACCCAATTGATCCAATATGGGAATTAAATCGGTCGGGAGTTCCAAATGGACATGGGTCGTTGGTGTGGCCACGGGCTCTCCTCTCCTTATTACTCCGTTTCTTTTATTATACTGCGCGCATCCGAACCTTCCAATAACGGCGAAAAGCCTGCAAGGCCCAAATTCCCCGGGGTGAGGGATTCTCACCTGACCGACCTTACCGACTAGGCCGAGATTAGAAGGCCCGCATGCGGGTCTAGGACGTTGCTCGAATGCACTGGAGTCCTATTCATCAACGGATTAGAGGTTTTGGAGTCGATTTTGTATGTTGGTGCCCATCCCCAATAATGTGATAACTGTCCTCAAATTCGGGAACAGGCCATGGTCCGAATTCACTCCCACACAAATGGCGCGGTCTACCGTCATTTGCAATGAGCAGGACTCCCAGTCGTTACACGACTCCCATCATGTAATCACCTGCTCCAACACCAATAACCGGCGCCCGTATGCACCAATAGTGATCCCTTGATTCTCGAAATTGGGAAGGTGCTCAAGCGCCGTACGGGGAGGCCGTCACCGAGGTGCGCCGCATTACGGAAGAGTTGGCCCAGATTGGCCTTGCGCAAGGTCGAGCCGTGGCTCAATTGCTCGACGTAGCGAAGGAGCAGATTGCGGTGGTGGATCAAGCCGCCGCCCACCGGATCGCACAAGTCGAGGATGCGTTGCGAGATCTCAAGACGGTCATCCGCCAAAGTCGCGCGGCTACCGCCCGCGAACGGATCCCTGATCGAATGGTGAGCGTCGCGGATCCCGATGCGCGGCCGATTAAGAAAGGCAAATTGGGGAAGCCGGTGCAATTTGGCTATAAGGTGCAGATTATGGAAGCCGAAAATGGATTTGTGACAGACTACGCAGTCCACACCGGAAACCCACCGGATGCCGAGGCCCTAAGCCCCGCCTTGGATCGCCATCGCGCCCAGTTTGGGCGCGATCCGGACATCGTCGCCACCGATCGCGGCTACGACAGTGCCCACAATCAACAAGATTGCCATGATCGCGACATTGGGACCGTCGCGATTCCCAAGCGGGGCAAGAAATCGGCGGCCCGCATCACCGAGGAACGAACCCCCGCGTTTCGCCGGGCTCAGCGTTGGCGAGCCGGAGGGGAAGGAACCATGAGTCGGTTAAAAACCGAAATATGGGCTCCGGCGCAGTCGATATCGGGGCTATGATGCCGTGGCGACGGGTATCGGGTTGGGGATCTTCGCCCATAATGTCCGCCGCTGGGCCCAGAGGGAGGCGAGCTAAGGTCCTTGGTCGGCTGAAGGCATTCCCATGCCTATAACCCCCGGTGAGGTCATCGGCACGAACGGACTTTTTCAGCACGATCTACCTACGGGAAGCCAAGCACTGGCTCAGTCAGCACTCTTTCTAATCCAAAACGGCGGGAAATCTTGGCGAGAACTAACCCTTTCCCCATCGAATGGGACGATCGGTGGAGTCGATTTCATCTCGTCTCAACAAGGCTGGCTAACCACTTTCCAGGGCGTATATCCCACGACCAACCAGGGACGCACCTGGATCTCGCTCCAGTCACGTTAGAAAGATACCCGTGTCAACCCATCATGGCTCCCTGCCCGGTCTGGGGACGAAGCGTATGCGAGTCAGTGCCAAGTCAGATAACCATCCGTTCCGCCAAAAAGGGGCTCTAACTCACCGTGGTGAAGTTCAGTCGTGCTTAGCCGAAAACGAGACCCGTCCTCGCCATAGGGCCGATCGCCTCTAATCTAAGGGCATTTTGGCCCCATACTCCGCCGATGCTGCCATGTTATGCTCGGACCGACGTCTGCAAGCGAGGCGCAGCCGCACGGCTTGCTCGTTCTGATCAAGGGCATAGGGAGGCGAGTTTCCCGTGGACAAAGAAACGGAGTTTTTAACGTCATTAGATGAAGGTCGATTAGTTGAAGCCAAAGATTGGATGCCAGATGCCTATCGCCGCGAACTCATCCGCTTAATAAGTATTCATGGGGTTAGTGAGTTGATGGGCGCCTTACCCGAAAAAGAATGGATTCCTCGGGCTCCCACGCTTCAGCGTCGTCTTGCGCTAATGGCGAAAGTGCAAGATGAAATGGGCCATGCGCAATTGCTGCTCCGCTTAGTCGAAGATCTCTTGGCCCCCGTGGGCCGCACGCGCGAAGACATTCTCCAGGATCTCTTTGAGTCACGGCAGAAGTTCCATAACGTCTTTCACCTGGAAGTCCCTACGTGGGCCGACGTGGGCATCATCGCTTGGCTGGTCGACGGCGCCGCCGTGATTACCCAAGGCATGCTGCTAAAAGGGTCCTATGGTCCCTATCGACGCGTGCTGAGACGAATCGTCGAAGAAGAAAGTTTTCATCTACAACACGGCGAGAGCGTATGCATGGCCCTGGCTGAAGGCAACCAAAGGCAGCGTGCAGAGCTTAATGCTGCCCTTCAGCGGTGGTGGCCAGCGCTTATGATGTTCTTTGGTCCCAAAGATTCGGCCCAAGGATCCCGCCATCAAGCAATCAACTTGCGCTACCGACTGCGTACGGAGAGCAATGAATCGCTTCGCCAACGCTTTTTGACCAAATACGTTCCAAGGATTAGGGCCCTAGGACTGGTCATTCCCGATCCGCAACTGCAAAAGAGCGCGGAGGGGCCATGGACCTACGAAGAACCGGATTGGGTACGCTTTCACGAAATCATCAATAATCGAGGGCCCAAATCGGCGGCGCGGATTCGACTAAAGTCGACTACCTATGCAGAAGGTCGATGGATCCGTCAAGCCTTAGCGCACACGGTCATCTAGCTATGAACTCACAGGAGGCGTTAACCATGTCCCTAAGCGAAGAACCCCCGACCACGCTGGAAGTGTATGACGTTTTTGCCCGAACCGACAGGGGCGGCCCCTTAGTAGAGCAATTCAGCCTTCTGGCCCAGTCGCCCAAGATGGCTTTGATGCTTGCACGCGAGAACTTCTTTCGCCGCCAGACGCTCTACCAGCTCTCGGTTGTGCAAAGGAGCCAACTGACCACCGCCGTAGAGGGCGAAGCCGTGGCCAGTCCCCATTTCAGGTCCTATCGGGAAGTGGCTTACTACCGGGATCTAGGTGCACGATGGCGAAAGTATAAGCATGAGCCGCTCACTGCCGAGACCATGGTATGAAGGGCGAAAGAGCCAGGCGTCCAGCCTGATTAGGGAGGTGGATAATGGATTTTAACCAAGCACTCCGGGTACTGTTATATCAACTGGCCGACGATGACCTCTTGGTCGGTCATCGCGCCAGCGAATGGATTGGGCTGGTCCCCCATCTGGAAGCAGATGTGGCCTATGCCTCCATTGCCCAAGATGAATTAAGTCACGCGTTCGAGCTCTACCAGCTCGCTGCTGATGGGCACCAGGACCGGGCCAATCTCTTGGCTTACGCGCGACCAGCGCCAGAACGCCGCAATGCTACCCTGGTGGAGTTGAGCAACGGGCCCGGATCGTATCTCGAAGAGCCTCACTTTGACTGGGTCTTTACCGTCGTTCGCCATTGGATCTATGACACCTATAAGTCGTGTCGGCTGGAACGTTTAATCGATAGTCAATACCGCCCGCTGGCAGATCTTAGCCGCAAACTGATCGACGAAGAACAATATCATCTGGAGCATCACCGCATTTGGCTTTCCACGCTTTTGACGTCTCCCATATCGGCTCAAAGGACGCGAACGGTACTCCGCCGGGTCCTTAGCCTGAGCGATGACCTTGTCTTCATGTCGTCCTGGCAGGCGGCATGGAGCGCTTGGGGTCTTTTGCCTCATGCGGATAGCCTGGCTAGCGATTGGCGCACGCGAATCCAAACCTTTCTCGATCCTTGGGAGATATCGCTGAATCTGGACACAAGTTTGACGCCTGCCCTAAACGGACGTTTAGGGCAACATACTGCTGCCCTCGAGGAGGCTCTCCAAACCATGAACGTCGTCAGCGGAGGAACCGTCCATGCCAGCTGGTAGCGGGCCAAATCTAGTCCGAGAACGGATTTGGGAGGTGCTGGACCACATCGTCGATCCGGAGATTCGCCAACTCAGCATTCGCCAGCTGGGTATGGTTCAATCGGTGAGCCAGCCCACCCAAGACACGATAGAAATCGTGCTCCGGCCCACATTTTCTGGATGCCCAGCCCTCGACATCATCCGGGCTTCGGTCCGCTTAGAAGTCAGCCGTGCCCTGGACTGGCCCCTCGAGGCAGTAAACGTGGTGTACGCCTTCGACCAACCTTGGAATACCGAGAGAATCTCGGACTCGGGTCGCGCCAGCCTCATCCGTTCGGGCATCAGCCCTCCTGCCGACCAACCAGGCGAGCGTACCGTCTGCCCGTGCTGTCATTCCTCTCGGGTCGTCTTAACCAGCCGCTTCGGAGCTACACGCTGTCGCCAGCAGTATTTGTGCCAAGCCTGTCGGACCCCCTTTGAAGGCATCAAACCGCTAGGGTAACTTGAAGGCCACGGCGCTCTACGGCCGCGCAATTGAACGGGACCCCGTCGAGGGTTAAGACTGCTGCCGCCTTGGTGGCTCTAAAAAGGAACCATGGCGGCTCTGCTCACGCCTGACTTGCTCCTCGCGTCCCAACGATTCCCCGTTTTGCCATAAATAGCACCACGCTCTTCGTGCTACGCTTCGAACGCCCCTTCTCGCTCTCCCCGATCTTTCCGACGAATACCTGGTTATTTCCCGATTCGATCGCGCAAAGTAAGCAAGGAACGACTTTATAAAGAAAGGAGTTT
>JAJZZI010000193.1 GCA_021797635.1 Bacillota bacterium | reverse complement strand
TCCTCCTCATCGGTCGCCAGACCTTCTGTGATGAGGAGTTCTTCGCCATCGGGTCCGCAAATTCCTTTGCGTACCATTAATTCCCATTTAAGGGAGAACCTGCCTCACAAAAGCAAGGTACACCCTTGGGAACTATCTATTTCAATGAC
The DNA here is from genome assembly GCA_021797635.1 of Bacillota bacterium. Taxonomy (GTDB): domain Bacteria; phylum Bacillota; class Sulfobacillia; order Sulfobacillales; family Sulfobacillaceae; genus JAJZZI01. The sequence continues at coordinate 4,674 of JAJZZI010000193.1, read as the reverse complement.
GGTGAGGGGTCATCGTGTGTCTTCGCGGACAGTGACCGACAAGGATGTGGGAGAGACACCCATCTCGGGGAGTAAGCTTTATCAAAAACGAATTCTTTATGGTACGCTCCGCAACGGTTAGCTCTGCCGGGCATGCCGTCAGGGTGATTGCCATTGCACCATATCCCGTCAGACCTCCCAATGATCTTCGGCCATTCCTATGTCTTGGTCTGCGTCCATCCGCAAGTCTACTCCTGTACCAACGTCGCCCAGTTACATCGCAATTCATTTGGAAACTTTTCTAAATATGTGGCATCATAACCTCGATGGCGGGTTTCGCAAAGATGGAGGAGAGGGGATTTGGAATGGTTCCTGGAACGGCGGCCTATTTAGATGTTGAGACCACTGGTCTCTCGCCAAATCTTGCGGAGATCGTCGAGGTGGGCATTGCCGTCTTTGACTTCGATTGGCTGACTGGAACAATCCTTGGCGTTCGTTTTACATACTCCCGTTTGCGTCAGCCATCACGGCCCATCCCGGCAACTGCCACCCGGATTCACGGGATAACCAATCAAATGGTCCAAGGCTGCGCCATTGACGCCTCCGAGGTTCGAGGCGTGTTGGATGGATGTGCCTTCGTGGCCGCGCATAACGCGCCATTCGACATGGGATTTGCGGTGCGGCTCTGGCCTTGGATGGCCCGTTGGTCCTGGGTTTGTTCCATGCGTCAGGTCGATTGGCATCGGCATGGATTTCAATCGAGGAGGCTTCACGTTCTGGCACAAGCACATGGGATTCAGCCAGATCAGCGTCATCGGGCATTGGCAGACTGCCTGACCGGGGTGGAACTGTTGTCGCGACAAAGCCCAGACCGACAACCGTACCTTGCCGAGCTGTTAGAGCATCTTCCCAAACAAGTTGCGCGACCGTTTGGATAGGAAGTATTATTGAACTGGTGGGACAGTATTACCATAGTAGATAGAGGCTAGTAAATAAAAGTTGGTGTGAACGGCAGAGAGCAGGAGACATATGAGCGCCGCGAATGTGTTGACGATGCCCCCGGTTTTTTGGGCCAAATATGTTCCAGAAAATGCGGAGGAAATCGGTGAATCGAGTCAGTGGCTGCCATTAAGTGCCCATTGTATTGATGTAGCCATGGTTTTCCGTGCGTTGTGCGATTTACCCGCCATCAATCGGACCTTGCAGTTGACTGCCACCTCCCCCCTTGACCCAAACCAGCTCGACCGCCTAGCCTTCCTTGCCGGAATTCACGACGTTGGAAAAGCAAACTGGGGTTTTCAATGCAAAGTTCTAAATCCGAGTGCGCTAAAAGCCGGCCATGTGCGGGAACTCGCCGCCCTATTGGACCCCGAATGTAGTGACGACGATCTACGCGATAAGTTCTTGGCAGCCTTGCCGACGGACATGGCTTGGTGGTTTGACGATGACGAGATCGCGTACAGCTATCTCATGGCTGCCTTTTCCCACCATGGCAACCCTCTGCTGTTTCAGGGCGAGACTACCGGGGCCTTTCGCCTGGCGCGTGATGTGTGGTGGCAGCCGCGGAAGGGAAAGGATCCATTTGAAGCCGTTGCCTCCGTTGTGGAATGGTTGCTTGCAGCATTCCCCGGTGCATCTCAGCCTGGGTGTCCTCTACCGGCCATCGCGGCGTTTCATCACCGTTTTGCTGGACTTATCACGCTCGCAGACTGGCTGGGGTCACATCAGGCATGGTTTCCTGTCGGCCTCGTGACTCTGCATGACCGCTTGGAGCACAACCAAGGAGTCATCCCCGTTCTGCTGCAGAGCGTCGGACTCGACGTGACGGCTCTTCGACCTGTTCTGGCGGCCGGGCCCTCGAATTTTGAAGGTCGGTTCGGTTTTGGCCCACGACCGGTTCAGGAAATTGTACATGGACTTGACCCGGATGATGACCATACGCGCCTATGTGTAATCGAATCCGAAACTGGCTCAGGAAAAACAGAAGCGGTGTTGGACTGGTTTTTCACCGGTTTTGCCGCTGGCAAGGTCGATTCGCTCTATTTCGCGCTTCCAACCCGCGCGGCGGCCTATGAGTTGCACCAACGGGTGGTGGATATCATGGAGCGCTGGTTCCCCGATCCCCTGAGACGACCCGCTGTGGTGTTGGCGGTTCCCCGGTATCCCGATCCGCAAAATCTTGAGTCTCAGTCGGTCCTTCCCGTTCCGTCCGGTACGACGATTTGGGACGAGGATGTACTCCGACACGGCGACGATGTCCGCCTGTGGGCGGCGGAGCGGCCCAAACGGTTTCTCGCGGCAACCATCGCTGTCGGTACGGTGGACCAAGCCCTGTTGTCAATTGTCCAGACTAAGCACGCGCACCTGCGGTCAGTGTGTTTGGATCGGTCCCTTTTGGTGGTGGACGAGGTGCACGCGTCTGACGTCTACATGTCCCGGTTGCTGGAAGATCTCTTACGCCACCATTTTAGTGTCGGGGGGATGGCGGCTCTCCTTTCAGCGACACTGGGAGCTCGTGCCCGCGCACGGTTTCTATCGATGCAGCGGGCCGAAGAGATTCCTTCCCTGCCTGAGGCAGTAAATGTCCCATATCCTCTGGTTTCGTTGTACGGCGGCTCCAGTGTTTCACCCGCAGCTATGTCTAAGGTCAAAGAGGTCACTTTCGACTTGCGCCCCATACTTTTCCATCCTGACCATCTCGGGGACGAAATCGCCTCGGCGTTACAGTCTGGAGCACGCGTGTTGGCCGTATTCAATACGGTTGGAAGAGCCATCGATTTTTTTCGTGCGTGCGAAGCGCATCCGGGTATTGGACCGGAGCGTCTTTTTCATTGCAAGGAGGTGGCATCCCTGCACCACAGCCGCTTCTCCCCTGCGGACCGGATTGCACTAGACCGCGGTGTCAGCCGAACATTCGGGCGGACCAGCGAATCCCGTTCTGTTCTGCTGATTGGCACCCAGACTCTAGAGCAAAGTCTTGATTTGGACGCCGACTTGTTGGTTACGGATCTGTGCCCTGCCGACGTGCTGCTGCAGAGGATTGGTCGGTTGCATCGGCACACTAAGACGCGGCCGGTAGGTTATGAGAATCCCCGTTGCATCGTATTGACACCGGAGGGAGATTTGGCAGAGTCACTGGATGAGCGCGGCATGGTCCGCCCATCATTTCGCCGGGCTGGAATTGGGAGTGTATACGAGGATGTGCGCATGCTTGAACTAACGAGGCGACTCATCGCGGAACGGCGATTCACACTCCCGCGAGACAATCGCAGGCTGGTGGAAGGCGCCACACACCCAGCAGCGCTTGCAACCCTCGATGGAATCGACTGGCAGCGGCATGGTCAGTTAGTTGAGGGACAGTCCTTAGCCAAAGTGTTGGCGGCAGGCACTACCGTGGCCACCTATGACCAGTATTTTGGTCAATTTCAATTCAACGAAGCGGGTGGCAAAATCTCTACTCGCCTGGGGGCCGACACCATGACCGCTCCAGTCATTCCATCGTTTCGGGGACCGTTTGGTCAAACGGTCAACGAGATCGTCATCCCTGGTCATATGCGTCCCAAAGAGTCATGCGATACCGCGTCTGCGTCTCTTAAGAACCCTGGTGAGTGGATCCTTAACTGCGGCGAACGGCGCTACCGTTACAGCCGCGTCGGATTGGAGGTTGCGGAATGAATCTTCTCAACGATCCCATTTTTCGCATCGAACTGCGATCTCGAACAGGGGCGGTGCTCAATCTCCCGGAAGTATTTGAAGCCCTGGGCAAGAATGATATTGATCACTTTTCCGGAATCCAACGGCATCAAGAAGAGGCATTTCACGTTTTTTTGTCGTACTTAGGTGGTGCCGTGCTAGCCCGAGAGGGCCTGATGCAGCCACGCCAGTCCACGTCGTTTTGGCGGGATGGACTACGCCGTCTGGTCGGGGATTACGGGGATCAAGCTTGGAGTTTGGTCGGTGAAAACTTGGCGCAGCCTGCATTTATGCAGCCGCCTCTTCCGTCTACGGAGTGGTCCAAGCTTAGGGTGAAAGCGGAAACGCCGGATGAGATGGATCTGTTGGTAACGGCCAAAGATCATGATGTCAAGATTCGTCGTGCCCGTGTTCCTGAGGCTGACAATTGGGTTTACGCCCTCATCAGCCTTCAAACCATGGCAGGTTTTTCCGGTCGGGGCCAGACCGGCATTTCGCGCATGAACGGAGGGTTCGGCAACCGTCTGGTGGTGGAGGTAGTACGCTCTTTCGACCCGGGCCAACGCTGGTGTGATGCTGTGACGCGTATTTTGCAGTTCAGAGCACAACTGCTCGAAAAGGATTACGGATACCGCTCTGACGGGCTGGTTTTGGTGTGGCTTTGGCCATGGGATGGAGAAACTACCCTGCCGTTATCGGCATTGGATCCGTTTTATATCGAAATCTGCCGACGTGTCCGACTCAAACTAGACCCAACTGGGCGCATCGTTGCGGAGGGGCTCCCGTCTAAGCGTCAGCGCATCGATGCGAAGGAGCTTCTTGGCGCTGTTGGAGATCCATGGCTTCCGGTGGACGTGGTGAAGGATCGGAAAGCATTAAGGAGCCATGAAATTTTAACCTACGACCTCTTGGCGATCGGTATTGACATGGGGCCGGATAACATAGTTCCACTGTGAATTTTGGTCGTCGGGTCGTTCAATGTTCAACGCGGCTAAGGTCTTT
>JAJZZI010000209.1 GCA_021797635.1 Bacillota bacterium | reverse complement strand
CCATCGGTTTGGCTCACTGACGCACAAATAGAACCCCCAAGCCCATCTTGGGTCATCGTATATTGCGAGTTGCTTTACTCCGAGAACTGGCCTCAACGGTTGATAGCAGCCTTTGTGCAAGAGCCAAATTCCGTACCGCCAATTCCACGAATCAAATGAGTGATGTCTTGGGGCTCCGGCTCTACTCCGATGTCAGCCAATCGGTCGGAATGGAAGAATCGTCCCCGCTGAGCCCGTGTCGAGCAAGACATCGCCAAGACGCAAAGACTTGCCCCTAAAGGTGATCGTAACCTCAACAAACGGGAGCCCATCAATGATCCGCAAATTCATCGGGCACCCCGGATACCGGACCACCGACGTTCGATCACTTGAACCGATTGTCTAGACGTGTGGAAAAAGTAGTATTCTCGCGTGGGATTTTCTACAACTCATGCTGTCGCTTCATAGCTTCTCTACCGTTGGCGAAGGAGTCGATGACTGCAAGGTCATCGAGTTGGCGAACGTGATCGTCAGTGTGTGCCTGGAGTGCTTCAAGCACGACCCACTGTTCTGGAAATTGCCGACGCACTTCTGCCCATTTCACTGTACCCACCTCCAACACTTACCATGGATTATAGCACGGAGCCTTCGGGAGCCACTATCTAAGTAAAACGAGCTCATCGCTGACGCGCATCAACTATCGTTTAGCGGTAACGATTTAGGTATACCCCTCAACCTCAACGCCTTCCCCCAAAAAAATAGACCAAAATATGTCGTCAGCCCTTCGTTTTTTTCTGGACCTTGAACAAATTGTGTGGTGTATAGTCAGATAAGGCGGAACTAAGGAAGGGATTGGAAATGGCGACATCCTCGTCGGAACCCCCGGCGGTCGAACCATCCCCAACGGTACTCGAAGGGCTTGACGTAGATTTCGCCCACCTTGACCGAGAGTACATCACGGCGACCTATCGGCGCGGACTCGAGGCTATCGTGGCCCTCATCACGGCGCTCGTCGGCCTGGTGCAACGCGTGTTGCAGGATAATCAAGCGCTGCGGGTGCAAGTCACGGACTTGCACCACCAACTGCATCGCGACCGCCACAATAGCTCCAAGCCGCCCTCCAGCGATGGATATGCCAAACGCCGGGCTAAACCGCGGCGACCCCCGAGTGGTCGCCGCCCCGGTGCCCAACCGGGCCATGTGGGGATCAGCCTCAAGCCGGTGGCCGATGCCGATCCCATCATCCGCCACCCGGTCGAGCGCTGCGAAAAGTGCGAGCGGGACCTCCGGGAGGTGGCGGCGAAGGAATGCCAACGACGCCAAGTCTTCGACCTGCCGCACCGCCCCAGGGAAGTGACGGAACATCAGGCCGCGGCGAAAGTTTGCGGCTGTGGGCATCGGAATGTCGCCGCCTTCCCCCGTGGGGTCAAGGCGCCGGTCCAATATGGACCGGACATCATCGCGCGCAGCGCGCACCTGCACTGCTATCAGCGGGTTCCTTTCCAACGGATTAGGGATGGGTTTCGCGATGAGTGGAATCTGGCCTTGAGTTCCGGCCCCGTGATGCGCGCGCTGCGTGAGGTCGCGGACCAGGTAGCTCCTATCATGGAACGCGTGCGCGCCGCCCTGCAAAACGATCCCCACACCGTCTGTTGCGGCGAAACGGGGATGCGGGTGACCGGCAAGTTGTGGTGGTTTCATGTCGTCTCCACACCCCGCCTGACCTGGCTATTCGCCCATGCCCACCGCGGCCACGAGGCGATGGATGCCGCCGGGATTCTGCCCATCGTCCAGCGGGCAGCAACACCATGCATGATGGCCTCAAGGCCTATCAGTAATATCCCGGGAACGCCTGTCTCTGCAACGCGCATCACGAACGGGAACTGGAGGATGCGGGAACGGACGCACCAAGCATGGGCCACCCAATTAGGCGCGCTGCTCTATGCAATGAAGGACGTGGCGGACGCCGTCGGCACCCGGCCCAAACCAAGACGCGGAACTTGCTCGAGCGGCTTGATCGCGAGCGGAATGCCGTGCTCCGCTTTCTCGACGATCTCACCGTCCCCTTCACCAACAATTTGCCGGAGCGCGACTTGCGTATGCTGAAGACCCGGCAGCACATTTCGGGGAGTTTCCGCACCGCCCTGGGAGCGCAACGCTTCGCGACGATCCGGGGCTATCTGCAGACGGCCCGCAAGCAGGGTCAGCCGCTCGGAGAGTGCTACGGGCGCTCGTGCAAGGTCGCCCGTGGGAACCCGACACCGGATAAACCCTCGTCACCGACGCTTGCGGCTACCGACCGTGGGTCGACGTTAGGTCGGTTCCAGCGACAGGGATGGCTACCCCCATCCCTGCTCGGCGTTGAACTGTTCCCCAAGGCGCATGCCTTTAGCTGGAATTCGTTAGAACGCCGACGGGGGCTACCTAAACAGTTACGCGCCAAGAGGAACGCCTGAAATCCGTCTGCGCCGCTCTGGGTCGAATCGGTCTAGTGCGGAGCGCCTGGCCATTACCCACCAAGATCGCTTACGGCAATTCGGAGCCGGTCGGATGTTCTTGCTCTGTGAACGGTCTGGGATCGAGGTGGTCCTCATGGAAGCCGCCGAAGACCCTTCTTTGGAAGCGGAATGGGTCCAAGATGTGCTGGAGATCATCACCGTGTTCTCTGCACGACTCGGTGGACCGAGTCACAGCACCAAAAACTTATGGATTGCCTTCAGCAAGAGGTGACAACGGGATGACCCGTATGGTAGGGTGGCTTGCGGTTGCGGTGACCTTCGGCAAATGGCTGGCCAGTATGGCCTTGGTCTTTGCCTGTGGACGGCAGAAGGACGCGTTGCTGCGGGAATTGGCCGCGACCACCCGTTGGGGGGGATCGGATCCCCCCAGGACGTTTCGCAACCGGGATAAGAACACCGGGGCGAATTTCTGGAATTCCCCCGCCCATCTCTACGACCGTGCCCTCTTCGATGCCGCAGACACCGTGAAACGCTGGATCGAATCCGCCGTCGCTATCGCCTCCATCAAAGCCAAGCTGATGAGCAAACTGGACGAAGGTGCTCAGTGGCATTACGCGTTCTGGCTCCTGAAAAAAGGCTTGGATGCATGCAAATCAAGGGTTCCGTCCGTCCGTCCGTCTTGACCGGCGAGTATCCACCAACTAGACTAGGATCGAGTGTGCAAGGCATACGGGAGAACTAGAGCCCCCAGAGGAAAGGAGACGGCGGCGTGAAGGATTCTTCGGCCAAAGAGCCTGGGTATCGTTGTCCCGAGTGCGGATTACACTATCCGACTCTAGAGACTGCCGAACAGTGCGCCCGGTGGTGTTCGGAGCATCACAGCTGTAACCTGGAAATTACCCGCCTAGCTCTTGAGCGGCAACCAGGACGTCATTGACGGACCCAGCATGCCAAAATTCGGCCATGTGCAATCTGAGGTTGGGTTTCCCCAGTTTTTGGTCCAAACCGCCCGCTGCAGCCTCGAGACCCAGGTTGGAATGGCCGCTCCGTGCGCTACGATTTTGCATGCCTCGCAGATTGGAAACGCAACCGGACCTGTTCCGTGATGGGGCGCCGGCTAATCGTGGGGCACCACAACGGATTGTGGACCGTGCTAGTGCACTGACGCCCCCGTTAATGCTGTAAATGCATTTAAAAACTATGGTAACTTTTCCTAGATTTGCGACGTTATATTTAGTGTTATGGGGGCCATAAGGATCGAGGGTGTGGGGGTTTCTTTGGAGGATGGGGATGGAACTGTCGCATGGGCGTCAACCAATTCATGCACATTGTTGGATTGATTGGGATCAACAGGGAATTTGGCGAGATCAGGAATTTGTGTCCTTGCCCTGGCGGACCTTTCAATTGTTAGCCTACCTCGTCCACCACGCGAATCAGGTTGTACCTCACATCATGTTATTTACGGTTGGATGGGACGAACCCCGCACGCGATGGGACCTCCAACCCCATATCCATCGGATTCGTCTGGCTATTGAACCGGATCCCCATCATCCGCAGTGGCTAGTAACTCGGCGCGAAGGAGGCTATCTCCTCCATTTGAAGTCGTGGTCGCAACAAGCCTAATGGAAAAATGATATTCGTGTATTTCTCTGTCCTTTTCATCGGTTCACCCCCACTGCTGATTCCAAGTTTGGCGAAGACTTCACTTTCTCTGCACTAAGACTGCACTAAGTCTTCACGTGGTCTGCACCTAGACTGCACTTCGCAGCGTAGCATAGGGGTTGTCTCCAACAAGAGACAAGAGAGGAGGAGAAACACGATGAGTTGTAGCAATCCTCAAACAGGGTCCGACGTATCTGCATACATTCCGACGAGTGGATCTTCCTGTGAAGATACGATTTATACGTACTTTAAAGGCGGAACCGCGACACCTAGGGCAAATATGTATGCACGGATGGTGGACTATATGTGGGGGGCCGCATCGTATTTTAAAATACCCGTGATGATGGCCCTAGGCATTCCGATTCAAGAAGGGGGCGCGGGACCGTCTGGCACGCCGCCCTACGGGAACGATTGGTGTAACGTATTGCAGGGTGGTGGGGCAAGTCAACTAGAGACGTTTATGTCGGACTACAACGTCACAGGCGTTTCATTTGATGATACGTCTATTGATGCCTGCGACGCGATTAATGCTGCGGCGGCCATGTGTTACACCCAAGCACTGTACACCTACTATGCGAAATCCTATTCCGGTAATGATCTACTCAGAGCGGTATTAAATGGGTACACCGCAGGAGAAACTGGGGCAACCCATCCGTTGGAAGGTGGCTACGGCTACAGTGTGCTATTTAAAGCCTACGGCAATACTTGGAGCTCAGCCGACGGCACCGAGA
>JAJZZI010000137.1 GCA_021797635.1 Bacillota bacterium | reverse complement strand
CCGTCATGGGACATGTAGATCACGGCAAGACCTCGCTCTTAGACCGAATTCGCTCGAGCCGGGTGACCCAGAGCGAAGCCGGGGGCATCACCCAGCACATCGGCGCCTCAGTCATCTCGTGGAATGGGCATCGTATTGTGTTTCTTGACACTCCCGGTCACGAGGCATTTACCGCCATGCGTGCGCGAGGGGCCCAGGTCACCGACTTGGCGGTGCTGGTGGTGGCGGCCGACGACGGCGTCATGCCCCAGACCGTGGAAGCCATCAACCACGCTAAAGCGGCATCGGTTCCCCTGGTGGTCGCCGTGAACAAGATTGACGTGGAAGGAGCCCAACCGGACCGGGTGAAGACGGAACTGACTCAACACGGGGTGGTATCTGACGAATGGGGCGGAGACACCATGGTGGTGCCGGTCTCGGCGCGTACGGGGGAAGGCATCGACCAATTGTTGGAGTCGATTATTCTACAAGCTCAGCTCTTAGAGTTGCAGGCCAATCCTGAGCGCGCCGCCCAAGGTGTGGTCATTGAAGCCAAGCTCGACAAGGGCCGAGGCCCTGTAGCGACCGTTTTGGTCAAACGGGGAACACTCAGGGTGGGTGACATCTTCTTAGCGGGTACCGTGTTCGGCCGTGTGCGGGCCTTGCTCAACGATCAAGGAGAGCGTGTGTTGGAAGCGGGCCCATCGATTCCGGTGGAGGTGCTGGGCTTCAACGAACTGCCCGACGCAGGTGATGACTTCGTTATTTTAAGTGACGAACGAAGAGCCAAGGCGATTGCCGATGCCCGTGCCGAGCGGACTCGACACGCTTCGGACCAAGGTCCGCGGGGAGTCTCTCTGGATGAATTTTATCAGCGGCTGAAAGATGAAGAGATGCGCGATCTAAACTTGGTCATCAAGGCAGACGTGCACGGCTCTGCCGAAGCGCTGTCGCAGTCGTTAAGCAAGTTGTCGCACGACGAGGCGCGGGTTCGGGTATTACACACCGGGGTAGGCTCGATTACCGAAACCGACGTCATGTTGGCGCAAGCCTCCGGCGCGATTATCATTGGCTTTGGCGTCGGATTTGAGTCCAAGGCACGTCAGGTGGCCGAGCGCGAACATGTTGACGTTCGGACCTATCGGGTGATCTACGAGATTATCGAAGATGTAGAACGGGCCTTGAAAGGCATGCTTTCGCCGAAGTTCCAAGAATTGATTTTGGGTAGGGCGGAGGTGCGCGAAGTCTTCAAAGTCCCTCGTGTCGGTGCAGTGGGAGGGTGCTATGTGGTGGATGGCAAGGTCCTCAGGTCAGCTCAAGTGCGCTTGTTGCGTGATGGGGTGGTCATTCACGAGGGGCCGATTGCCTCGTTGAAGCGTTTTAAGGATGATGTTCGCGAAGTGGCTTCAGGCTTTGAATGCGGCATTGGACTGGATAAGTACAACGATATTAAGGTCGGCGACATTATGGAGGTCTTTACCGAAGAAGAGGTAAAAGCCAGTTAGGTGGGTGAGCGCGATGCAACCAACTCGTGCCGAACGAGTGGCGGAAATGATGCAGCGTGAGCTGGGCATGATGATTCAGACGGAACTCAAGGACCCAAGAATTGGCTTTGCCTCGATCACGCGAGTCGAAGTGAGCCGTGACCTAAGTGCCGCTAAAGTGTTCGTGAGTGTCTTGGGTCCCGATGAAAGCGCGCATGAAACGATGGCAGGTTTGACGCACGCCGGGGGGTTTCTGCGCGGAGAGGTGGGGCGACGACTAAAATTACGCCACGCCCCGGAACTTGATTTTCGGTTGGACCAGTCCATCGAGAAAAGTATGGCACTGCAGCGCTTGATGCATCATCTTCACGATGAAGAACACCGTGAGTGAGGGAGAGCCCAAAGGCTGGCTCAACGTGTATAAGCCAGTCGGGATGACGTCGTTTGAGGCTGTGCGTAGGGTGCAAAGGGTTTTGAACACCCGCCGTGTCGGGCACGCGGGAACCCTGGATCCGGATGCGTGTGGCGTCTTGCCGATGGCCGTGGGGTCGGCGACTCGACTGCTGCAGTGGTGTGAGGACGTGCCCAAGCGCTATCGTGGATGGGTGGTGCTGGGCACCATGACCACCACAGGCGATGGGGCGGGCTTGGTCTCGGGTCAGTCCGGCCCGCCCTTTCCCAGCGCCACGGACGTAGAGCAAGGCTTAAACTATCTAGTCGGGCAGGTGCTCCAGGTACCTCCTCAGGTTTCTGCTCTAAAGCGTCAGGGCAGGGCGCTCCATGAATGGGTGCGCGAAGGCCACTCAGTATGGCCCGCACCTAGGCTGGTGAACGTTCAGGATATCCGTCTAATTTCCGGCACGGGTAGACGCTGGCAGATTGAGGCGGAGGTGGGCAAGGGCACGTATATTCGAGCCCTGGTGCGGGACTTAGGCGGGCTCGTCGGCCACGCAGCCCATCTCGAAGCTCTCGAGCGGCGACAAGTGGGCGTCTATGCTGCCGAAGAGGCCGTTTGCATGGATCATTTGGAACGGGAGTGGCGAAAGGCTCTGAAACCTCCCGCCTTCGGGCTTGCGATTAAGACGGTGTCCGTCTCGGACACGCGAAAAAAGGTCCTGGTGCACGGGCGGCCCATTGAGCAGTGGCCCGAGCTAACCGGTTTTAACGGAGAGGTTGCTTTGGTGGATGACCGTGATGACGTGCTTGCGGTGGTCGTCGGCCCGCCCTGGCGTTATCTCAAGGTGTTATTAAGGACGATCGGGGATGAAAGCGATAGAACCAGGTAATCGAGCGAACCAGCGCGGATCGGTCGTGACCATCGGCAACTTTGATGGGGTGCACCGAGGTCACCAACAACTCATCGCCCTGGCTGCGAGCCACGCCCAGGCTAGGCATGGCGAGCTTATCGTCTTGACCTTTGATCCCCATCCACGGACAATACTGCATCCGGAGCAGGCCTCATCCTTTTTGATCACGACCACGGCGGAAAAGACGCAACTGTTGCGTAGCTTCGGGGCAGATCGAGTGGAAGTCTTGCCCTTTACTCCTGAGTTTTCTTCGTTATCGGCCAGGGGTTTCTTAGAGCAGGAGCTGGTCGGGCGCCTGCATGCCGAGACCGTGGTGGTCGGGAGGAATTTCTCCTTTGGGCGGGGGGGTGAAGGCGACGTCGCGTTTCTCCGCCAGTTTGGCGCCCAAAATGATATTGCGGTGATCGTGGCCGATGGCTTTTACGATGATCATGGCATGCCTATTTCGAGTAGCAGGATTCGCGCGAGCGTTGTCGGTGGCGATCTGCTGGAAGCCGAACGCCTTCTGGGTCGTCCCTTTGGAGTCCAGGGACGCGTGATTTCGGGGGCGGGCCGCGGACGGCAGATGGGCGTTCCCACGGCCAACCTGGCGATTGGCGGTGATCATCTCATGCCGCCGCTTGGCGTCTACGCGGGATTTGTGGGCGTAGGGCCTAAGACCACTTTTCCGGCCGTGGCTAGTTGGGGTATTCGGCCGACCTTCGCAGACTTAAACGAGCCCCTGTTGGAGGTCCATGTCATCGACGTGGAGATCGAATTAGCGGGGAGGGCGATCACGTTTTCGTTCACCGCGCGGATTCGCCCTGAATTGCGCTTCGCCAACGTCGATGAGTTGATGCAGCAAATGACCAAGGACATCGACTTGGCGCGGGCCTGGTATAGGAAGCGTCTTGCACTCAAGGGCGACGCTTCTAGCAAGAACGTTAACAAGGATGTTAAATAGTGGCTTTCGCAGATTGCCTTTAAGAGCAGGAATCGGGTAATTGCCCCTGGAATAAGGCATGTGCTACAATAATGGCTGTTTGGATTGGGGGCGGGGTATGGAGGTCACCGATTGGCGCGATGTGGTGGGAAGAATCTCAACCATCTGCGTGACGGGCCAATTTAAACGGCTTCAGCGGGAACTGGAAGACTTGTACCGCCGGGGTGGACTGGCTAAACCAGCGGTTCAAGCCTACCAGGACGCGTTGTTGGCGCTTTTGGCAGACGAGGACGCTGGTCCTCAGCTAATCGTCCATTAAAACAAGGCAAGCAGGCATGAAGCGAAAGGAGGTTAGGACATGGCCTTATCGGAGGTAAAGAAGCAGACCGTCATCGCGGCCCATCGCGTGCATGAGACGGATACCGGGTCGCCGGAGGTGCAAATTGCTCTGTTGACCGAGCGGATTTTAGAACTCACGGAGCACCTAAAGATCCATAAGAAGGACCATCACTCGCGCCGTGGGCTGTTGCAAATGGTCGGACAGCGGCGGGCGTTTTTGAACTATCTTCGCTCCAAAGATTTATCGCGTTACCATCGGATTGTTGCAGAGCTGGGATTGCGACGGTAGAGCGGGCTAGCCCGCTCTTTTCCGTATCAACGGGTCCCCATTGGTTATACTAAGTAAGTAAAAATGTGGGAGGATATATATGGTACACACCACCGAACTAATGGTCGGCGGACGTACGATGCAGTTGGAGACGGGGCGTATGGCGAGACAAGCCAACGGCGCGGTACTAGTGCGTTATGGCGACACGGCAGTCTTGGTGACTGCGACCGCCTCACACGGTCCCCGTGAAGGCATCGACTTCTTTCCCCTGACGGTTGACGTCGAAGAGCGGCTATATGCCGTTGGCAAGATTCCAGGAGGGTTCATTAAACGAGAGGGTCGACCCAGCGAACGCTCCATTCTTACGGCGCGATTAACCGACAGGCCGATTCGCCCCCTATTTCCCGAGGGGTTTCGCAATGACGTGCATATTGTCTCTTCCGTGCTCTCTGTGGATTACGATCACTCCCCCGAAATTTGCACCATGATTGGTGCTTCGGCCGCCCTATCCCTCTCGGATATCCCTTTTGAAGGCCCCATCGGTGCCGTGGAGGTGGGGTTAGTCGACGGAACGTTCGTCATTAACCCAGGCTCGCAAGCAGCCAAACAGAGTCAATTGCGGCTCATGATTGCGGGCACGGAAACGGCGGTGCTCATGATTGAAGCGGGCGCCAATTTAATTAGCGAAGAACAGATGTTAGAAGCCATCTTGTTTGGTCATCAGGAAATCCAACAAATCGTGGCGGGAATACGGAAGTTTCAGATGACCGCGGGTAAACCGAAGGCAGAGTTTCCCCTTTATTTAGTCGATGACCACTTTGTTCAGGTGGTTCGAGAAAGGGCAGAAGGGCGCCTCGCCCAGGCCATGCGTTCGGTGGACAAGTTGGAGCGAGAAAAGAATATTGAGCAGATCAACCGAGAGCTCAGTCAAGAGCTGGTTGAGGAATATCCAGACCAAGCGGGCTTCGTGTCGTCTGTCCTCAAAAAGGTGCTCAAGGACGTCGTCCGGCGTGCTATCATCGTGGAAGGAATTAGACCCGATGGTCGAGGCTTAAAGGAGATCCGGCCGATTTCCATTGAGGTGGGCATTTTGCCGCGCGTGCATGGTACCGGCCTCTTTACTCGAGGACAGACCCAAGCCTTGACGGCCATGACGTTGGGACCGCTAAGCGACCAACAGATGTTAGATGGCATCGGCGAAGAAGAATCCAAACGCTACATGCATCACTATAATTTCCCGCCCTTTGCCACCGGTGAATCGGGTCCCATGCGGGGGCCAAATCGCCGGGCGATCGGCCATGGTGCCCTGGCTGAACGGGCCTTGGAACCCGTCATTCCGCCGGTTGAGCAGTTTCCTTACGCGCTACGCTTGGTTTCCGACATCTTGGAATCCAATGGGTCCAGCTCGATGGCTTCGGTTTGTGGGAGCACGCTGGCACTTATGGATGGGGGCGTTCCCATTAAAGCTCCGGTGGCTGGAATTGCCATGGGACTGGTCAAAAATGACAATGGGTTTGCCGTACTCACCGATATTCAGGGTATGGAAGATGCCTTGGGCGACATGGACTTCAAGGTTGCCGGAACTCGCGAGGGCATTTCCGCTATTCAGATGGACATCAAGATTCACGGGTTAGAACGAGAAATTCTTCAAACCGCCTTAGGCCAAGCTCGCGAGGCCCGTCTGTTTATTTTGGACAAGATTGAAGAGGCTTTATCCGGGCCCCGCTCCGAACTTTCGGCTCATGCGCCGCGCATCATTACCATGCATATTGAGCCAGACAAGATTCGTGAGGTGATCGGCCCAGGAGGCAAGACGATTAACAAGATCATCGAGGCCACCCGGGTCGATGACAAGAAGATAGATATTGATATCGAAGACGACGGAACGATTTACATCGCCGCCGTGAACGAGGAAATGGCCCGGTCAGCCATCACGATGATTGAGGATCTGACCCGCGCCGTCGCCGTAGGCCAGATCTATCAGGGCAAGGTTACCAGATTGATGAATTTCGGCGCGTTTGTGGAAATTTTGCCGGGCAAAGAGGGATTGGTGCATATTTCCCAGTTAGCCTATGAACGGGTGGATAATGTGGAAGATGTGGTCAAGGTGGGGGACCCGCTGACGGTCAAGGTAATCGAAATCGACCACATGGGGCGAATCAATCTCTCGCATAAGGACACCTTGCCAGCCCCGGAAGGCTATGTTCCGCAACCGGCTGCGTCCGGTGATCGCGGTCCCAGGCGACCGCGCGATGGCGGCCGCATGGGGAACTCCGGTCGAGGGCGTCCTACGCGTTGATCCGCTTAGGTGCTCAGTGTTCCATTGCCCCAGGATTTCGCAAGGCGATCGAAGAGGCCCACCAGGCAGGACTAAACACCGTTCAGGTCTTTAGTCGTAGTCCGGTGGGCGGGCAAACCAAAGGACTCCCGCCTCCGAGCGAGAGTCTTTCGATTTTAAAGGAAGAGGCAATTTCCCTTCTGGTCGTGCATGCGCCCTATTTCGTGAACCCAGCCGCCACCGATACGGCGCGTCGAGAGCGGGCCAGCCAGGTGTTGCGCCAGGAACTCGTGCGCACGCGGGATCTTGCGGGAGAACTATTGGTGCTGCATCCGGGGCACCGTTCCAGCGACGAGCGCGCGCCTGCTCTATCCAACCTTTGTCGCACCCTCATCGAACTCCAAGCGACGTCGCCGAGAGTTTTAGTGGAGAATACCGCTGGCCAGGGCAAAGAGATTGGCGACCATCTTGACGAGTTGCGGATGATTTTTAACCAGGTTCCTCAAGTGGGGTTAATGCTGGATACCGCCCACGCCATGGCTGCAGGTTACCCTTTGGGCACCGGCGAGGATTGGAAGCGCCTAGCCGACGAAATCGACCGGGTCATTGGCTTAAAGCGGCTTGCAGGCATCCACCTAAACGACAGTGCCTATCCCGTGGGATCTCGGCGGGATCGTCATGCTCACCTATTTGGAGGCCCGTTGGGATATGGAGCGGCCAAGGCGTTGTTAAGCGACGCGGACCGCTATTTATGGCCGGTGATATTGGAGACGCCTGGTAAAAACGGGGAGGCGCGCTCGGACGATATTATATGGGTAAGAAAATTGACGGAGACCTGAACCTCTGGGACGACGTCCATGTTCCGACCTATCAACCAAGAAACAGAAAACGGGTTAGGGCCCGGCCCGAAAACGGCCGGATTCGGTGCCTACGGGAAGCAGCAACGAAGCGAACTACCGAAAAAGGCTCCGGCAAGCCAAGCGACACGTGAAGAAAACCGCCAAGGTCGGCGCATCGCGTGAAAACTAATTACTGCGGTCCATGCGCGCAAACACGGAGGCCAAGCGTGGTGGGCCCGATCCCTCGGGTTCTAGGCCGATCTCGGCACACATAGGACAGTCTCAGGAGGGAAGTCCTATGTGGATTCGGGTGATCTCTTTACGCTCAGAGAAGGCGCGTATGACCTATTTCTTTGCTTTAGCCTTGATCGCGATGCTCTTGCTGGTTCCCCAGCGCGGCCCACTCCATGCCCAGTCTCCCGATTCGTATAAGGGCCCAGTCTATCGCGTGATAACTTCGCACAAAGCCATGGCCTTGACCATTAACGTGGTATGGGGGACGGGTTACGTGCCATCCATCTTACAGACGTTGGTCGCCCATCACGTCAAGGCCACATTTATGCTCGGTGGAGCTTGGGCTAGCGCCCATCCGGACCTCGTGCGGCAAATGCAAAAAGCAGGCATGGAACTGGGCAATCACGGGTATGCTCATCGCCATGTATCGGCACTTTCCTTGCAAGCCAATTTGGACGAAATCGAACGCACCAACACCGCTGTCGCGGGGATTACCGGCACACTGCCCAAGGTCTTCGCTCCACCCTATGGGGAGTTCAACTCAACGGTGCTAAAGGCCGCCGAATCCGCTAAAATGCCGCTGATTATGTGGACCATCGACACCATCGACTGGCGGCCCTCCTCGTCGCCTGGGATGATCGAAAGTCGCGTGCTGAAACGGGCCCAGCCAGGAGCCATCGTGCTCATGCATCCGACCGAGCGAACGCGACAGGCATTGCCAGCGATGGTTACCGCGCTGAGCGAACAGGGCTATCATCTCGTCACCGTAAGCGATCTATTGACCATGGGACGCCCGACCGGAGATGGGTAGCACACTGGGCTGCCTGGCCTTTCATGGCGAAAGCGGCTGGCGTCTATGGACTGCGGAAGAGGGCTTTTCGACCGCTCTTCACCGATCCAATACGGTCAGCACGTGCTGTAGTGCTGGTCGCTGGCCAGGATGTCCAAGCGCCCGCGGAGCGGTGCAGGCAGGTGACTTGCTCGAGGCTTGCAATGATATGGCTTTGGCGAACCCGGATTGGTCGGGGCCGAACCGCATCACGGTGTGCAACCACTTTATTCTTGAGTTTCGGTGCGCTAAGACAGCTGACCGTTTCGAGGGGATGAAATTCCGGTCTCCATAAGGACTAGTCCCGCGCGGAGAATCGAGTATGGGGTTCTTTACTATGAGGTTCGGGACTAAGCGTAAACAGAGCGGCGACCCGCCCATAACCTTTCGGGGTGAGGCGGATCGAAACCCCGGGAAGACAACCAGTGGGAGTTCGCCACGGCGAGTACTCCGGAGACCTCGGCGGAGTCGAAGAGCATGGCATGGCGAAAGGCGATTCGCGCGCCATCTACACGAACTGCCAAGCCCTTTCGGCCAACCGTAATCCCAAAGGGTCATCCATGTTCCGGGACGCAGTGCCAGCCCAGCCGCAATGACCGTGGCTGGAGCCATTATGGGCATGCCGTGCCGCTTCAGATGATCCGGCGCGAAACCCCAGGATCAGATTGCGGCATCGCTTAAGACCATCCGCATAGCCCACCGAGATTACAGCGTTGTCAGGTTGACCGCCACGTCGTGCACGGGAGTCACACGTTGGCAGACGTTCCGGCCACCTCAATAATCGCAGGATTGGCCCATAGGTTTCAGTGCTACCTGTTGGCGAATTGGGCACCGAAAATCCCGTACGCACGCGTCCATGAGGTCGTTGCTATGGTTTGGGGTCTGGAGCTATCAACGCTCTCCCCCGACGGCCTCGATGCTCATCACCGGCGCGGCACAATGGAAAAAACGATGAGCAGGCCAGCCAAAGTGAAGGCGTGCCTTTGGATCGTGACGCCGCTACATAGGACGCCTAAGCAAGGGGGAAGGAAGCCCTTGAGGCTTTGATATGGGAGGTTAGGTAGTAGGCAATGAACGACGGCTGCTGGTATGATAGGCGCTAAGCAGGCTATTGATACTAATGCCTTGCCTAATTTCTTCCCAGGGCGCTAGCTCCGCGGAGACGCCCAGCGCCGTCAAGCCACGAGCTGGCCTTTTAGGCGGTTAGGCTGAGGGAAGTTTATCTGGGGGTCGTTATCGTCAAGCGAATCACTTTGAATTCAGGGTTGGAAGTAGCGTGGGACCAGGCACCAGCACCAGGCACGTCCGCGTTAGGATTGTTCGTTGATGTCGGATCGCGAGACGAAGGGGACCGAGTCTTTGGCGCTTCCCACTTCCTAGAGCACGCCGTATTCAAAGGGGCTGGCAATTTGAGTGGACGCGAGATTGCCGAGGTCGGTGACCGCTTGGGAGCCGAGATCAATGCCTTTACCACCCGCGATTACACCTGCTTTTACGGAAAATCAATGGACCCTATGCTTAAACCCGTGTACGAACTGATTCAGACGATGGTTTCTAAACCGTGGCTGGCCGACGACGATGTCGAGCGAGAGCGTCAAGTGATTATCGAAGAAATGCGGCAATCGTATGACGATACGAGCGACCGCGTTGCCGAAGCCTTCATGCGGGCCATGTATCAGGGAGAGAGCTTTACTCACGATGTCTTGGGAACCAGTTCGACGGTCGAAGGCCTCAGCGGGTCCTCGTTACGTGAATTTCATCAACAATTTTACCGTCCCGCGCGGATGGTGCTGGCTCTCGCAGGGGCGGGCGGACGGGCCATCATGGAGGAGCTAGTCGGCGACGGGCAGCCGGGAGCGCTATGGCTAAGAACCCCCCCAATCATCCAGGCCCGGGAAGTGATTATTGAAGAGGACCGCGAACAGGTGCAAATTATGTTGGGAGTTCCCGCTCCGGTGTGGGGATCTGAGGAATCGTATGTCTGCGATTTGCTAACGACCCTGATCGGAGGTCAGACTTCTTCGCGACTTTGGCAGCGACTAAGAGAGGAAGAAGGTCTCGTCTACTCGGTGGACGCCGACTATCAGGCTGAACCCGATTGGGCCGTGATGACTATCGGTCTCGCCGTTCACCATAGTCACCTGGAACAGGCCTTGCACGTTATCGCTAGCGAGATGCGCGACATCTTGCTGCATGGATTCTCTATGGACGAGCTGGAGCGAGCCAAGGTTCAGTTACGCGCGGGGCTTTGGTTTGGCCTAGAGACGGTCGATCACCGAATGCTGCATCTGGGGCGCTATTTATTGCAGCGTCAACTTCCACCCTCGATCGCAGAGTTAGAGGCCAAGATTGAAGCGGTCCAGGCCGACCAGCTTATGGAAATGATGAGCCAGCTGTGGGCTGACCCGAAACACTTGGCGGCCGCGGCAGTGGGCCCGGTCGGCTCCTTGGTGCTGCAAGATGGCTTGAAAGAGCATTTATTATAACCGACGCAACATATGCTCTTTGGAGATGCAAGCCAAGGGAGGGTTGGATGTGCGCTTTAGTGAGTTGGCTACCAAAGAGATTATTAGCCTTACCGATGGCTCTCGGCTGGGACCCGTGGGTGAAGCAGACCTGGTATTTGATGAAATAAGCGGTCGCCTGCAGACGATCTTAATCCCACCCAAGTCTCGTTTTTCGCGGACTGGGCAATATACGGAAGTGCCTTGGACTTCGGTCAGGCGTGTGGGTCCGGAAGTGGTCATCATCGATCTCGAGGACTTTCATCCTAAGAAACGAGTGTAATCGGGTCAAGAAACTAGGTGGCTATCGATGAGTGAGATCGTGGTAGCGGTATTCAAGCGGCGCCAGCGGTTGCCGGAAATGATGCCCGCGTTGCATCAGTTGGGGGTGGCAGAGGAGGATATTTCCGTGGTGAAGTCACCCGGGTTGACGTCGGTGCACCGTGGCGTGGCCCTCGGGGTTGTGATCGGAGGGGCGTTGGGTTGGGTAAGTGGGAATAAGTTTCATAGCCCGTTCGCCCTGGCGCTTACCGGAGCGACTATCGGCGCTACGCTCGGAATGTACGTCGATCTAAAATTTGGCGTCGGCACCATTTCCGGTGAGGGTCGAGGTCAAGGCCCGGTTGGCGGCGCAGTGACGATGGCGGTTCGCACGGACCACGGTGCTGAGGTGCGACGGTTGTTAAGAAGGTTCGGAGCCCATTCACTGAATTAAGCGTTAGAGAGTCGGTTTCACGAATTTAGCGCATACTACGCGTACACAGGCCGACTTGTCCCGGAAGGGAGGTCCAAAGAAGAACGAAGGGGGCCTTCGACGATGCTTACTGCGGAACGTACCAGAGACCTTCCTCAATACGTTTTTGCCGAACTCGATCAAGAAATACGGACGATGCGCCAAAAAGGCCAGATGGTGATCAATTTAGGCATCTCCGACCCCAACCAAGCTCCGCGTCAAGAGGTGCTTAACGCCCTGACGGAGAGTGTCAAGTCGACGGATAGCCATCGCTATCCTCCCCTGCGGGGCATGCTCGACTTGCGTCGGCATGTGGCCGAATGGTATCGCCAACGCTTTGGGGTGCGTCTCGATCCCGAGCGGGAAGTGTTGATTACCGTGGGCTCGAAGGAAGCGTTGGTGCATCTAAGCTTGGCTGTGGTGGATCAGGACGGGATCATCTTGGTGCCCGATCCGGGATACCCGGCCTATTCTATGCCCCATGCCCTGTTTGGCATGGATCAGAGGCGAATGAATCTCGTCCGAGAGCATGGTTTCTTGCCGGTAATCTCCGAGGTCCGCGCTGGAGATTTGGAGCGGGCTCAACTGATGTACGTAAACTATCCTAATAATCCGACCGGCGCCATCGCCGATCGGGCATTTTGGAGAGGTCTGGTCGAACAGGCTAGGCGTTGGGACTTTGTTATCTGCTCGGATTTAGCCTATTCCGACATCGTCTATGAGGGGAGAGTTAGCAGCGTCTTAGAAATCCCTGAAGCGCGCTCGGTCGCGGTCGAGAGCATTACGTTCTCTAAATCTTATAACATGCAGGGCTGGAGGCTGTCAGCCATGGTGGGATCTGCTGAAATAATTGATGCCCTATATCGTGTGGAAAGCCAAATCAACGGAGGCGTGTATACGCCCATCCAAGAGGCCGGGGTAGTCGCCCTTGAGTTCGGTCCGGATCCGGCCGTCCTAGAAAGTTATCGCGAGCGCCGCCAAATTCTCGGCCAAGGGCTCGCAGAAATGGGTCTTAGTTTTGAATGGCCTAAGGCCTCGGTCTACTTCTGGGTCGGCTTGCCTGAAGCCCTGGGGACCGCCGAAGATTATGCCCGCCGTCTGTTGCACGAAGCGCGAGTGGCGGTGACTCCGGGAACGGCGTTTGGTCCTCATGGAGGGCAACGAATCCGAGTATCTTTCACGAACCCCTTGGATCAAATTGTGACGGCCCTAGAGCAATGGCAACGAGTGCCAAGTGTCAAGGTGTAGAAGCATGTAAGATCTGCCAATGAATCCCGGTAAAAGGGCCGCACCTCGCCGGTTTCGGGGCCGTATACTGCTACCGAATCCAAGCTAGCGAGGTGTAAGCTATGCGGAACTTGGTGGTAATCGTGGGCGACGCCCGCGATCGCTATGTGGCCGAAGTCGCTGCCAGCCAAGGGTGGTCGGTTAAAACGTGGCGTGTCGGAGATGTAGACCCGACCGACCTTTTTGACGCCTCCTTGTTTTGTCCTGTCACTGGCATTGACGCCGAGGGACGAATGTTGCTTCCAGACGGCGAGCTTAGGATTGACGCAAGTCATATTCGCCGGCTTTCCGGGCAGGGATTTTTGGCGGCAGGACTAGTGGCTGACCCCATCGTTCGAATAGCCAAAGACTTCGGGATTCGCGTGGTAAGCTACCGGGAATCAGAGTATTTTGCGTGGCACAATGCCGTCCTGACGGCTGAAGGTGCCCTTCAAGCAGCTATCAGTGCTTCCGGCAAAGGTCTCTTGGGTCGACCCATCGCCGTACTGGGCTTTGGGCGGGTAGGCCGATCCCTGGCCCATCGGCTGAGCCTTTTAGGGGCAGAGGTTCACGTCTTGGATCAGGAAGCTAGCCACCGTGCCTCTGCCAGCAGCCAAGGCCTTATTGCCCGAGCGATAGATCCGATTCACCTGGATTCGATTGATATGTTGTTTAACACCATTCCCTATCCGGTCATCACTCGGATGTGGGAGCGCTTGCTCATGGATGTTCCCATCTTTGAGCTTGCCTCCGCTCCGGGAGGGGTGGCACCGGAGGTCGATCGCGCCAAACTCTCCCTGCATGTGCTGTCTGGGTTGCCCGGAAAAACGGCACCCATTCGCGCTGCTGAGATTGCCTGGGAGACCGTTATGGGCGATTGACAGTCGTATTGGCACCAGAGAGGAGCGGGAACATGCGGCCTTTAGAAGGGATTAGAATTGGCGTGGCCATGGCAGCTTCCCATTGCAACATGGCTCGGGCTGTGTCTACAATAAGGGAACTGGTCACAAGCGGAGCTGAAGTCACGGCCATCGTCTCGGCGAGTTTGATGCAAGAGACCACGCGGTTTGGGACTCCCGATTTTTGGCACAGTGAAATCGCCGACGCCAGTGGACGAGAACCCTTGTTGCGCATCCCCGAAGTGGAACCAAGCGGTCCCAAGCACTGGTTCGATGTGGTTTTGGTTATGCCCTGCACGGGAAATACGCTAGCTAAGTTGGCTAACGCGATTAACGATTCGGCGGTGACCATGACGGTCAAAGCACAGTGGCGCAACGGTCGGCCAGTGGTGATGGCGATTACCTCGAATGATTTGCTAGGGATGAACGCCGTCAATCTTGGTCGGCTTCTTAGCGTAAGGAACCTCTACTTTGTGCCGTTCGGCCAAGACGATCCGATTAAAAAGCCTCGGTCGTTGGATGCGCACCTAGAATTAACGGTGCCGACGATTGAGGCCGCGGTCAAAGGGGAGCAGATTCAACCGATGATGGTCCCCTGGGGATAATTTGACAGAGCGAGGTGTTGATGATGAGTGGCTTGCGGGTAGCCATTTTGGGGGCGACGGGTCTGGTTGGCGAGACCATTCTCAGGGTGTTGGAGGAACGTCGGACGCCGGTTAGGCGCCTGGTACCCTTAGCCACCGGCGGCAAAGGTCGCCACGTTGAATTTAGGGGCCATACCATCCCCGTCGAAGCGGTGGACCAGGTGCGTTGGGATGAGGTCGACGTGGCCTTCTTTGCCGCTAGCAACGAAGCCAGTGAAAGGTACGCCCCCGAGGCTGCCAGCTATGGAGTCACCGTCATCGACAAATCGAGTTACTTTCGGATGGACCCGAAGGTTCCCTTGATTGTTCCGGAAGTCAATCTGGCAGCGGCTGGCGATGCTCGCATTATCGCCAGCCCCAACTGCTCGACCATTCAACTCGTCGTAGCGTTAAATCCCATTCTGCTCAGATTTGGCCTTGAGCGGGTCATTGTATCAACGTATCAAGCGGTGTCGGGAACGGGGCGCGAAGCCATCGAGACCCTTCACCAGGAGGCCAAGACCTCGCTTGCGGGCGAGAGACCAGAGCCGAGCACCTACCCGGTTCCCATTGCCTTTAATGTCTTGCCCTACTGCGATCGATTCATGGACGAGAATTACACCGGGGAAGAGTGGAAACTCACGCGAGAAAGCCAAAAAATTTTCGGCCAAGCCCTAGCGTTAAGCGCCACGGCGGTGCGGGTTCCGGTCTACGTCGGTCACAGCGAAAGCGTCTATCTTGAGACCACGCGCGCCGTCGCGGAGGAAGAGGTTCGCGATTGTCTTCGTGAAGCCCCGGGGGTCCGACTTTGGGACAGTCCTTCAGAGGGAAAGGTGCCCACGCCTTTGGACGTAGCCGGGCAAGACCTGGTCTGGGTGGGGCGTGTTCGCAGGGATTTGTTTCATCCCCGAGGATTCCATCTCTTTGTCGTGGCCGATAATCTACGCAAGGGGGCGGCCACCAACGCGATTCAAATCATGGAGGGCTTGTCCCACCGCTGGCGATAGGAGGGCGGCATGGGCATTGTAGTGCAAAAATTTGGCGGCACCTCCGTACGCGATGACAAGGGTCGACGCAAGGTGGTCA
Organism: Bacillota bacterium; assembly: GCA_021797635.1. GTDB lineage: Bacteria > Bacillota > Sulfobacillia > Sulfobacillales > Sulfobacillaceae > JAJZZI01. The sequence continues at coordinate 13,864 of JAJZZI010000137.1, read as the reverse complement.
GCCTAGTGTCCAGGATCATGGAGCAAGGTCAGCAGGCTCTCGTGGTGGTGTCGGCCATGGGGCGCCAAGGTGAGCCTTACGCCACCGACACCTTGCTGGGTTTGTTGAGCCCGAGTCAGGGGTCGGATGCTCGAGAGCGGGACCTCTTGGCCAGTTGTGGGGAATTAATCAGCGCGACGGTGATTGCGTCGATGTTGCGGAGTGCGGGGATCCGTGCTCAAGCCTTTAGTGGAACGGAATCGGGGATCTTTACGGACGAGAATTACGGTAACGCACGGATTGTTGAAGTAGATCCATCGCGCTTGTTGAACGCCGTAGAAGATGGGATCGTTCCCGTGGTGGCCGGGTTTCAAGGCGTGACCCGCGGCGGGTCGGTGACCACGCTTGGCCGCGGTGGTAGCGACACCACAGCGATTGCCTTGGGGGCAGCGGTAGACGCCGAAGTGGTGGAAATCTACACGGACGTGGACGGTATTAAGACGGCCGACCCCCGCATCGTGCCAAGCGCCCGAACCATTGCCAAAATGGATTACGAGGAAGTCTTTCAACTAGCTAATTTGGGTGCGAGAGTGATTCACCCCCGTGCAGTCGAACTGGCTAGACAGTTTAGTGTGCCACTGGTGGTGCGTTCCACCTTCGAAGATTCTCCGGGCACCCACATCGGTGCCAGTCGGGCTATGTGGGACCCCTGGAGCCATCGCCAGCCCGACCGTGCGGTCACCGGCATTACGCAGTTAAGCGGTCTGGTGCAAGTTCGCTTTGAGCTCACTAAGAAGTCGGCAGAGCTCGATAGGACGACGCTGTTTGAAGAATTAGGCCGAGTTGGCGTCTCCGTCGACCTCATCAATCTTTTTCCCGATGAGGGCTATTTCTGCGTACCGCAACACAATCGTGAGCTATGCGAAGATGTGCTCGCTAAACTCGGCCTTGTCCACCGGGTGGAGGCCTTACGAGCCAAGGTGTCGGTGGTCGGATCGGCCATCCAAGGCCTTCCTGGGGTACTGGGCCGGGTTTTGGCGGCCGTTCGAGATGCGGGCGTGGAGGTGTTGCAATCGGCTGACTCGCATTCGACCATATCGCTCTTGGTGCATGAATCAGCCATGGAAGCAGCGGTGGTGGCTCTGCATGGCAAGTTTGGTTTGGACCGAGACTAAAGGTCGCCGCGGCCCGCCTAGATGCGCAGGCGCAACCGCCATGGACAGTCCCTTACGATGTAACTTAGGAGGTGTGAAGATGAAGATTGAAGAAATTAGGGAATGGGTGGTGCCCATTCGATCAGATATGCGCAACGCCTACATCCAATTTAGTGCAATGACGGTCTCAGTGGTCGCCTTGGTTACCGACGTGATGCGCCGCGGCCGGCCAGTCATCGGTTATGGTTTCAATTCGAACGGGCGCTATGCCCCGCATGGACTCTTGCATGATCGGTTTCTGCGCCGCTTACAGGAAGCTTCGGAGACAAGCGTGTTGAATGATGAACAAGATAATTTCGATCCGCAACGCGTTTGGAATATCTTGATGACTGGCGAAAAACCTGGCGGTCATGGCGAACGGTCGGTCGCGGTAGGGGTACTCGACATGGCCGTCTGGGACGCCGTGGCCAAGATCGAGGACAAGCCCCTGTACCAGATGCTCGCCGATCGATATCGCTGCGGTGAGGCCGAGGACAAGGTGTTCGTCTATGCTGCCGGTGGCTATTATGCACCCGGGAAAAGCCTCACAGCGCTTCAAGAAGAGATGCGCCGTTACCTTGATTCCGGTTACTCCGTGGTCAAAATGAAGATTGGCGGGGCTAGTTTAGAGGAAGACCTTCAACGCATCGAGGCGGTATTGGAAATTGTGGGAGACGGCCAGGCATTGGCGGTTGATGCCAATGGTCGCTTCGATCTGGATACCGCCCTGGCCTACGCGACGGCCCTGGAGCCATTGGGATTGTTCTGGTATGAAGAAGCGGGGGACCCGCTCGACTTTGAATTACAGAAGGTGCTTTGCCGAAGGTATCCCCATGCGATGGCCACGGGAGAAAATTTGTTCTCCGTGCAAGATGCAACCAATCTCATCCGCTACGCCGGACTCCGGCCAGAGCGAGACTTCTTGCAGTTTGATTGCTCGCTGAGTTACGGACTCGTAGAATATTTGCGAATTCTGTCCATGCTCGAGGCCCACGGCTGGTCGCGGCGTCGATTGATTCCCCACGGTGGCCACCAATTGTCTTTGAACATTGCCGCGGGGCTTGGACTGGGCGGCAATGAATCGTATCCAGGGGTATTTGAACCCTTTGGCGGCTGGGCAGACGATCACCCCGTGGTAGGAGGCTATGTCACCTTGCCGGATGCTCCCGGTATCGGTTTCGAAACGAACACGGGATTGAAAAGACTTATGGCAAATCTTATGGCATGACCCCTGAGCCGCTTGGTCTTTTCCACTGGTCATCGAAATGGAAGAGCGGGCAGGGGCAGGTCACAAGCGTGTGTAGGGTATTGACTTGAGGAAGTTTGTTGATTAGAATGGCTATATGTTTTCTAGTGTATTGGGGGTCTTGGGATTGCTGGAGTGCCAACAACTCGGCTTTGGGTATCGGGGTCGTGGGGTGTTGGGGCCGATCGATCTTACCGTGGATCGCGGCAGCTGGGTCAGCATTGTAGGGCCGAGTGGGATTGGCAAGAGTACTTTGCTGCACCTAATGGCCGGGTTTCTTAAGCCAAGCCAAGGACACGTCTTGCTTCATGGTGCGCCCATGCACGGACCTGCTCCTAGTTGCGGGGTGGTCTTGCAGGACTTAGCCCTCTTTCCTTGGCTCAGCGTACTCGGCAATGTATCGTTTGGACTTCGCATGCGTGGGGTAGGCCGCCAGGAACAGATCGCGCGAGCTCGCGCCGACCTCGAGTTGGTAGGTCTTTCGTCGCACGCTGATGATCGGGTGGACCAACTGTCCGGGGGGATGCAGCAGCGAGTTGCCCTGGCTCGCACCTTGGTTCTGCGCCCCCAACTGCTGCTGCTTGACGAAGCCTTCAGCGCATTGGATGCGAATACCAGGCGGAGCCTTGCTCGAGATCTTCGCGAGATTCACGACCGCCAAGGGCTAACTACGGTGTTGGTTACCCATTCCATTGATGAAGCGTTGGCCGTAAGTGATCGGGTTATTGCCCTAAATGGGCATCCGGCAGCCATACGGGGGGACTTAACGGTGCCCAAAGTCACCGATCGGGAGCATTTCCAACAGTGTCATGATCAGATTTTGTCATGGATTGCCTAACCCATCACTTCTAAGGAGGTATTAAGCATGAATCTCTGGCACCGGATGCGATCACATTGGAAATCCCTATTGGTCTCGACGATTTTGTTCTTATCCCCTCTGATGCTCTCCCTGCCCAGTCAAGCGGCCATGCCCAAGCTCACGATTGGCTACGTGCCTGTTCTTGGTCTCACGCCGGCTTTGGTGGCACGCTCGCTCGGACTTTACCGTAAAGAAGGGCTGAATGTGCGCTTGGTAGCATTCGAAAGTGGGCCCGCCTTGTATCAAGCCATGGCTGGAGGGCGGGTACAAATGGCTTATGCGGGCGTGCCCGCGCTGTTGGAGTGGGGTTCCCGTGGACTTCAGGTGCAGGCCGTAGCTAAGGTGGAGGACGGAGTCTTCAATTTGGTGGCAAGAAAAGGCTACCACGGTCCGATTCGGGGCTCCGTGGTGGGTGACGTTGGCCAAGGAAGCGGGCAAGACGTGATGTTGCGGGGATTCTTGCTGCCGTCTCACCATTTGGCCACCCGGCAAGTCAAGCTTCGTTATCTCCCGCAATCAGATATGCTTGGCGCCTTGGCTAGTGGCCAATTAGACATGGCGCTCTTAGGGGCTCCGCAATCGACGTTGGCGGTGCTGAAGGGAGCGCGCGTGGTCGCTTCGGTTCGCGACCCGGGATTTATTCTCTTAGCCACACGCAAGCTGATTACCTCGCGGCCTAAAATCGTGGCAGAAGTCATCCGCGCCCACCGTCTGGCGATTAACTACGTTAACCACCATCCTCAGCAAGCCGCCGACATTTTGGCCAAGGCGCTGCAAGTTCCTGCGGTGACCGGTCCTGGGGTGCGCGATTCGGCGGCTAAGGTAGTATTGATTGGTTTAAGGACGCTACATTTTAGCGCAAACTTTACCGCCTCTGACTTCTCTTTGTACCAAAAAATGAACCAACGCTTAGTCCGTCTAGGCTTGACTCAACACACCGTCCATATCAAACGTTTCTTTGATCTACACTGGGCTGGATCGTGAACCAAGGCCCAAAGCGCCGTTGGCATTGGGGGTTGGTGTCAGTGCCGATGGCGCTTTTAGCCTGGCTGTATTTTACTCAAGGAGTGCCCAGCTTTGTCTTTCCCGGCCCCATGGCGGTGTTGCAGACCGCCATTCAAAACGTGGTCAGTCAGTCCTTTTATGTGAATCTCGAGGCGAGTTTAATTCGGTTGGCCTTAGGCTTTAGTATTGGTTCGATCGTCGGTATGGCACTGGGTATGGCCCAAGGGCGGTTCCACTGGGCGGATGAAGCGATGTCGCCCTTTGTCTCGTTCTTCCAGTCGGTGCCGCCCATCACGTGGGTCCCGCTATTTATCATCTTAATGGGTATCGGCGACCTACCCATCGTCAGCGTGGTCTCCCTGGCCACCATGTTTCCTGTGGCTATAGCGGTCAATCAGGCCATGCGTGCCATCCCCCCAAACCAGGTGTTGGCGGCACGGGCGCTTGGGGCAAGAAATTTAAGCATGCTCATCGCCTTCTATTTGCCGGCCACCGTGCCCTCCCTGGCGGGTGGGCTGCGGGTGGGTTTTGGTATTGCCTGGCGTACCCTGGTGGCTTCGGAGATGGTGGGCGGCAATAATGGCATCGGCTTTGCTATACAAACGGCAGGTCAGGTAGGAAACAGTGGCGAGGTCATTTGGGGAATTTTTGTCATAGGTGGGTTGAGCCTGGTGTTTGACAGCCTCTTTTTACGCCGGTTGGAACGCTGGCGCAGCGGACCTGCCCGTGAGCCCCAAAGGCGCTTGCGTCGTGGGCTGAAGGGCCAAGCCCCTTAGCGGACGAACATATACTTGGAACCTGGCGAGCCGTGCAAAGAGGCGAACGGTGCCCTCAGGCGTGAGCGTCCCAGCCAGGGGACGTTTTTTTTCAGGGGTTTCCGCTCTACGGCTGAGACGGCTTGCGTGCGGTGTTCCCAGACGACTATAATAAGCGAGACGACTGATTGCACGGCGGTCAACATGCATCTCAGGCTCAATGCCGGAACGGGTTTTATGGCGTTGGGTAGCGGATGGATTGAAAAATGCCCCTTGGCATGGATCCCAAGTCTTTGACTCGGGGCGATTTCATGTGTTTTCTGCATGCGCAAACTTTTTTGGAGGTGGATTGATGGCTAAACCGGGGCCCGGAAAATTACAGTTTATTCCCTTGGGAGGGCTGGGAGAGATCGGGAAAAACCTGGCGGTTCTGGCACACGGGAACGATATGATCCTCATCGACTGTGGCTTGGCCTTTCCCGAGGACGACATGCCGGGAATCGACATTGTACTGCCCGATATCACATATTTAATCGAAAATCGCGATAGGGTGCGTGGGATCTTCCTGACCCATGGACATGAAGACCACATTGGAGCCATCCCCTACGTGATTAAGCAACTGAACGTGCCCGTTTATGGGGCGAGGTTGACGATGGGCATGGTAGAAATGAAGTTGCAGGAGCATGGGGTTACGTTGCATCAAAAGTCGCGCGCTGTGATGGAAGGAGAGGTCGTTCGGGTTGGCAGCTTCTCCGTGGAGTTTTACCGGGTTAACCACTCCATTCCCGATGCCATGGGGCTTATCGTCCGTAATCCGGTCGGTACCGTGGTGCACACGGGAGACTTTAAGTTCGACCATACGCCTGTGGATGGGCATGTTGCCAACTTTCACAAACTCGCTCAGCTAGGTCATGAAGGCGTATTGCTGCTCTTGGCGGATAGTACCAATGCCGAACGGCCAGGATTTACCCCTTCCGAGAAAACCGTGGGACAAGCCCTGGACCGCATCATCGCGGAAGCCGAGGGCCGGGTGTTGGTGGCTTCCTTTGCCTCGCAGGTGCATCGCGTGCGTCAAGTGGTGGAATCGGCAGTACGCTACGGCAGGCGAGTCGGGGTGGTTGGCCGGAGCATGGAAAATGTCGTGGAGAAGGCCAGAGAACTGGGCTATCTCGATTTTCCTGCGGATACGTGGTCGGATTTGGATACGCTTAAGAAGTTGGCCGCTCATGAGGTGCTCATTCTCACCACTGGTTCCCAGGGAGAGCCCATGTCCGCCCTGACCCGTATGTCTACGGCAGATCACAAAAAGGTAGAAATTGTTCCTGGGGATACCGTGATAATTTCAGCCACGGCCATCCCAGGCAACGAAAAGTCAGTGTCCAGGACGGTGGATAACCTGTATCGCCGGGGTGCCCATGTGTTTTATGGGGCCGCGGCTGGCATCCATGTGTCAGGTCATGCCTGCCAAGAAGAATTGAAGCTGATGCACAACTTGGTACGGCCAAAGTTTTTCGTGCCGGTCCACGGCGAATATCGTCATCTCGTACATCACGGGCGGATCGCTCGAGCGCTGGGAATGGATCCTAGTCACATACTGATTGGAGAAAACGGCTCAGTCTTCGAGTTTGATCGGGAGCATGGCGCTGTGGTAGGTGCGGTGACGGCGGGGAAAGTGCTAGTAGATGGAGTGGGCGTAGGCGACGTGGGCAACATTGTCTTGCGGGATCGCAAGCAATTGTCCAACGATGGCATATTGATCGTGGTAGTGGGCATGGACGGCCAGTCTGGCTTGATGGTCAGTGGCCCAGATATTGTTTCCCGGGGTTTCGTCTATGTCCGCGAGTCCGAGGCCTTGTTGGACGAGGCGCGTCAGCGGGTCAAACATGCGCTCGGCGCCATGGAGGGCAACCACTTGAGCGAATGGTCCGCCATTAAGTCGATCGTGCGCGACACCTTAGGGCGCTTTCTTTGGGAGCGGACCAAGCGACGGCCCATGATTTTGCCCATTATCATGGAAGTGTAAGGTTATCGTATGCGTAGTAGCCAAAGACTCGACGTTGAGCGAGTGGCTGGGGGGGGGGTTGGCAAATCCCTTGCGAGTAAAGCGCATGTGCGTTCCACGCAAGAATCCCTCGCTTTAACCATGGGGAGTGTCAATGCGAAGAGTAAGGTTATTTAACCAGGGGAGCTCCTTTGACGCGGAGCTCCCCTGGTCTTTGTATGAGATCTCGCCACAGCGCGAATGGGTCCGTGGCCGCTTTTGGGTGCCATGGCTGCCTTAAGGCCGGCGACGCGAGCCAGAGCTAGGCTTGGCCCCATGAAGGCGACGGCTGAGCGTGCATGAAAATTGCGCGGATCCAAACACTAGCGGGGCCACCGTGAACGGGAATGAGGAGTTTCCCCGGGCAACGACTGAGCGAGGAGGAAAAGCATGCGTCGAGCAAAGTTGCTGCAACAATCAGGCGAGCCTCAGGAAAATGAGCCTCGTCGCCGCCGAAGCAAGACCGCCGAAAACATTGTCGAGTTGGGCAGCACCGAGGTTCCCAAGGCGAAATCTTCGATCCATACGATGGTCATTATCGGCCAAATTGAAGGCCACGTCGTCCTACCCGCGCAGAACAAAACCACCAAGTATGAACACGTTATCCCCCAACTCGTGGCCATTGAGGAAAACAAGGAGATTGAAGGTCTTTTGGTCATCTTAAACACCGTGGGTGGCGACGTCGAAGCGGGCTTGGCATTGGCGGAGATGATATCCAGTTTGTCGAAACCCACCGTGTCGTTGGTACTCGGCGGCGGCCATTCCATCGGAGGTCCGGTAGCGGTGGCTGCAAGCTATAGCTTCATTGCTCCCACGGCCACCATGACCGTGCATCCCATTCGCATGAACGGATTAGTTATCGGAGTTCCCCAGACATATGAGTACCTGGACAAAATGCAGGACCGCGTCGTCAATTTTACCGTCAATCACTCCCACATCACCGAACAAAAGTATCGGGAGCTAATGTTCCGTACGGGCGAGCTTGCGCGTGACATCGGCACCGTGTTGGTCGGAAAAGATGCGGTGGATGTTGGCCTCATCGATCAGGTGGGGGGCGTGGATGATGCCCTATCGAAGTTAATGTCGATGGTGAAACCCGAAACCAAGTCGCCCGCAAAAGTGCGCAAGGCGCATCGAAAATCGGAGGCCGATGTCACTGAGCCCGGTGTATCTAAAGCAAAACACGAAACGAGTCACCAGGCCCTATCGTAGATCGGTCAGAAAGGAGGGATCGTATTGCTCTATACCACCATGCCCTGGGAGGCCATTTTCCCTAACGACGGTTCCAGTCCGGCCTCCCTGACGTTGGCTCGGGTGTACGGCCGGCCGTGTCTGGTTCGCAAGGAAGTCGATGGCACCACTCGGATTGAACGGCTGTTGTCCACCGATCCCGCAGATTTTCTTGATGATCGCTTTGCTCCCAACACGACGCTAGATTGGTGGTTCTGATTACGAGGACTCTTGGATAAGCCTCCCATAGGTGGGTTGGGCCGACACTGCCGCCCGCCTCCTGGGAGGTGGGCGATGGGGAGTCACGTGTGGTGGCTTGGAATCATCCAAGGCTTGACGGAGTTTTTGCCGGTAAGTTCATCCGGGCATTTAATTATTCTTAAGACGTGGATGGGGGAATACTCCCTGGGATTAATGCTGGAAAGCTGGTTACACGGGGGAACGCTGCTCGCCATTGTGGTGGCCTATCGTCGTCAGTTTAAGGAGATGATGGCTGGCCTTTGGCAGGGACAGCGCGTGCAGCAACGTGAAGTGGCGATGATCGTGGCGGCTACCCTGCCTGCGGTGGTCGCCGGCTTCTTATTGTCCGGGTGGGTCGACCAACTTGCTCTTCCGGTGGTGGTGGCCCTAGGCTGGATGGCAACCACGCTAGTGGTCTGGTCAACGCCCATGGCAGCCTCGCGCCCCGTCAGCCACGAGATCGCCGATTTGACCCTGTGGCAAGCCCTCGCTGTGGGTGTGGCTCAAGCGGTTGCCCTGTGGCCCGGATTTTCTCGTTCGGCGGCCACCATTTTAGCTGGGCGTCGGATGGGTCTTACGCCCACGGCGGCGGCTCGTCTCTCCTTTTGGATGGCCATTCCGACCGTAACCGGCGCTATCGTGTTGACCCTGGCTCAGGACCCGGGCGGACTCGGCCGCATCTCCGGGGCCTGGCTGATGGGTCTACTTGGAGCTTTTGCCAGCGGACTGTTTGCGATTCAATGGATTCGAAAGTTGCTCGCCAGTGCTAAGGGGTACCCGCGCTTTGGCTATTACACCCTATTGGCGGCTTTAGCCGTAATTCTCACCCAGTGGCTCGGGCTGGGCTGAGCACGCGGGGTCTTGACCGCATCGTCGCCTTTGCCTAGGCCAAGGTGGCTATCGGCCTCCAAAGGCTAGCAATCGTTTCGGACCCGTGCGGGTGCCTTCTTCTGGCCGATTGTCGATGCCGCGGCCTTGGCGTAAGGAATGTTCGCGATGGATCTTTTTGGGTAAAACTCCGGTGACTCGCGCGCGTGTCCCGAAAGCGGGTGACGCCCTTCACTTCACCGGGTGACAACAGTTGCGATACAATAGTTCCAAAGGGTTCCAAAGGTTTGCATCAATCCAAGGGCTGGATGTCTGGATGGCTTGGCCGCGAAGCCGGGCCAGGGTGTTCGGTGGGCGACGGGAAAAAAGGGTGATGGCGAGTGCGAAAGGTATGGCAGCAAATTGGACCAGAAATGCGCCGAGAGATTGCCGGAATCGTGCTGGTGGCTCTTGGGCTGATGGGCTATCTCGCCCTCTTTAGCCATCACGGTTGGATGTCACGGGATGTGAGTGCTGGCTTGATGCGTGCCTTTGGCCTGACGGGGTGGGTGATTCCTGGCTTGGTGGTGGTGGGTGGAGGGCTTCGTATCTGGGATCGACCCTCTTTGACGGGCCACCGACGGGGTTGGGGGGCGATCATCGCGATACTTAGCCTCCTCGTCCTATCCGGGTGGATCACGCCGGCGCACTCGGGGTTTTTGGGCGATCACAGCTTTTTCTTGATACGGTCGGCCATTGGTGCCGGCGGTGCCATCATGGCGGTGCTGGTGGGACTGGTGGTGGCGCTGCTCTTGATCACGGGCACCTCATTCAGTCATGGGGCCCAGGCTAGCCTTGGGGTATTGGCTAGGTTGGCGAGCTGGTCTTTGAGGCAGTTGGGCGCCCTCGCCTTGGCTCTTCGGGACTGGGTCTATCCGGTGGCCGAAGACGACGCAGTAGCTGAAGCCCCTGTGGTCCCGGTAAAAAAACGCAGCAGCGCGAAGAAGGGAGGCCCGCCCGCCCCGTCTCTGGCACCTGCCCTTGAGCCGCCGCCGGCACGTCCCATCGTGGTGCCTCCGCCACCGGCGGGAGGAGGATACCACCCGCCACCGCTGTCCATGCTGACTGAGGTGGTACCCCTTCGCCCTAGTCGCGTGGGGCAGTCGGCCGCAGAGCGAGCCGAGGTGCTACGAAATGCTTTGGAGCAATTTGGTATCGAGGTGCGCATGGGCGAAGTCAGCCAAGGGCCGACCATCACACGTTTTGAGGTGCAGCCGCCTCCGGGCGTCAAAGTGTCGCGGATCGTCAACCTCGCCGATGACATTGCCCTTTCGCTCGCCGCGACCGGAGTGCGGATCGAAGCACCTATTCCGGGAAAGTCGGCCATTGGCATTGAGGTGCCTAATGCAGAAATCACCCCGGTGGTGCTGCGAGAGGTCTTAGAACACCCCGCGTTTATTGAGGCCCGCTCGGCGCTGGCCGTGGGTTTGGGCAAAGATGTGGCGGGCGCCCCCGTCGTGGCGGCGCTTGATGCGATGCCTCATCTGCTAGTGGCCGGATCGACGGGATCGGGCAAGAGCGTGCTTATCAATGTGTTGATTTCTAGCCTCCTGTTTCGCTCCAAGCCGAACCAGGTGCGCTTGCTTCTGATCGACCCTAAGGTCGTGGAACTGTCCGTATACAACGGGATTCCCCATCTCTTGACGCCGGTGGTCACGGATCCGAAAAAGGCGGCGATGGCGCTTAGGTGGGCGGTGCGTGAGATGGAACGGCGCTACCAGCTATTTGCGCGGGCCGGGGTCCGAGATGTTCTTCGGTACAACCAGGCTGTAGAGCCAGAGGAACAGATGTACTACCTAGTCGTGATCATTGATGAATTGGCCGACCTGATGATGGTAGCTTCCGCAGAAGTCGAGGAGTCGATTGCCCGTCTGGCTCAGATGGCGCGGGCAGCGGGCATTCATTTGGTGGTGGCCACCCAAAGGCCATCGGTGGATGTGATTACGGGCACGATCAAGGCGAATATTCCCTCGCGAATTGCGTTTGCCGTATCGAGCCAGGTGGATTCGCGAACTATTTTAGACGCCGTCGGAGCGGAGAAACTGCTGGGCCGGGGGGACATGCTGTTCCATCCCGTGGGATCGGCCAAAGCACAACGCTTACAAGGCGCCTACATTAGTGAAAAAGAGATTGAGGCCGTGGTGGAATACCTGAGGCGGCAGGCTCCACCGGTGGAAAATGAGGCCTTTGACTTTGAAGCCGTGGATGACTCTGACGGGGGAGGCCCCCCGCCGGAGACGGATCCGCTGTTTCCGCAAGCGGTGCAGTTGGTGGTGGAGAGTCGGCAGGCGTCCACGTCGATGTTGCAGCGACGGATGCGGGTGGGCTACACTCGGGCGGCGCGCCTCATCGATGCCATGGAAGAGCGAGGCTTCATTGGTCCCCAGGATGGAGCCAAAAGCCGGGAGGTGCGCATTACTCAAGAGCAGTATCATCGGTTATTTGAGTCCCCGGAGTCGCCTTCCGCCTAGATGGTCTGACTAGGCCTTTTCAGCCCTGAAGCGACATGATAGAGTGAACAAGGGCCATGGTGTTGGCCCGTCCGAGTTCTCAAACCTCCTGACCGTTCAGGATAATAACACCTACTGCAGCACGAATGACGTGCCGCCAGTGGGTGTCTTTCTTGGCGTGTGCGAAAAGAGGTGGGAGCATGGTGGTTACTGCGATAGTCGAAATTCCCTTGGGCTCAGCGAATAAGTATGAGTATGACCCTGTCCACGGCTGCATACGGCTGGACCGGGTCCTCTTCAGCGCTGCCCATTACCCCGTGAACTATGGATTTATTCCCGGGACGTGGGCGCAAGATAATGATCCGTTGGATGTGCTGATAATGGGTTCTACCTCAATCCATCCTGGCGTCGAAGTCGAAGTCCGGGTGCTAGGCGCCTTACTCATGGAAGACGAGCACGGTCCCGACGCCAAGGTAATGGGCGTGGTGGATCGTGACCCGCGATGTGCCGAGATCAGGGTGCTTCAGGACTTGGGAGCCCATCGACTGCAAGAAATTCAGCACTTTTTTCGCGAGTATAAGACGCTGCAAGGCATTAAGACCACCGTGGGCAGCTACCAACCAGAAACGGTCGCCATAGATCTGATTCATCAAAGCCGCGATCGGTTTGTTGCCAAAAAGAGGCGGGAACAAGCGTTCCCCCTGCCGTGATAAGCTCAGGGGCAATCGAGAAAGACCGCTGAACGGCAAAGTCTTGGTGCGATCGAAATGGAGGTGGAACAGGTTGCGCAAGGTGCACGATAGGGAGCCAAGTCGTCTTTGGCGAACGCGAAATGTGTGGACCTTTTCCCTGGCTTCGCTGTTTTCGGATTGGGGACACGAAATGGTTACAGCGTTGCTCCCCGGCTTTTTCACCTTGCTGGGCGCACCGGTGATAGCGCTTGGGCTGACCGAAGGCATTTCCAATGTGGCCCAAGCATGGGCTGGCCTTTGGGGAGGCCAGGAGAACGACCGCCAGGTCCGCCGCCACTCCATCATTATCGTCGGATACATATTAACCGGGGTCAAAGCCCTTATTGCCGTGGTCACGTGGTGGCCGTGGGTCGTCCTTTTGCGGACCATCGGATGGTTGGGGCGAGGAGCTCGGGGACCTATCCGGGACGCGTACATCGCAGAAGAGGTGCCCTCGGAACATGTGGGCAAGGCGTACGGGCTCCGCGAAGCATTTGACACCGCGGGAGCCGTCCTGGGTCCATTAACGGCCGCCCTGTTGATCACTTTTTGGAGCGCACGGACGCTGATAGCCTTTAGTGCGATTCCCGCGGCGCTCACCGTGGTCGTGATTTTAAAGCTGCAAAAGATGCCGGCGCCTACGATGAGTACGTCAACATGGGAACCCTCCCGGGGCCCGATATCATGGCCACTTTCCTTTAAAAAATATCGGATAGCCACGGTGGTCTTTACCGCAGGCTACTTGGCACCCACGTTTTTTATTCTTCGCGTGTGGAACTCCGGCGTGAGCCTGGGTCCGCTCTCGGCCCATATGATCGCCTTATTCCTCTATACCTTGCACAATATGGCCTACGCCGCCAGCGCATATCCCGTCGGCCGGCTCGCGGATCGGACACCAAGCCACGTATTGTTGGTGACCGGGTATAGCCTTTGGGCGGCGGCGGTCATCGGGTTTGTGTTTGATCAGTCCAGCATTGTAGGCTGGGTGGTGCTATTCTTGGCCACCGGGGTGGCCACCGGAATGATCGAGGTGGGCCAAAAGATGGTCACGGTGCGGTTGGTGGAGAGTTCCATGCGAGGACGGGGACTCGGTCAAATCGCAGCGGTGCGAGGGATGGGGCAATTAGCCGCCGGGGTGATCATGGGAATCTTATGGACGCTAGCCAATCCCGCGTCAGGATTTGCCGTGGAAGCGGGGCTGGCCTGCCTGGGGATCATCTTGGTGTTGCGCTTAGGCCAAACCGATAGCTAAGAGCACCCGATGGCCT
>JAJZZI010000212.1 GCA_021797635.1 Bacillota bacterium | reverse complement strand
TATGCGTTCCCTAGTTATTGTCCAAAAGCCATTTACCAACATGGGGGAAGGTTAGGTGTGAAGCCGTGAAGGATCGATGACAGTCATCCCCCGCCAGTGAAGTGGCAACGCTTCTAGCTCTTGCTGAGGCCACAACTGACGGGCCACCCGAGCTACTTCCAAGGGATCGCCCGTCGTATAAAACTGCAAGCCTCCCCCGCGCGTGCGCGAAAGTTGCGGCAAAATCCCTGACATTATTTTCGCCGTCTCCAGGCCGGGGTCGATGAGTTTGGCCCGTCCGCGCACCATCTCTTCAAAAACCATCTGCATATGCGGAAAGTGCGTGCAGCCTAGCACCACCGTGTCGACCCCTTGGGCCAAAACCCCGGCAAGACAGCTCCCCACCGTATGGCGACACGCATCTCCATCGATCAAACCGCTCTCTGCCATGACGACCAGAAGAGGACACGGCCGTTCGATCACCGTCATCTCGGGATCGCGAGCTTTTAACGCCCGGCTATAGATACCCGCGCGCGACGTGGCTTCCGTTGCGAGCACGCCTACCTTGTGGTTTCGCGTGGCCTTAAGTGCCGCCTGCACACCCGGCTCGATTACCCCTATCACCGGCACGGGCGACTGCCTCTGGGCTTCTTCCAATGCCGCCGCCGTCGCCGTATTGCAGGCAATGACCACTGCCTTGGGTTCGCGCTCCAGCAAGAATCCCAAAATGGCTAGAAAAAAACCACGAACCTCTGCCAAGCTCCGATGGCCGTAGGGAAAATGCAAAGAGTCACAGACATACAGGAAGTCCTCACCGGGATAGAGCTCGCGAGCTTGTTTTAAAACGGTCAGTCCGCCCTCTCCCGAATCAAATACTGCGATGGGTCGCTTCATGCCCACACGACGAACCTCCCAATTCGCTGAAAGCGTCATAGCGCAGTATATGACGGCTGGCCCATCTCGCCCCTAGCTACGGCGGCGCAAGAAGGCAGGAATGTCTAAATCGTCATTGGGAAACGGCTTAATTTCCGCCGTGTCGGCCTCTTGCGAGGGCGTCTCGCTCACGACCGTACGAATGCGATCGCCACTGAAGCCCGTCGCGATGACCGTCACCCGCACCTCGTCCTTAATGCTTTCGTCGATTACCGCCCCAAAAATAATGTTGGCTTCCGGATCAGCCGCCTGAATCACGATTTCTGCCGCTTCATTGACTTCAAAGAGCGACAAGTCAGGACCCCCGGTGATGTTAAGCAATACCCCCCGAGCACCGTCGATACTGGTCTCGAGCAGGGGACTGGAGATGGCCGCCTTGGCCGCTGCCTGCGCACGGTTTTCCCCTTGACTAATGCCCACCCCCATCAAGGCCGAGCCCATCTCAGACATAATCGTCTTGACATCGGCGAAGTCGAGGTTGATAAGTCCCGGTACGGCAATCAAATCGGAAATACCCTGAACGCCCTGGCGAAGGACGTCGTCGGCAATGCGAAACGCCTCCACGATCGACGTCCGCTTTTCGACCACCTGTAGCAAACGATCGTTGGGAATCGTGATGAGCGTATCGACCTTCGCTTTGAGGTTGTTGGCCCCTTTTTCCGCAAATGTCTGTCGCCGCCTCCCCTCAAAGGTAAACGGTTTGGTGACGACCCCCACTGCCAGGGCCCCTACTTCCTTGGCGACCTCTGCCACCACGGGAGCCGCTCCCGTACCCGTTCCGCCCCCCATGCCTGCCGTGATGAAGACCATATCGGCCCCGCGCAGAGCCTCGGCCAGCTGTTCTCGATTTTCTTCGGCAGCCTTTTGGCCGATATCTGGATTCGCCCCTGCCCCTAAGCCCTTGGTTAACTTCGTACCCACCTGCAGTCGGGTAGAGGCCATGGACAAGGCTAGCGCCTGGGCATCGGTGTTCACCGCAATAAACTCTACGCCTTTGAGACCCGCCTGAATCATCCGGTTGACAGCGTTGGTACCGCCGCCTCCCACTCCAACCACCTTAATGACAGCGAAATTTTCCTCCGCTTGGTCAAACTCCAACATCGCTAGTCCTCCCCGCCCACCCCGAGCGCTCACTTTGATCGCAGTATCATTGTCATGCTACCTTAACATTCGTGTGATGAATAGACTCACTCGTGACCACAAATCGCGAGACCCTCGCTCCATGCCCGTGGCCAGCAGTCCGCGTGCCACGCCCACCACGGTGGAATACCCGGGACTTCGACTCAAATCCGAAAGGCCCTGCAAGCCTTGAGGTCCTCCCAGTCGAACGGGCCATCCCCAGCGCGCCTCCAAAAAGGGCCCCATCCCCTTGAGCAAGGCCCCGCCACCCGTCACCACCACGCCCGCGGCCGGACCCTTGGCCCATTCCACCAAGCGCAGTTGGTCTTCAACAAATCCCGCCCATTCCTCGATCCGGGCATCCAAAATCTCTTGTAGTTCCCCAAACTCGATCCGTTTCACCGACTGCCCGTTCACCGTTCGCACTTCCACGGACCCTCCGTCGGCTTCGCCTAGATGGGCATACTCCAGTTTCAAACGTTCGGCTTGTGCGGCCACCACCCCAAGACCCACCGCGATATCTGCGGTAATCGCCTCACCCCCAATCGGCACCACGCCGAGGTGCTGCAGATGACCGCCACGATAAATGGTGACTCCCGTGGTTCCGCCCCCAATGTCTAACAACACCACCCCAAGCTGGCGGTCGTCATCAGCCAACACGCCATCGGCGGCGGCCCGCGCTCCGGCAATGAACCCTACCGGGGTTAGCCCAGCCATGGCCACCACCCGTCTAAGATTTCGAAGCACGGTCCCGAGTCCGCTGACGACAAACACTTCAGCCTCCAGTCGATGCCCCACCATGCCCACCGGGTCGACCACTCCGCGAAATCCGTCCACCGCCACCCCGCGACGAATGACCTGGACCACCTCATGATCCGCCGGAAGCTTCACTTGGCAGGCCTTCTGAATCGCTAACCGAAGATCTTCGGCACGCACGGATCCCGTCCGAAGCGAGATTTTGGCTTGCCCCGGAGTAATCTTCAAATGATCGCCATTGACCGACACTCCCGCCACGGACAGATCGGTGCTTGCCATGCTATTCGCCCGGTTGACGGCATCGCGAATCGCCAAAGCTACCCGCTCCGCTTCAAAGACCAAGCCTCGGCGCATGCCCACCACGGGCGTGGCGGCGATCCCCAACACTGCTAACTCATTGTCCTGACGACCCTCGCCAACTAGAGCTGATACCTTGGTCGTGCCCACATCTACCGCAAGAACCAGCTGTCGTTTGGCCACCTGAACACCTCCCCGAGCCAACGCACATCACTTTGAAATTCTCTTCGAAACCTTAATTTCCTGCTGCACGCGACGATTGAGCTTGATTTTCGTCGGGAGCGGGCGGATGCTGAAGATATCGGGCAATCAAAAGGTGCCGAATGCTGCCCAGATTCTGAAAGATCCTGAAGCCGAACGCGAATAAGGCGGCATAGTACAGAGGAACTCCCAGCTTGGCGCCAAAGTAGGTCAGGAGCCCCGCCAATATGGCGTTGGAGATGAGACCCGTGGCAAAGGTTATGGCGACAAACTTTCCCTCCAGCCCCGACCGCATCCCGCCGAATGCAGAATCGATAGCGGCTAGCAGTGCGATGGACAAATAGTGCGCAAAAGCCAGAGGGAGAATGATGGGAAACGATAGACCTACCACGACCCCAACCACCAGCCCTAGCAGCACGACCCACACGCCGTCATGACCCCACTTCTAGAAACGACTTGTACCTATATTAGCAGGTTTGGCGAAGGAAAACTGCACCGGCAAGTGATATGAAGGAATTGCCAAATGGCGAAGAGGGCGATACGTGATATGGACCAGTTGGCTCCAACCGCTCACATCGGGATCATGCTGGAGCCGCTGGAGCATGGCGGCGGTCGGTCCGACGGCTCGAATGGTGAAGGGAGATGCGTAGGGAACCCCGTTAATTCGGATCGTTGGTCCCGAGCAAAATATGGCGGTGGTGGCCACATACCGTTGGCCGTCAATGGCAATCGCCCGAGCGCCCCCTGAAAACAACAACGCCACCACATGCAGAACATATTGGTCATGGATGAGCAGATCGTCGGCAGGCTCCCCGGGGAACGCCTTATGCCGAGCGTCCGACATCGTGACCACGACTCCCGACCCTTGAACTGGCGCCAGTCCCGCTCTCTTCGCGAGCGCGCCTCCTAGATCGCGAACCCTCGGTGTCGCCTCTAACGCAGCCAGGCGGGAGCGATCGCTTTTTATCTGGTTTCGAAGCGCGCTGTTTTGTTGAAGCGCCCTAGTCGCCAATTGGGAGAGAATCTCACCTTGGCGGACACTAGTCACCATGGCCAGTCGGTTGTTCAGGCTAATCTCTTCCGTAATGAGAAACCCCAAAACCATGGCTACCACGGCCAGGATCCGCTTACCCCGCTCGCCCATCTTCCGCGATTTCCTCCGCTGGTGTCAGTCTCGACGAGATTGGGGCTACTCTTATTATAGGAAAACCCGCGACCTCTGCCCAGTACTAATCCAACGCGCCGCCGCGCTCCATGCGGACGGTTTGAATGCCCCTGGCTCTGCACAGCTACCGGCCTAAAGCGGTTGACCGGATAGGTTGACCATTTTCTTTACAGGAGTTCGAGGCAGGGCATACCATCGCCGTTTCATCGCCGAACATGCGGACCGTGAGCCCATGCCGGGCGAGGGTATGCCAGTTCATGTTAGGGGAGGTGCTGGCCATGGGCCATCTGCATTTTACCGACGGTCAAGCCGAGATAATGTCGGCCCCAATGCTTCGCAGACGGCCATCCAAATCATGGTATCCGCGTTCAATGATTTCTCGGTGGGCAATTCGCGTCGAGCCCTCAATCTGTAACC
>JAJZZI010000132.1 GCA_021797635.1 Bacillota bacterium | reverse complement strand
GGCCGAAAGAGAGCGATCTCCTGACCCGGTTGGGCGGGGCCCTGATGCCTCGACTCGAGGAAGCTCGCAGGGTTCGAATGCGCTGGGGTCGGAGGATCTGTCGAAGGTCGTTACGCACCTTACGCCGGTGCGGTGAGATCATGCCGTTGTTCGTCCGTGATTAGCGGCTTGGCGTATCGCCAAGCGGGCTTCAGTATGGCATCCATCGATATTTCCCCATCAATTTATCCCTGGGATTAGACCTAATAGTCTGACTACGCTACCGTATTCGTAATTGTTTCGTCTGACAACGGACTTACGTCGTCGTGTACTAGCACGATACTATTTTTCCAGTTCAATGGCCTCTCCATCGTCCAGCGTATACACATCTTCCGCCGGATTGGCGAGAAAATCAAAGAGCGAATTCTTGGCTGCAGCCACCATCCAGTCGGATTCCGCCATCCCGTCGTCTTCACCGCTGGGCCAAAAAATCACGAGCCGCACCCATTGCCCGGCGGGAATCGGGCTCGTCGTTTCGATGTGCCGGGCATCAATGACCCGACCAGTGGTTTCGATGGCGCGCATTTCCTTCATCACACTCCTTTTTATGGTCCGATCAGCTTTTCTCAAGTATAGCATCTCGCTGTCGCACTCGGCAAAATGGGGTGTGCCAACCCGCAGTCACCCCCCGTAACCCTGTGATAACCGCTCCGCTTCCCCTTTGAATTTAGGTAATGCTGTGCGGAAACTTACGATTAAACACCCGCCGCAGTTCGTCAATGTTTTGGTCAGTAATCAATCCCTAATGGGGATGAGTGCCCGCTTTAAGGTAGGCTTGATACGGAACCCCGGAGGGATTTAACGAGGCTGAAAGGAGAATGTTGGTATCAATCAACACCTTCACAGTCCATCGGTTTCCTTTCGTACCACTTTCACCAGATCCATCACCGCGTCGTCCGAGCCCAAGCCGGCTTGCTCGGCCTCTCCGACCATGTCCTGCTGGAGCATTTTCATCGCATAGACGGCCGAATTCATCAGAATCACGCGATTATCCTCACAGATGAGCGTCACCCGATCGCCGGTCGCCAACCGCAACTGGGATCGAATATCTTTCGGGAGGGTGATCTGTCCCTTTGCCATCACTTTGGCATTATCGATGATGGGCACTGCCATGTCTTAGCCACCTTTCTGGCAAACAAGAAACCTTCCCTACTTTCCCTACCATTATAATACGCGATTCGCGCGGAAAAATACACCCCGTTGAAGGCGCTTCAGTCTTAGAAGACCCACGCGAGCCTCATCACGGTAAAGTCTTATCGAGCATAAATCGCCACCTCTCCAGCGCAGCTTTACTCGTCCCACCCCGCCCACTTAAGCCGCGAATTGATGAACACACTTTTACTCTCGGTGTATGCCTCGCGGTCGTGCGCGAACTGCTCGGCCAGTGCCATCTTCAACTCCGCGTATGTCTTGGCCTCATCCGGATGACTTCTCAGATAATCTCGGAACATGCGGTGTTTTCTCAACTCGGGGGTGTCGGCGGAACAGACATATAAGTGATGCTCAGGCAGGTCCTCGGGCGCTCTAAATGCTTCCCGTCCGTGAATGCCTAAATCACCTTCATGCCGGTACCCGAGAGATTCCAACCGTTCCACCGCTACTGGTACCTTCTCGACCGCTGCTACGACAACATCCATGTCGATAATCGGTTTAGCCGCTAGTCCTGGAACAGCGGTGCTACCCACGTGTTCAATGGTCAGGGCTATGTCACCTAATGCGGGAGCGACAAAATCTCGAAGGCGGCTAAACGTGTCTTCCCAGTCTGGATTATAGGGGACAATCTTGATGGGTTCACCCATCCGGACACCTCCATCCTTTGTTCATACCATGCCAACTTAACGATGCGATGTATTGTCAGAGAACCCGACGGACAGGAATTCTCGCACGGTCATTCGCTGGGCGGCCGTTGAATCCGACGAAATACCGCTTCGGCCGGAATGGGGGGAGTCTCCTTTATATGACTTATGCCCGATGTTTGACACACTACCATATAGCTCCTGATCATGGTGCCCCTTGTTGTACATTACGGCCCGAATGTACATGATTCGACACCTCAAGGATTGAAGAGAAAAATGGGCTCAAAGAATGGATGCTGGGGGTGCTCCGTATCGCCGGATCGGGACCGAAAATCCCACGTTCACACGTCCACAACGTCGCTACAATAGGCTAGAATCCCGGACGATCAGCCCTCTCCCCCGACGGACGGTCTATCGCGTCTCTCCCATCGAACCGCATCCACAGGCTCTTGGTGACGCCGTAGTGGATAGAGAACCGGAAAACAAAACAATAAAACCCGCAATCGCTTGCGGGGCAAGGCTTTCATGGTGTCCTCGGCAGGATTCGAACCTGCGACGCCGGGATTAGAAGACCCGTACCATGGTGTCTACATGGGTGCTCTGATACGCTACATTCCTGCCATAGCAAGGCATTCGCGGATTCTCACTGTCTACCCTTTCGTTACCATAACACCCTGTCCATGGCTTCTTGGTGACGGCGTGGTGACGGATAGGTCGCAGTCCGCGCTATCGTTGTCGGCGAGATCCCTACGTCGGCAATGCGGTGGTCACTAAATAAAAAACCCGTGCAGCTTCCTTGCGTAAGGAGTGATGACGCGGTCGTGGAATCCTGGCGACCCAGGGTCAGGCTGATAATGTCAAGCTCCAGACCTGTCCGCGCGAGCACACTCGACGGTCCGACTTCAAGAGAACACAACCCAAAGTGCTGTGAGAGGAAACACGTAGCAGTCAAACATCATAACCCATGCTCAGAATCATTGAGGGTCGTCCGGATGTTGGAATACGCGACTCCGCCACGCGTCGGGGTGGCGGTGCAAATGCATGACCGCGACGACCAAGAGGGTGTCCTCAATGACACGATAGATCACCCCATACGGAAAACGCCGCAATCGACAACGCCGCGTCCGTTCCGACAAGGCCGGCCAGGCCTCGGGGAACTCAGCAATGCGTTGCAAGGTCTTTTGCACCTCGACCGCGAACTGGTACCCCAGCCCTTCGCTTTGCTGGTTATAATAGGCCACCGCATCCTCCAATTCGACCGTGGCCATCCGAAGAAATGCGATGGTCATTCGCTGGCCGGCCGTTGAATTCGACGAAATACCGCTTCGGCAGGCATGGCCTCCATCTCACCGCGTTCGAAGGCCTGCAAGCGATCTTCGGCCTCGGTGCTCCACGCCGCGTCAATCGCTCCCCGCTCAGGGAAATCGAAGCTGGCCAGTAACTGTTCGACCAATTCGGCACGATCCATCGGTGGCAAGGCCACCGCCTCGGTCAGAATACGTCGACTCTGATCTGTCATGATTGTCTCCCCCCATGGTCCTATTAGCTATGGTTCCTCATGCGCTCACCGTCATTATACCAATTCGGGCCCGTGTCTCGTGGCGCCGGTTAAGCTGGTTGACAAAGCTCCAGAGTCTCATGGACGTCACTCCACTGCCACCAAGACACATACTCGGCTGTCATCAAATCCGATCCAGCGACGCGTCCTCGAACCGAGAGCAACAATGACGAAAAGAGTTAGCCAAAACACATGGGCAACATCTACCAATGCACCAAGCCCCGCGGGAAACGGCACCGTCCGAACCGAAACACCCTTATTGGCGTTGAAGGTCTATAATCCATTCAACCCATTTGCCGATCGACTGTGCCCGTCGAGCGTACGTGCTGTCGGCACCAACTTTATACAAGCTACTCCGTTTCATGTGGTGGACCACCCTCTCCCGTGTGAGCGGATGCCCCTGCTGCAAATGTTCCCGCAAAACTCGCTGAAAGGCCCCGTGTTCAAGGATACAGCTTGCCAGCATCAAGTACTTCACCTTATACGGTTGACGCATGATTTCGCGGCCGCGATGACTTAAGCGAAACCACACCTGGTGCTCGGGGCTGGAATACTTTTCAATGAGTCCCAAATACATGCCCGCCGTCGTGTAGTAATTTGTTTGACGCTCGTCAAACGCACAATTGAGGGTAATTTCGTCTTTAGTCAGGTCGTTTCCCATCAGGATTCCACTCGTATCCCGTCCGTTGGATAGAAACTCGCCTGCCTTTGTGTTAACTCCGCACGATCACAGGGTGGGAGGTTCCACGAATGAATCCTTCGATTTTTGTTACGACGTCCGCAAAAGGGGTTTTTATGCCCTTTTCGCATTTTGACGTCGCTTCCACGATCAGGGATTCGACCGGTCCGGGATAAACGGTACCGCGAGAATCACGCCGCAAGAGCACCTGACGCTGGAGCAGGTGCTCTTTTTCTATGACCATCCTGAGAGGAGATTCACACACATGCGCAATCGATCGGTTTGGAGGGACAAAAGGTTCGTTGCGTTTTGGGTCGGCATCTTCGTGTCCGGCATGGGAGACGCGATGTTTGTGCTCGCGGTGAGCTGGATGGTGGTGCGCTCCAGCGGATCAGCTGAGACCCTTGGATTCCTCATGGCCGCCATGAGCCTGCCACAGATCCTATTCTCGCTTTTGGGTGGAGTCCTGATAGACCATCTGGACCCTAAGCGTGTCATGATGGCATCAGATGCCATCCGACTAGCGGCGATGCTGTTTCTCGCAGCGGTCTCGTCCCACGGCATTCCCCCGGTCTGGTCGCTATTTTTGGTAGCAGTGATTTTTGGGACGGTGGATTCTGGGTTTTGGCCCGCCACCTTGAAGTTCAAACAATATTTGGTTGAGCCGTAGAGTAAGAGACAGGGCGCATCACAGGGATGGTTCCCTGTCTCGCCGGGTACAAGGGCTACTCGCCATGAGTAGCCCAAGCCCCACAGAACCCAGCGTGCGGATTTCCCGCACTGAGCTCTTCAGCCATGGTTTTACAGAATGGCGTACCGTTGTAGCTCCGCGTACG
>JAJZZI010000097.1 GCA_021797635.1 Bacillota bacterium | reverse complement strand
CACGATGCCCGACAACACAAATCGTTCATTATCTATGTATTCATCGATGAATACATTAAAGTATTACGCCTCCGGCTTCTGACCCAAGAGGCGTCAGACTATGGTTCATGGCGAGCCTCCGTCCATCGAGTCCGAAATCTGTTTGCCAACCAGGAGAAAATTGCTGCCTTGCGGTACGCCTGCGGGCAAAGAGAGCGTTATCCGGGAAGATCGAGCGCGGACGGGAAGAAAAAATCGGGCGACCGAAGGCGCGACGGATTCCGGACGTGAGCCTCTCGACTCATCCGGCTGGTGCGCGGCGCTCCATCGGCTCAATCTTCGCAAGTATGTCAGTAAAAGGCGAGACTACTGGCCGCAAGAGCGCCCTCCAGCGGATTTCGCAAGTCGGGGGTCCAAGGTTCCTGGTTCCATGGCACGGCGTTTAGATCGCTTTCGATCAAGCCCAAATGCGGCCAGACTATCGACCACGGCGGCGGTAACGGGGCCTCGAAATGCCGCCGTTCGCCATCCCTGGGATGGGTAAAGGCGATCCTCCAGGCATGAAGGGCCTGTGTTTCAAATTGGGCTAGGCGGTGGCCTCCATATAATTCATCTCCCACTAGGGGATGGCCTAGTGAACTGAGATGAACACGAATTTGATGGGTACGCCCCGTCGTTAGTTTCAGTAATAACAAACTGAAGTGCGGCCACGCCGCGACCGTGGTGAAATGGGTCAGAGCAAACTTCCCGTCTCGCACCACCGCCATGCGCAATCGATTTTTGGGATCGCGGCCCACAGGGGCTTCAATCGTTCCTGTGCGGGGCTCCAGTTGGCCCTCAGAGAGCGCTAAGTAAAGTCGGTCGATGCGGCGTTCGGCAATGGCACGGGCCATCATCTCTTTAATCTCTGGGGTTCGTGCCACGATCATGCACCCCGTCGTATCTTTATCCAGCCGATGAATGATACCCGGCCGGAAGTCTCCCATCGGGTCCACATCGGACAGCCAGGGCAAGAGGTAATGCACCAAGGTGTCCTGGTGATGACCGCGCGACGGATGCACAACCAGGTCCTTAGGCTTGTCAATCACCAACACGTCGCGGTCTTGATAGAGGATTCGCTCGGGCGCGAAGGCATCGAGCGGCGACACCAAGCGCGTCGCTTCGACTATCGGGGCCTCTGTCCATCGAATCTCGTCCCCCGCCTCCACCATCTCGCTTGGCCGAGCCGACTTGCCGTTAAGACGGACCAAGCCAGAGCGTATGGCCCGTTGCCAGGACGTTCGCGATGCCGTCTGACTCGCTTCGCTGAGAAATCGATCAAGCCGGGTGCGGACGTGGTCAGCCGGAACGCGAATCGTCCGTGTTGGGTTGATCTCCTCCTTCATCGCGCACCGCCTCCCCATTCTCTCTACGCCAGAAATCGACCAAGACCAGCCCCATTCCAATCACAATGGCGGCGTCAGCGAAGTTAAATACCGGCCAATAGCGAAAGTGAATGAAATCGATGACCTGTCCAGCCACCATGCGATCCCAGAGATTTCCCGATGCTCCTCCCGCCAGCAATCCGAGCCCCCAAAGCAGGCGGCGATCCAGCTCGTTTCGACTAAAGGTCACCCAGAGCACGCCGACCAACAGCAGCAAGGCGACCAGAATGAAGAGAAGATCGCGATGGGCCAACACGCCAAATGCTGCCCCGCTATTTAAAATATAGGTAAGATCCAGGACCCGGGGAATCAGCACGATCGATTGGCCGATAGCCATATGAGTCGCCACCAAGCCCTTGGTCACCCGATCCAATAAAAAGATGGCGGCTGCCAAACTCAACACCTGAATTTGGTGAGGTCTGATCCGCCTCACGATGGTTGCCCCACCGTCAACACCTGATAGCAGCGCGGGCACAGGTCCCTATCAGCACCATGGCTGACGTCTTGGGTATATCGCCAGCAGCGCTCACATCGCCGATATGCCGTCTTCATGGCAACGGCTTGCAGTGTCTGCCCGTACCCCACTTTTACGCCTGCGGTCATGCTCATCTCTGCTAAGAGATCGCTATCCGCTTCACGGTCCCATATGGACTCGCTCTTGGGCACGGTCAATAAGACCTCCGCTTCTAACGAATTGCCAATGGTTTTGCTTTCGCGAAGGCCCTCCAAAGCTTTTAAAATGACTTCACGATCGCGCAAGATTCGCCGCATCCGGGCGAGTTCGTGCTCAGTATACCCACCGTTCCATTTTTTCGGCCACTGCGCTAGGTGGATCGAGGGCAAGCGCTCCGAAGCCAAGGGCATCATCTGGTAAATTTCTTCGGCGGTGAACACCAATATGGGTGCCATGGAAAACAACAGCGTTTGCAAAATATGATAGAGGACGGCCTGGGTCTCGCGGCGAAGTGGATCGCTGGCGGACAGCGTGTACAGCCGGTCTTTGATCACATCCAAATACAGGCTGGAAAGCTCTAAGGTGACCAGCCGGGTAAGCCCGTGCACCACCGAATGAAATTGATACGCCTGATACGCCTGGTCGGCATGGTCCAGCCACTCATCGACGGTTGCCGCGGCCCAGCGGTTCAGGGGATCATTAATGACCAGCCGTTCTGGTTCGTCCCTGGGCACAAAGTCTGCCAGGTTACCCAAAATAAATCGGATGGTGTTTCTAAGCTTGCGATACGTCTCGGAAAGCTGCTTCATCAGACCGTCAGAGATGCGAACGTCCGTGCGATATTCGCTCGAGGCCACCCACAATCGGAGAAGGTCTGCGCCATAGCGTTCGACCAGCTCTAACGGGTCGATGGTATTGCCGAGGGACTTATGCATCTCCTGGCCTGCCTGATCAAGCACCCATCCGTGCGTCAGCACCCCACGATAGGGCGCCTGATTGGACATGGCCACGCCTTCCGTCAATAGTGCCATGAACCAGCCTCGATACTGATCATTGCCTTCGAGCACCAAATCGGCCGGCCATCTTAGTCCCTCGCGCCGAGCTAGGACTTGCTGGCTCGCGCCCGAGTCCATCCACACGTCGAACACATCTTTTTCTTTGCGAAACGTTTGGTGGCCACAAGCGGGGCAGGATAGGTCAGAGGGCAAAAAGTACTGCGCGTCCTCCAGCCACCATACATCGGATCCTCGCTCGGCCACCTGTTCCGCCACCCGGCGAACCAACTCCGCCGAGAGTAAGGCGTAATCACAGTGCTCACAGTAAAAGGCGGGGATGGGCACTCCGTAGGCCCGTTGTCGGGAAAGACACCAATCTCGCCGATCCCGGATCATGGCGCGAATCCGCTCCCCGCCCCAAGCGGGATCCCACTTGACTTCACCGCTGGCGGTAATCATAGCTTCACGGACCTTCTCGATGGCCATAAACCACTGCGACGTGGCACGATAGATAACCGGTTTCTTACAGCGCCAGCAAAACGTATTTTGGTGATCCAAGTCGACTAGATGCAGAAGAGCTCCCCGTTCACCAAGGAGCGAAATCACCCTGGCATTCGCGTCATCGTAAAACAGGCCGGCTACCTCATCCGCTTCTTCCGTAAACACACCTTGATCGTTTAGTGGCTGAATGGTTGGCAAGTCATAGTGGCGGGCCACCAGATAATCTTCCATGCCGTGCCCTGGCGCCGTATGCACCAGACCCGTCCCACTTTCATCGGTTACGTGTTCCCCTAAGATGACGGGCACCTGACGTTCCAGATAGGGGTGCCTGGCCTTCCATCCCTCCAGTTGCTTTCCGGCAAACGGTCCCCAGCGCCGCTCCGGCTGAAGTCCCAGATCGGCCAAAACCGCTTCGGCCCGCGCCTCAGCCAGCAGCAAGGGACCCACCTCGGTCTGAACGATGACATAGGCCAAGTGGGGATGAACCGCTATGGCCACATTTGCCGGGATCGTCCAGGGAGTCGTGGTCCAGATTACGGCCTTCGTCCCAGAAGGCATGTCGTCTCGATCTTCCAACAAAAAGGCCACGGTGATGGCCTTGGAGCTCGCGGAGTGGTATTCCACTTCGGCTTCTGCCAAGGCGGTTTCACATTCCGGGCACCAGTACACCGGCATCCGATCGCGGTACACCAGGTTTTTTTCCACCATCGCCGCAAAGACTTGAAGTTCATCCGCCTCATAGTCTGGATCCATCGTCACATAGGGATGATCCCAGTCGCCTAGAATTCCTAGCCGTTGAAACTCCGAGGTCATCAAGGGTATGAAGTGACGGGCCACGTTCGCGCATTCTTCCCGTAATTTTACCGGATCAATCTCATGCTGGCTGACACCCAACTGTTTTAGCGCGCGAAGTTCAATGGGAAGACCATGCGTATCCCAACCGGGCACGTACGGAGTGTCGAACCCCTTCAAACTGAAATATCGGCAGATCATATCCTTCACCAATTTATTCAAAGCGGTCCCGGTGTGAATGTCTCCGTTGGCATAGGGCGGACCGTCGTGCAAAATAAATTTCTCTTGGTCGCTGTGCTGCTTGCGGGCCAACCCATATAAATCCATGCTCGCCCACTGCAACAGCCACTCAGGTTCCTTCTGGGGCAAGTTGGCCCGCATCGGAAAGGATGTCTTCGGCAAGTTCAGGGTAGCTCGATAATCCATGAATCGTCTCAACCTTTCTATACCATCACTGCGTTCTCAGGAGCATGCATGGGCTCCAACACAAAATCCCTTGCCAGTTACGGCAAGGGACATCCACCCATCGGTCGGGTAAGGGCACACTGCCATGCCTCTCACCCGTTAGGACGACCAGCCCATTTGACAATTCCCACGTCAGCCCATGATCCCTTAAACGCTATGCTACCATAATCATCCGACTTCGCCTAATCGTCTCCCCGATTGAGCGCTCGATCCGGTTTCATGGCGCGATCGTCCAAAAATAACGCAATTTGAGATTCTAAAAGGCTTCGCACGCGAGCACGGAACTGTTCCGTTTCGCGCTG
>JAJZZI010000220.1 GCA_021797635.1 Bacillota bacterium | reverse complement strand
GGTGTCAAAACACCGTCCCATCGTGCAAGTCTAGTAGTGTTCCACGGGCCATCCCAAGGCCGATTTTTCGTCCTTTTGGTGTAATCATCCTCATAGCATGGCTAACGCATTTGGCCTCGGTTGCAGCCCATTGCTCCGTAGCATATCAGCCGCTTAGCATCGGCAGGGGTTTGCTCGATGACCACTCCGCGAATGCCCGCATCCCTTTTGGGCAAAGCCGTCCATGTGACATCTTTCGATGAAGCGAGCGCCGACTACTTAAAAAGCTAGACCCTCTCGTACTGATCGAATCCATCAGGGCCGAGGTTGGCTCCCTCCCCGCGTTGAGGGCACGGCGTGGTGTGGACACGTGCCAGCGACCGAGTGCAATGCCTCAAGAAACGGACCTCGGGGTATCACGGAGTGGCCTCTCCGCTGTGCTAATATCTCTAGCCATCGGAATCCGCCCAATCCATACGCGTCCGTTCAGGTGCTCACTGAGCTCCTACAATAGCATGAGGCATGTACTGCTCTTCTAAATAGGCCATGTCGGTTTCGGTTAGTTGCACCGACAAAGCGCCCACGGCATCTTTCAAGTGAGAGGACCTCGTGGCCCCGACAATTGGTGCGGCGACAGCAGGTTTCTGCAACAACCACGCTAGAGCAATCCGCGCACGCGGAACTCCATGCTGTGCCGCCAATTGCGCCGCCCGATCCACAATGCTCTGATCGGCCTCCGCCATGGAGTCATATTTTCTCTTTTGCACTTGATCAGTTTCTGCGCGGTGGGTGGTTTCGCTTCGATCCCGAGTAAGTCTCCCGCCCGCCAACGGACTATATGGAATCAGGCCGATGCCTTCTTCCTGGCAGAGCGGCACCATCTCCCGTTCTTCTTCCCGATAGATGAGGTTCCAATGATTCTGCATGGAGACAGGTTTAGTCCATCCATGCGTCTCGGCCACATGGAGAGCTTTAAGAAACTGCCACGCATACATCGCCGACGCCCCCACGTATCGAACCTTGCCCGCCTTGACTACATCGTGCAAAGCTTCCATCGTTTCTTCTATCGGTGTCTTGTAGTCCCACCGATGAATTTGATACAGGTCCACGTAATCGGTGCCGAGCCTTTTTAGACTCTGGTCTATTTCTTTCAGGATGACCTTGCGAGATAGTCCCATCGCGTTGGGACCGTCATGCATGGGAAAGAAGACTTTCGTCGCGACGACCACCTCGTCCCGATGGGCGTAATCTTTTAATGCCCGCCCAAGAAACTCTTCACTCGTCCCGTCCGAGTACACATTAGCCGTATCAAAAAAGTTAATACCTAGTTCCAGTGCCTCTTTTATCACTGACCGACTATGATCCTCATCGACCACCCACGGATGCGTCCAACGCGCCGCGACCCCAAAACCCATGCACCCAAGACAAATCCGCGAGACCTCTAAGCCCGATCGCCCCAACTTCGTATACTCCATAATCCATCTCCTTCTTCGTACGATCCCGGCGCCTTACGGGTCAACGCCGCCACACAGAAACGCTCTTGCGCGGGGTGACATTGACCATAGCCAGAGCGACTAACGTTTCACCACTTGGTGGACTCTCCTTCGAGCTCCTTTCCCGACCCGGATTTTTCAGGGAGGAAAGCGCGCATCACGTCCATACGCACGGCTTCAGGAACACTGCTAATATCGGGGGGCATCCGCTTCGCATAAGGTCCCCCCTGTAGCCGTGGCTCTTAAAGTAGGATTTCCCTAAATATCCAGCTTCCGACGGCTCAGGCGCTCGACCACCTCCGGATCCTGATGGGAAAAGAATAGGCTTTGGTTGGTATCCAGAGCCTGAATTTGAGCCATGTCCTCAGAACTCAAGCGAAAATCAAAAATATTGAGGTTTTCGCGGATCCTTTCCTTGTGCACCGATTTGGGAATCGCGATAATGCGGCGTTGGATGAGCCAGCGCAAGATCACCTGCGCGACGGATTTGTGGTGCTTGCTGGCGATGGAGACCAACACCTCATTTAGAAAGATGTTATTGCGGCCTTCTGCAAATGGCCCCCAGGACTCCGCTTGAACATGGTACTCGGCCATCAGTTGGGCGCTGGCTATTTGCTGGTTGAAGGGATGTGTCTCAATTTGGTTGACGGCTGGAACCACGTGATTGTGCAGGATTAAGTCGACTAGGCGGTCCATGGCAAAGTTACTTACGCCAATGGAGCGGACACGGCCTTCGCGGTACAATTCCTCCATCGCCCGCCAAGATCCATACACATCGCCAAAGGGTTGATGAATAAGATATAAATCCAAATAATCGAGTTGGAGCCGTTCCAGGGATTTGGTAAAGGCCCGTTTGGTGCGCTCATAGCCCGCATCTTGGATCCAGAGTTTCGTGGTGATAAACAGCTCTTCGCGGCGAATGCCGCTCCGTTTGATGGCGCGACCGACCGCGGCTTCATTTTGATACGACGCCGCCGTATCAATCAGCCGGTAGCCGTTCGTCACGGCGTCTATGACGCTTTGTTCACACTCCAGCGCATCGGCGATTTGATAGACTCCAAAGCCGAGGATCGGGACCTCCACGCCATTGTTTAACGTAATCGTTTGCATGTGTGAGCCTCCTCGTGGTGCCTAATGGTTAATCTGTTCCACCGCTCGGCCACCTATGCTAGCACATTCCTGTAGTCGCCTCTTAATTATGTAGTCTCTAGGGCCAAAAAGGTAACCCATTCGTCCCAAATGCTTGCCCAATCCTCTCACCGCCGTGTAGTAAAACGAGCAAGATGGGCTATAATCGGGCTACCACGCTTAACAGAAACGAGGGAGAGTCGATGTCGGACGGGGCGGATCTGCGGACCGAGCTCGCAGCACTAGTCGAATGTCATACCGAGGGGAACGGGGTGCATAGCACTGCCCTACCCTCCGTATTTTTCATGCGTCAGACTACCCTGGCTCCACCCACTTACGGCATGTACAACCCCTCCTTTTGCCTAGTGCTGCAGGGAGCGAAGAACGTCTGGCTAGGACAAGAGTGTTTTACGTACACCCCGACCGACTATCTTTTGGCCTCGGTGAACTTACCCGTCATCGCGCAAGTGACAGACGCTTCTCCCGACCGACCATATTTGGGTTTGAAGCTGGAGTTTACGCCCGATCAAGTCTTATCGGTTTTAAGAAATTCTCGATCCTACGTCGCACCAAAAGATCCCGCGCAGCGCGCCATGTTCGTCAGTCACATGGAGCCACCGCTGTCCGATGCGGTCATCCGTTTGGTGCGGTTGCTCAATCATCGGGAAGACATCCCTGTCCTGGCGCCGCTCATCACCAAAGAAATTCTCTATCGCGTGCTGGAGGGGTCTTGCGGCCCGGCTTTAGCGCAAATCGCCAATGTGGGCAGCGCAGCTTACCACATCAAAGACGTCATCGACTATATAACCCATCACTTTGAGCGGGCTTTTCGGATGGCACAGCTCGCCGACATGGCCAACATGAGTGTCTCATCCCTGCATCGGCATTTTAAAGAGGTGACCGCCATGAGTCCGATCCAGTTCCAAAAACAGCTGCGCCTGCAGGAGGCCCGGCGTTTGTTGTTATCCGAAGGGATGGGCGCCGCCGATGTCGCGTTCCGGGTAGGCTACGAAAGCCCATCACAGTTTAGCCGGGAATATTCCCGGTGGTTTGGATTACCCCCAAGACACGATGTCCGACGGGCAAAGGCCCATGCGACCCCGCCATTGACGAATGAATAGATACCGTACACCGGTCGCAGCGCCACGATCGTGAGAAGACCCGTCGTTAACAACCCGACAGTGCGACCCTACCTTAAGGAAAGAGACCGCTTCGGTCCGGGGAGTCGCACGGGTCGTTAACATCCTAGTACCCACCGGACATTGGATACCGTCAGCAACTCCTGCCCATGCCCTGGGGCATCAACCAAATTGGTAGACGCTGTTGGTCATTACATTCCATTGCAGATCACGATAGAGCGTTGTCGTCTTTCCTTGGTCTTCGGCCGCGCCCATAGCGTAAAACAGAGGTACGAAATGTTCATTGGCTAAGCGAGGCACCGCCATCGCCGCATGCGGAGCCGCGGTCTCGTAGTGAAACAAGGCATTTAGGTCCCACCGCTTTAACGCATCCTCCAACCAATCCTCAAAGGCCAGTACCCGCTCCTTCACCTGAGCATCCTGGCTTTGGCGCAAAAGCTCAAAATTATGCACGGTCACCCCGCTGCCAATGATGAGAACGTCCTGGCTCCGCCAGGGACCAAGCGCAGCACCGATTCGATACTGCTCTTTCGGGTCGAGTTTAGCGTTCACGGACATGGCGATCACGGCAACATCGGCCTTAGGGAAGAGTCGGCACAGTACGGTCCACACTCCATGGTCAAGCGCCCGGTGCCGATCTTGCTCGACCGACACCCCTAGTTCCTGCAAAGACGCGGCGAGTTTTTGACCGAGATCAGGATCTCCGGGGGGCGTATAACGCACTTGATATAAGGCCTCGGGAAATCCGCCAAAATCGTACATCGGAGCATGACGTGCGGCCGTGCTAAGCATTTGGCGGGCGCTTTCCCAGTGCGCGGAAAAGACCACCACGGCCCTTGGCCGCCCAATCCGAGTTCCGAGCTCACCCAAAAAATCGGCGTAGGCTGTATCCTCAATGGCAATCATGGGCGATCCATGGGCGACAAACAACGAAGGCATCATAGGGGTTCCTCCTGCGATTGAGTTTCCGCTCCATCATAGCAAAATCCGGCCCAATGGTCGCAAATCTCGTTCTTTCGCCTAAAGAGTGGCTGAACCGTCGTGATCGTAATGGGGGTGCCGACTGCTAAACTTTGCCTAGGGCCGCAACGCTTTCAGCGCCTTGTCGAAAGGTCCTTGGGATCAAATCGGGCCGGGAGCGCAAGAATTCTTGCAAGAGCGTGGGAATGGCTTTGGATTCCAGCGTCTGGCCAAGGCTCACACAGCCTACGCCCCGCTTAGCTAGCTTAAACCTCCGGCCCACTCATCATACAATGGTCCACGGGCTCTCCTAATGGCTAGACTGCCGCAACGACCTGGATTGAGGGGGAGGTGAGATTCTCGAACGCGATCAGCATTGATCAAGCCACGCCCGACGATGCCTATGCCATGTGGGTCTTGGTGGCCAAAACCCCGAAGCTCGACGACAACTCGCTATATACCTATCTGATGCTAACCCAGTATTTCGCTGAGACCTGTCACGTCGCCAAGGGGAGCGATGGACTTTTAGGATTTGTGACCTCTTTCATTTCCCCACAGGCCAAGGATCGCCTTTTCGTCTGGCAGGTCGCCGTCGATCCAGAGCATCGCCGCCAGGGGATAGCCAGTTTGCTCCTTCAGTCCATCTTGGCCGGCCCTTTATGCCGCCATATCGCCTACATTGAGGCCACCATCACCCCTAACAACGGGCCTTCCATGGGTCTCTTTGAGCAGTTAGCCGCAGACTGGAATGCTCCCTTGAAGACCCGTTCCCTGTTTTCACGCGAGCATTTTGCCACCACCGGCCACGATCCTGAGGACTTGATCGAAATCGGTCCCTTGGCGCACAGGAAAAACCGCTCTACCACTAATTGAAGGAGGCGAATAACACGTCTACGATGCAACCCAGCTCCACGACGACGATTTTCGAATCGCTCGAATCCAATGTTCGCAGCTACTGCCGCGAGTTTCCCAGCATCTTCAGCAAAGCTTTGGGTCACACCTTATGGGACGAGCACGGTCGGACCTACATTGATTTCTTTTCCGGGGCGGGAGCCCTCAACTACGGTCACAATCATCCCCGTCTGAAGCGAAAGCTCATTGACTATCTCGAGCAGGATGGCATCGTCCATAGTTTGGACCTGCACACCCAGGCCAAAGCCGCATTCCTCAACCGTTTTAATCAAGTCATCCTCAAGCCCCGTCATCTCGATTACCGGGTGATGTTTCCCGGACCCACGGGCACCAACTCGGTCGAAAGCGCTCTGAAGATTGCCCGCAAAGTGACGGGCCGGCACACGGTCATTGCCTTCACCAATGCCTTCCATGGCATGACCTTGGGCGCGCTAGCCCTGAGCAGCAATCGATTTAAGCGGGCGGGTGCCGGAGTGCCGCTGTCGTCCACTGTCCACGTTCCCTTTGACCAGTATTTTGGCGATGGGCTCGATACCGTCGACTACCTCGAACGGTGCCTCTACGATCAGGGCAGTGGGGTATCCCGGCCCGCGGCTGTGATCCTAGAAACGGTACAGGGCGAAGGCGGCGTCCATGTGGCTAGCACGGCTTGGCTTAAAGCGGTCGAAACGATCTGTAGGCAGCACAAGGTCCCCTTGATCGTCGACGACGTGCAAGTCGGATGCGGTCGCACGGGTCCCTTCTTCAGTTTCGAGCAATCCGGGATTCATCCCGATATTGTCTGTCTCTCCAAGTCTATCAGCGGCTATGGACTCCCCATGGCGCTCACCCTGATACGCCCTGAATTTGACGAAAAGTGGTCACCGGGCGAGCATAACGGCACCTTTCGGGGCAACAACGCGGCCTTCGTAACGGCAACGGAAGCGCTCAGTTTTTGGGAAGATCGACGCCTGGAGCAGGAAACCCTCAAACGCGGGCAAACGGTGGAGGCTTTTTTGCAGAACTTAGCCGAAGAACTGCCTGAACTCGGCGCGGAAGTGCGCGGTCGCGGTCTCATCTACGGTTTAGCGGTGGATGATGCCGAGGCCGCACACGCTATCAGCCAAGAGGCATTTGCCCGCGGCCTACTCGTGGAGACCTCCGGCGCTGATGGTCAGGTGGTTAAACTCCTGCCTCCGCTGACCATCACCGATGACGCATTGGCGGACGGCCTAAAACGACTTGGCGAAAGTGCTGCGGTCGTTGCCAAAACTTTGGTAAGTAATTCTTAAGCAATGACCCTAAACGAGCGTCAACCAAGGAGGAACCCGCGTGATCGTAAAAAAACTCTCAGAACTCGAAGGATCCGAACACGACGTCAGGGCGAAGACCTGGAAAAGTCGACGTTTGCTGTTGGCTAAAGACGGGGTGGGCTTCTCACTGCACGACACGGTCATGTACCAAGGCACCGAAACCACCATGTGGTATCAAAACCACATCGAAGCCGTTTACTGCATCGAAGGCGAGGGCGAGCTAGAGGACTTAGACAGCGGGCAGCGTTATCTCATCCGTCCAGGTACGCTTTATACCTTGGACGGCCACGAACGCCACGTTATGCGGCCAATCACCGACATCCGCATGGTCTGTGTCTTTAATCCCCCTGTCACGGGCCATGAAGTGCACGATGAAAATGGCGTGTATCCCCTAGTCAGCGAATATTAGGCTATTGCCTACAGGAGGTCTCATCATGCTAAGCCATCCCGAAGTCGACGTCTATCCATCGAGGGTCCTCGATGAGCCGCGCATCCTTGATCGCGAAGACCCCGTAGTCTATGGTGACCCAGCTCATGGCCCTTTGACCCAAGAGCAAGTCGCATCCTATCAAAAAAACGGATTTCTGTTTATCGACTCCGTCTTCTCCCCAGCGGAAGTCGAGGCCATTCAACAGGCCAAGGATATCCTATGGGATCAACCTGCGACGGCTACGAGACCCGAAGTCATTCGCGAACCGGAGTCCGATAGCATCCGGTCCATATTTGCCGTACACCGCGATGACGCCTACTTCAAAGGACTTTCTCAGGACCCTCGCCTGGTCCACATAGCCACGCAACTGTTAGGGGGAGACGTCTATATTCACCAATCCCGGATTAATTTTAAGTCGGGCTTTTCGGGCAAGGAATTCTATTGGCATTCCGACTTTGAGACCTGGCACGTTGAAGACGGCATGCCGCGCATGCGCGCGCTGAGCATGTCGCTAGCCTTGACGGAAAATCTCGCCACCAATGGCCCCGTCATGGTTATCCCCGGATCGCACCGCCACTATGTCACCTGCGTCGGTCAGACCCCGGAAAACCATTATACTTCTTCGCTAAAACGCCAGGTATATGGGACTCCAGACCGCCAGAGCCTCTCATTTTTGGTTGAGCGGGGTGGCATCGCCATGCCGACGGGCAGGCCCGGATCCCTCTTGATCTTTGACTGCAACATCATGCATGGGTCCAACAGCAATATTACGCCCTATCCCCGCAGCAATTTGTTTTTAGTCTATAACAGCGTCGAAAATCGCCTGCAACATCCCTTTGGCGCGCCGATGCCACGCCCCGATTACATTGCCACCCGCTAAGACATGAGCCCCAGAGCGCGCCAGGGCAGCATGCCACGGCGCGCTCTCTGTGCCCGGACGCCTAGCAAAGATCCAAGAGCCAGCGGGAGGGATGCGCCAAGGTATCCCCCACATCATTCAAAAATTCCGAGGCTATCATGCCATCCACGGCGCGGTGGTCAAAGGTGAGACTTAAATAGCCGATGAACGCCGACTCCACGGCACCTTTTCGGATCACCGGCTCCTCTTGAATGCGGTACATACCCACGATGGCCACCTCTGGAGCATGAATGATGGGAGTCGCAAAAAGTCCCCCAAGTGTCCCTCCCGCGGTGACGGTGATGGTCGAGCCCGTCAACTCGGACGAGGTAAGACGTTGTCGCCGGGCCTGATCCGCCAGTCGTTCGACGTCATCGGAGATGCGTCGAAGACTTTTTGTGAGCACGTCACGAACCACCGGCACCGTCAACCCATGCTCAGTATTGACCGCCATGCCCACGTGGATGGCCTGATGACGATAGAGTCTTTCGCCTTGCCAGCGCGCATTGAAGTCGGGATACCGACCGACCGCCATCGACAGGGCTTTAATCAGAAAGGCCAGGTAGGTCACGCGAGTTCCGGAGATTTTCGCTCTTTCTTTAAGGTCTTGGCGCACGCTGACTAACTCGGAGAAATCGTACTTTTCGACCACGGTGACGTGAGGTACCTCGCTCCACGACTGCTTTAAGTGCTCACCCACGGCCCGCCTTAACCCTCGAATGGCCACCTCTTGCACACTCTCCGGCAACGCCACGGGCTCTACTTCCGTCGCACGGCGCACGTCTTCTGGAATAATGCGACCCTTGGGACCGGATCCAACTAAGGTGTCTAAGTCGACCCCTGCCTCGCGCGCGATCTTACGCGTGTAGGGAGCGGCCTGCACGCCCATCTTCGGGCTTTCGATCGAAGTCGAAGGCGTCTCTTTCCGCGCCACCGAGGGTCTCACCGCACCCGCTTCATCTTCAATGACGACGATGGTGGTCCCCACGGCGATGACTTGGCCCACCTCACCGTGACGGCTGACTACCACCCCTGCCCTCGGAGCTGGCAACTCAACGACGGCCTTATCGGTCTGGATTTCGACCAAGGGCTGATCCAGAGAGACGCGTTCGCCCACCTCCACCAACCACCGCACGATTTCGCCTTCGGTGGTGCCTTCGCCTACATCCGGCAACTTAAATTCCATAGACGTACCCCCTAATCCGCCAGCGCTTGTTGAATAGCACGAACTAATCGTTCTTTGGTGGGCATGTACCAATCCTCCCAAGCAAACGGGGGGTAGGGCACATCATATGCCGTGACCCGGCGCACGGGCGTCTTCAGCCACCAAAAGGCCTCATCTTGAATGGATGCTACCACCTCACCACCGAGTCCAGCCGTTCGCGGGGCCTCATGCAAGACCACCGCGCGCCCCGTCTTTTGCACAGATTCTGCAATCGTCTTCGTGTCCATCGGCTTTAGCGTCCTCAGATCGATAATCTCCACCGATATGGACGACTGGGCCAATTCGTTTGCCGCTTCCATGGCCAGATGATTCATCGCACCCCACGTGACGACCGTCACGTCACGGCCCCCTCTCGCCACGCGTGCGGGCCCAATCGGAACGCTGACGCGGCCGGAAGGCACTTCCATCCGCCCTAGGCGGTAAAGTTTGATGGGTTCCAGGAAGATGACCGGATCGGGATCTTCCACGGCAGCATATAAGAGTCCTTTGGCATCGTACGGCGTTGAAGGCACCACGACCTTTAGCCCCGGAGTATGCACGAGCATGGCTTCGGCCGAATCCGCATGTTGCTCGGGAGCCCGAATCCCTCCCCCATAGGGAATGCGCACCACCAACGGCACTCGAAATTTTCCTGCGCTACGTTGGCCCACCCGACCCAAGTGGGAAAAAATCTGGTTAAGTGCAGGATATAAAAATCCCATAAACTGAATTTCGGCGATGGGCCGTAGTCCGCCGATGGCCATCCCGATAGCGGAACCCACGATACCCGATTCGGCGAGCGGGGTGTCCATCACCCTCTGATCGCCAAATTGCTGCCAAAGCCCCTCACTAACCCGAAACACCCCTCCATTGGGTCCGACGTCTTCGCCCAGGAGCACCACGCGCGGGTCGACTTGCATCATCTCCAAAAGCGCTTGGTTAATGGCCGTAACGGCATTGATCTCAGCCACGCTGGCCACCTTCCTTGTCAAAGGCCGCCAAAACCTCTTGGAGTTCCTGGCGTTGCCGAATGAGGAAATCGGGGAGCACTTGGTAGACGTGCTCAAACATGGTTTCCACAGCCACCGCGGGGGCGTTCAAGGCTTCTTCCACGGCGGCATTGACCAAGGCTTTCGCGTCTTCGGCGATGGTCAGCGCTTCTTGGTCGCTCAAACCACCTCGAGCCTTTAAGTGTTCCCGGAGTCGAGAAATCGGGTCCATCTCACCCCGCCAACGCTCCAATTCCTGCGCTGGCCGGTAGCGGGTAGGGTCGTCGGCCGTCGTATGCGGCCCAATCCGGTAGGTCAACGCTTCAATCAAGCTCGGCCCCTGGTTCGAAAGGGCTCGCTCTCTCGCCTCCTGCACCACTTGATAGCAGGCCAAGGCGTCGTTGCCGTCCACTCGAACGCCTTCAATCCCATATGCCGCTGCCTTTTGCACTAAGGTCGGCGTCGCGGTTTGGCGGCTGACGGGCACAGAAATGGCCCACCCGTTGTTTTGGCAGAAAAAGATGACCGGAGCCCGAAACACCCCGGCAAAATTTAACGCCTCATGAAAGTCACCCTCAGAAGTTCCGCCATCTCCAAAGTAGGCGATAGCGACGCGCTCCTGATTTAATGTCTTCGCCGCCATGGCCAGGCCCACTGCATGAGGCAGATGCGAGCTGATAGGAATGGAAGTCGGCAAAACGCGGGCCTTGCCATCGATACTGCTGCCCTTGCCCATGGCAAACAGGACCACATGCTGAAACGGAACCCCATGGACGTATATCGCCCCATGATCGCGGTACGAGGGAGCCATCCAATCCTCAGGGCATAACGCCCAAGCGGATCCGATTTCGGCAGCCTCTTGGCCTAATGAGGGCGGGAAGGTCCCGACACGACCTTGCCGTTGCAAATTAATGGTTTTTTCATCGAAGGTGCGTAGCAACACCATGTCCTTGTATATGTTCCTCGCCGTTTCGGGCTCCACCCGGTCCGCATGATTAGACTCCGGCCCCATTACCCGGTATAAGGGCCACGCCTCAGACACCGGCCTCCCCCCTTTTTCCATGCTCTGCGCTTCGCAGGCGATTCGGTTGTGTCACCTCCAACAGAGTATCTTTCGTACCGCATGCCGTCAATTGCATGCGCGTGCGAGACGGGGGAAGTTATATAATAAAGAGAAGAATAATGGGATGACGGGAGCGAGTATCGTGAAACCTGGTTTGGTACGAGGCATGGCGGCCACCGTTGAAAGCGATGTAACCGCGTCTATGACGGCCCGACTCGACGGACAAGCCATCCACCCGGTATTGGGTACGGCCGCCTTGGTAGAATGGTTGGAATGGGCAGGAAGAAAATTAATCCTAGCTTACCTGGACGCCGAAGAGGACGCCATAGGCTATCGTATTGAAATGGTTCACCTGGCCCCCTGTCGGATCGGCGAGCATTTTACGGCGACTGCCGAATTTGTATCCCTAGAAGAAAACCGAGTGCAGGCAGCCATCTATGCCGATGGCCCTCGCGGCAGACTGGCCCAGGGATCCTTTACCCAGGTCGTGTTGCCTAAGAGCGCATTGCAAGTCCGGTTGCGAGACCCAGCCAGCGGATAGCCCGGCCTCTATCATCACGTTTGGGCACAAGAAAGGGTCAACCACCCCGGCCTGAAGGTCGGAGCTTGTCAGCGCAGGCTCCTGGGTTGACCAGCCTCAGCCGCCGGGATCTCGGGAGCGAGCGGCTCCGTTCGGTCGGTCATGACACCCTGGGATGCTTCTCCAGTCTAAGGCCCTGTCGTCCGTGATTAAAAGCCAGCTAGGGGTAGCGCGAGCGGTGTCACGGACCGAACAAGCCGACCGAACCTTGGCGAGGAGAGATTTTCGCAAGAAAACGTCACCAGTCCCGTAAGGGTCAGAAAGAGGGATCGCATGGTTTTTGTTTTGGACCAGCACAAAAAACCCTTAATGCCGTGCTCCGAAAAGCGAGCCCGGTTACTGTTGGAACGGGGACGAGCGCGTGTCGTACGCATCGCTCCCTTCACGATTCGCCTGATGGACCGTCTTCAAGAACACTCGGTCTTACAAGCTCTCCGGGTCAAGCTCGACCCAGGGTCGAAGACCACGGGCGTGGCCATCACCCTCGACGGAGCGCACGGTACGAAAGCCATCTTCCTGGGCGAGATCGTTCACAAACCGGGCATTAAGGCCCGACTGGATACGCGACGATCCTTGCGTCACGGGCGACGGTATCGCAAGACCCGTTATCGTCCAGCACGGTTTCTGAACCGTCGCCGTCCAAAAGGTTGGTTGGCACCATCACTAGAGGCCCGCGTGGACCAGACACGACACGCCATCGACAAAATTCGGGCTCATACCCCCATCATTGCCATCAGCGTAGAACACGTGCGATTCGACACGCAGAAACTCGAAAACCCCGAGATCGCCGGGGTGGAGTATCAGCAGGGTACGCTCCTGGGCTACGAAGTGCGGGAATACCTGCTAGAAAAGTGGGGACGCGCCTGCGTGTACTGCGGGGCCACCAAGGTCCCGTTGCAGGTGGAACACATCATCCCCAAGCGTCGGGGCGGCAGCAATCGGATCAGCAATCTCACCCTCGCCTGCGAACCCTGCAACCTCACGAAGGGAACACAGACCGCGGCGGAATTTGGCCATCCCGACGTGCAGGCCCAAGCCCGAAAGCCCCTCCAAGACGCCGCGTTCATGAATGCGACCCGGTGGCGATTGTACGAACAGCTCAAAGCGACCGGCCTGCCGCTGGAAGGCGGCTCGGGTGGGCGGACTAAGATGCATCGAATTCAGCATGAACTGCCCAAAGAGCATTATTATGACGCGCTCTGCGTGGGCAAAAGCACGCCCGAAGCATTTATCGACTTCCCGGTCTATGTGCAAATTTGGTCGGCCAAGGGGCGGGGCCATCGCCAACGGTGCCGCACCGACCGATATGGGTTTCCCACGCGCCATCTCTCCCGACAGAAACAACACTTCGGATTCCATACGGGGGACTTCGTGCAAGCGGTCATCTCTCACGGAAAATACACGGGTACCTGGACTGGTCGGGCGACGGTCAAAGCGAGTGGACAGATCCACATCGTCACGACCACCGGTGTTCACCCCACGACCTCTCATCGCCATGGTCGTGTGTTACAGCGGGGCAACGGCTGGGTGTATACTCAAAAACTTTCGAATCAGGAAAGGGGGCAGGCGGCTTCCTCCCCGGCCTAAAGGCCGAGGTCTCCGCCGCCAAATTCTGATGAAACCTAAATGGCATATTGAGACCAAGCTGGTCCACGCGGGCGAACGAAGTACCTTCCCGCCCGGGAGCCCTACCGTGCATCCCATCTCGATGAGCAATACCTATGTGGCTCCCCTGTCCACCATGGATGCCATCTTGGGAGGAGCACCGGGTTATACCTACGGCCGCCATCACAACCCGACCGTCGATTTGTTGGCTGAAGCGGTTTGTCAACTCGAAGAAGGCGAGGTCGCCTTTGCCTATTCTTCAGGGATGGCAGCGGTACACGCCGCCCTCATGGCTTTGCAACTACGGGCCGGGGACCGGATCCTGTTAAGCCGTGACCTGTACGGGGCTAGTCTCAATCTGGTGGAGCAGCTCTTTGCCCCCATGGGCATTGAAGCGATTGAAGAAGATTTGACGGATTTAAACCGGGTTGAAGAGGGGTTGCGGCGCCATCGCCCCCGTTTGGTCCTGTTAGAGTTGATTTCCAATCCCCTCTTGCGGTTGATCGACGGTAAAGCGATCACCGAGATCGCGCATCGGCAAGGGGCTCAAGTCATCATCGATAACACCTTCACCACCCCGCTAATGGCCAAACCGCTCACGTATGGCGCGGACTTTGTGGTGCATAGCGCAACGAAATATCTCGGTGGCCATGGCGATGCCATTGGCGGCATCATCGTCAGCCACGAGCACCACCAGGCTCGTCTGCATAGCCAGCAGAAACTTTTGGGCACGATTTTAGGACCGTTTGAAGCATGGCTTTTGCATCGCGGTTTAAAGACCTTGGCTTTGAGATTTCCGCGCCAATGTCAGAATGCCGCGCGGTTGGCCACACTGTTGCACGAGTCGGGGCGTTTTCGTCGCGTGCACTATCCAGGCCTAGCCCACCATCCCGAATACCACTTGGCCCCCAAGCTCTTTGCTGACGGGCTCCTCGGCGCCGTCGTAACCCTCGAGCTGCCGGAAGACAAGCGCGCGGTCTTCAAGTTTTTGGAGAGCCTCAATTTGGTGGTACCTGCGACCACGGTGGGGGATGTCTACACGTTGGCGCTGTACCCCCTCATTGCATCGCACCGGTCGCAAACCGAAGAGGCCCGGAAGGCCATGGGCATTACCGAAGGTACGGTGCGGATTGCCGTGGGTATCGAATCCGTCGACGACATTGCGGACGACATTTTAAGCGCGGCCGCTTCGCTCTGACCAAGCAAGGTGCGCAGGCTTTGTTGCACGACCCAGTCGGCCCAGGCCCATTCCAGCCCGAAGCCCACCGCTAGCAGGCGATACCCCCGGCCGCTCTTTGGTGTTCGGCCGTGCCAGACCTGGGCTAGCTGAGGCG
Organism: Bacillota bacterium; assembly: GCA_021797635.1. Lineage (GTDB taxonomy): Bacteria > Bacillota > Sulfobacillia > Sulfobacillales > Sulfobacillaceae > JAJZZI01. The sequence continues at coordinate 14,956 of JAJZZI010000220.1, read as the reverse complement.
ATAAGACCAGTGCAATGTCGTCCGCGCCTAAAGGCATGGTGTGGTCGATGCCCGACGCCAGGGCGGCCTCGGTCAACCAAGCCGAGACAATGTATAACAGGGGTAGCGGAGCGATGGTGCTGGCAAATGGGCCCAGGGCCAGGCCCACAATCACCTCGAAAGCCAACCATCGCCTCCAATGGCGGCGTACCCTAGCCAAGGCTTGGGGGAGGGGTAGATTGGCGGCGGTGCCCGATGGCGTAAGAACTGGGGATGGGTGCCTCCCTAACTCGCGGAAACGGCCCTGTCGGCGCTTGGCTAGAATGACCGCATGCTTGATAACGGGTCGGGTCAACCGTATTCGATGCACAATGACGAAGCCTCCTCGCTCCAGGCTATGGGAGCGCGATGGCAATGGTGATACTCCAGCACGCATAGGAGAGAACGAAGGGAGGCACATACCCCATGGGATTTGGTCCCAACCTTCCCAGCACCCGACAAGCCGTGAAAGCCGTATTGGACATCGTGGGCTTGCTCTATCCCGAACGGGCAACCCAAAGTGCGCTGTCCGTGTTGGAGGACATTTCCACGATTTTGCTAGAAGCAAAGGCCCCTATGAGTTTTCAGTCGATGCAGCGCTTGCTTGCCAACCCCGCCTGGCGCGAGGACATCTTGGAGCGCGCACCCGATCGCCATGGGCGACTTTCTACCTACGCCGGAAAAGTCATTGACCCCGCATGGCTTGATCCGGACTTTGCCTGGCTGCTCCACGATCGGCTAAAAGCCTTAGGCGAGAACGGCGATGCTTAGGCACCCGCATGGACCGTTAGAAGACTCTTGGCCAGGCGCTCGACATCATCGAGGGTATTAAAGCTGGCCCAACTGGCCCGCACCCCCCGATCGCCCGAAAGAGGATGGACAAAGATATTTTGCGACCAGAGCCGTTCGGCCAAGGTTTGCGTCCTTAATCGGCGAGAGCGAAGAACCACTAAGCTCGTCATCAAGGCATCATCGCTGGGGTCCATCACTTCGACGAGAGCCATGCCCCGTACGGCTTCGCGAAGGGCTGTGGCCAGATTGAACTGGTACGATACGTGCTGAGAAAAGCCCTCTTCCTCGAAATAATCTAAGCAAAGGGCCCAGCCAACCAGCCGCGGCCAAGCTTGAGTCGCTGCCACTGACGCGCGATCGCCCAACGCGTCCCGTGTGGGCACTTCGAGTTGGCGCAGACGCGTCTCCCGATCTTCTTCGGCCACGATAGTAAGCAGTTCATCTAACCGCCCCTTACGAACCCACAGGGCTGCCGCTGGCGGAGGTGCCATAAGCCACTTGTGACCGCATAAAACGTAAAAGTCGGCGCCTTCCGCTTCAATGTTGATATCGATGTTGCCCCAAGCATAGGATCCATCCACTAACAAACGGGCGCGCGGCCACCGCTTGAGGCGGTCAGCCAGGACCCGCACAGGCAGGGCCCAGCCGCTTTCCGGACTGACGTGGGACACGGCCACTAAGCGCGTCGACGGACTCAGCACGCGGTCCAGTTGCGCGCTTAGGTTGCCTTCCCGAGCCTTCAGCACCAATACCTTAAGACCAAATCGCCGGGAAATCTCGACCAGTCCGCCCAAGAGGATGGTATCCTCTTGGTCCGTCGTAACAATGTGGTCGCCAACCTTTAAATCTAGGCCGTAAAGAACCGTCATCAAGGCATCTCGATGGGTGTGGGACAAATGCACCGTCCCTCCCGGATGCAAAAGCTGCAGGCGATTTTGAAAGCGTTGGGCCTCCACCCGAGCTCCTACGTAGAAGGGAAAGTGCCCTGGGCCGACTTCCTGCCATTCGAATTCGGCGGCGATGGCCGCCGACATCACCGATGTCGGGGTCGGGCCGATAAGCGCGGCATTGAGATACACATGATCTAATGCCGCCGGTATCAAGTAGCGCAAGTCCTGCCCGATCACCGCACACGCTCCTCATAGAATCAAATGCTACAGCTTTGTATTTCGAGCTCCAGCGGCGATTTCCTTCTGTCCATTTAGAAAAGCCGACAATGACCGGTACGTGCCCCAAGGAGCGACTACCGGGCCAGACTTCGCTCACGTCTTATCCTGTTCATTCCATTCGAATGACGCTTGCATCCATTCAAAAAGCGACATGTCTTTAAAGCCCGCAACCGTAAGTACCGAGGCGGGATCGCAAAAAGCGAGCTCGATCGACTCTGCGTCGGTCATAGCCAACTTGCCTCCAATCGGGCGACATCGGAACACCACGAGGGTGGGCTCCACCGGATCGCCATTAGGGTAGACAAACGGGGTCCACTCTCCGCCGTATACCCCTAAAAGTTCCTGGGGCCGTACCAAGATGCCTGTCTCTTCGAACGTCTCGCGAACCACGGTCCTGGCCGGCAGTTCCCCGGGTTCGATGACTCCTCCTGCAATCCCCCACTCGCGGTTGTCACTTCGCCGCTGCATCAACACCTGGCCCTCATCGGTCACGACCACGGGTAGCAGCAGTAAGCCATGACCTACGCGACGGCGGAGATCGGTTGGATAAAAAGACATCGGCAATCTTATCGACCCTCCCCTTGCGAAGTCTTTCATGCCAGCCTACCATGACCCCCATGACTTTCGCGCTCAAGCCCCAGGATCCACCGCACATCGACCATGTTTAGCGAGTCGATGCCCCCTTGGCGTTTGGCGCATGGATAAAAGACGCGACGGCGGTCAAGCATAGAAGTCATGTACACCTTCATTCACTGGCCCTTGGCGTTTTTCTTGCGTGTGAACGGAGGCGAAAAGCCCCCCTCGCCGGAAGAACGGCAAGCCCAAGCTGCCTTAGAGTCCTTGGTGCAAAAACAGCAAAACGCCATGATTGACCATCGCCTGGCTGCCCTCCGTCGGCTCTACACGCGAGAGAGCACCGCCCAAGAGGGGCTTGAGACCGCGATTAGCCGAAGCGGCTATCTTTACGCCTGGGCTCGCTTGCACCGCTTAAAATGGGCCGGGGTCACCGTGCGTGTGCGCACCCCCTTGGTCCGGATTACAGGAGCGGATAATGTGGACTTCTACGCGATTGAGCGCAAGCGCTACCAATTTCACTACGACTCCACCCCAACCTCACAGGTATGGTTTGGGATCGCCTCCCGCCATTACATCTCCATCGGCAAACGGGACGGAATCTGGAGAATCACCGGAGATGCCTTTGCCAACCAGGTCCACGCCTATGATGTGGCGGGGCAATCCGTACCGGACCAAACCGGGGGCGGCCGTCCGCCCCAAGGCCCTTGGGGATTAGACCGCATGGCCGCCGTCGCCTATGCTAATCAATTCTGTGGCAACGCCCCTGGTTGCGGCAATGGCCAACGGTATAATCCCCATTATCGCGACTACAACCCCCAGGGGGGCGATTGCACCAACTTCATCTCCCAAGTACTGTTTGCGGGCGGAATCTCCATGAACCAGTATTGGAAGTATGACCACGACACCCGTTTGGGGTCGGGCGCCTGGATCACCGCCCCGGGGCTAATCGGGTTTCTCCGTCACAGCGGAAACGCCAGCCTCGTGGCCTACGGCTCCTATGCCGGGGTTACCCGGCGCACCGCCCAGTTTGCGGACGGGGCGATGGAAACGCTTCGTCCCGGAGACATCATTAATTATCAGACAGGCGGCTCGCCCATCAGCCATTCCGCAGTCGTGGTGGGCTATGACGTCAAGGGAGTCCCCTTAGTGGATACCCATACGGCGGACCGCTACCGGGTTCCTTGGGACTTCGGCTGGCCGTCCCACACCATCTTCTACCTGTGGCACGTGAAATACCCCGATGAAAGGGCGCCCGCATCTTCGTAAACGGCTGCCGAAAGCGGGCACATATCCCTAAGGCGCCGCCCCTTAGGCAAAAAGTGCTCACGACACATGGATGCTCCCCACAAAACCGTTCGCCTTGCCCTCACCGATGAGCAAACATCTGAGGCTGGTCTAAAGAATGTATCCACGCGAGCCGAGTTTTCCCTCTGGCAACTTTCTGCTCCGAACCTACCCGCGCGACGACAGGGAACTTTCGCTTGACTGCCAATGCAACCTCGGCAAAGATAGAGAGCAGGCATCATGGAGAGAAGGGGCACACATGCGCATTGGTTGCCATTTAAGCGTGGCCAAGGGTTATCCCGCCACCGTGAGAGAAGCACCCAAGCTCGGAGCCAACTGTTTTCAGTACTTTACCAAAAACCCTCGCGGATTTCGGGGACAAAAACCCCTCAATCGCGACGAAGCTCAACTGGGGCGGGAGCTCATGCAAACCCTCGACTTAATGTCAATCGGCCACGCTCCCTACCTTATCAACTTGGCCACCGCCGATCAGGAGCTATTCGAGCTGTCGGTGGATGCTCTCAAGAAGGATTTAATTATCGGTCAGGCCCGGGGCAGCCATGGGGTCGTCGTCCACTGCGGCAAGCCCAAGTCGGAAGGCTTGGATTACGGTATTGAACGCATGCGTGAGGCGATCGGCCTGGTGCTTGGCGACGCGCCCGCTGGCATCCACCTCCTGTTGGAAAATACGGCTGGGCAGGGCTCCGAGATTGGTTATACCCTCGAGCAGCTGTTAGCCATTGCCGAGCCTTTTCCCATAGAACAACTGGGGTTTTGTTTGGATACCCAACACGCCTTTGCCGCAGGTATTTTGGATCCTGGCGATCCCCAGAGTTTCTCCGGGTTCGCCCGACCGGACTTCTTATCGCGGCTAAAAGCCATCCATCTCAACGACAGCAAAGTGCCCTTTGGCGCTAGGAAAGATCGTCATCAACTGATTGGCCAGGGCGAAATGGGCGACGGCATGATACAATCCATTTTGACCGACCCTCGACTCCAGGCTATCCCTTTTTATTTGGAGACCCCCGTCGAGAACCAAGACCAATACGCCGCCGAAATTGTCCGCTGTCGACAATTGCTTGGGGCCCCCTAAGAGGAGAGTCGTGAACCAGGCATGCGTACTTCCTTGATATACAATCCGACGGCTGGCAACGGCAAAGCCGCCGCCCTCTATTCCCAGTTGCGCCCGCAGATGGAGTCTTTTGGCGTCGAGGTATTCCAGACGCAAGGGCCTCGCCATGCCATCGAGCTGGCTAGAACCTTTGCTGACGATCCCAACCGTACCGTCATCTCACTCGGGGGGGACGGAACCCATCACGAGGTCATCAATGGCTTAATGCCCTCAGGCAAGGCCATTTTTTCCGTCATTCCAGCGGGAACGGGTAACGACTTTGTCCGTGTGCTCGACTACCCTAACGATCCTGAAGCCATATTGCAGACGGCGCTCCACGGGACGCCGCGGCCCATCGACGTGGGCCAGGCGGGCAACGAGTATTTCCTTACCGTATCTGGCATTGGGTTTGATGCGGAAGTTGCCGCCTGGGTTAATCACCGTGCTAAAGCGGGCAGCGGACGCAGTGTCTTCTTACGCGGCATTTTGTATAACTTGTTGTTCTACCGGTCTCAGGCAGTAAGCGTGATGATGGACGATCGTGCAGCCGAGACGCGCGACTCGTTTCTCTTGGCCGGAGGAAACACGGCCTACTACGCCAGCGGCATGCAAATCTGTCCGGGCGCCAGCATCCACGACGGCACGCTCACGGTGGTCTGGATTGAGCGCCTCTCGCGGCTCGAAGTGCTGCCGATGCTTCTTCGCGTGTTACAGGGAAGACACCTGGGACATGTCCGCGTACGCTCCGCAGAAGTTCGAAAGCTCACCGTCGACGGCCCCCAAGAGCTCCAGGTGCACGCCGACGGAGAAATCATCGGTCATCTGCCCATTACCCTAAGAGCCTTGCCCAACGCGATACGGGTGCGAATGGGCAAGCCCAATTAAACCCGTTCCCGGGCCACCCCACGATTAATGCTAAGTGGTAAACGGCGTTTAAAGTACGGCGGCAGAACGAAAGCCTGGCGGTGTACGTCAGAACTATACCATTTCGTCGCTTCAGCAAGGTCACGACGCGGTTCCGAAACCTGTGGTCCCATCGACCCGACGCTAAAGGTAAAGAATCCCCCTGGGTAACTCGGCACGGCCGCCCAGTAGACGCCTGCCCAGGCGAAACGTTGGATCAGACTTTGAGCCACTTGGGTCATCACTTCCGGGTTAAAGAAAGGCGTTCCGGTTTGTTGGGCAAAAATTCCTTCGCCCCTCAGGCTTAGCAAGACATCATCGTGAAACGCTTGAGTATATAGCCAGCGGCCCGGCCCGGTTCCCTCGGGATCCGTGGAATCCACCAAGATGACATCGAATCGCCGATGGTTGGATGTATCCTTGAGAAAGCGTGATCCGTCTGCATAGCGGATGACGAGCCGGGAATCCGAAAGCGCACGGGTGTGCTCCGGTAAATATTTCATGGCCACCTCAACTACCATGCGGTCGATCTCAACCAAAGTTAACTCTTCGACTTCGGGATGGCGCAACACTTCTCTCGCCAAACCTCCGTCGCCGCCGCCAATGATGAGCACTCTTTGGGGCCGGGGATGCGCCAACAACGGAACGTGGGCGAGCATTTCGTGATAAATAAATTCGTCTCCGCTGGTCGTCTGCATGATACCATCTAGTATCAATGCGATGCCAAACGTCTCTAATTCCAAGACTTCGATGCGTTGATATGGCGATTGATCCTGATATAGACGCCGGATGACTTTCCATTCCAGCGCATGACCGGAAGATGCCGCCTCTCTAAACCAGCTGGTCAGTGAAAATCCCCCCTTTAGCGTAAGACTTGTCTTCACCTCCATTGTAACGAACTTTCCGCTAAAAATCTGAGGACACCAGCAAACGGGCCGGCTTCCCCTTGCACCGACCCGATTTTACGTATAGAAACGGGATTAACGTATGGTAAGAGCGTACACGACGGCTTTGCCATCTTTGAAACATTGGGCATAGTCCGCGTCACTTAGGCGCTTTTGTACCTTCCATGCCTTCAATTGCTCAATGTTTATTTCGGGACGTCGTTCAATCGCCGTTTGATAGACGTTCACTAAGCGTTCGCGAGACTTCACCGGCATGCTGACCTGGGACAGGGTCTCTTCCCATAAAGCGATGGCCTCTAAGCTAACAATTTCCGGCACTCTGGCTAATTCTTGATCCAATCCAAGACTCGTCAAACGCGCCAAGGCTGCCGACTTCTCCAACCTGCCGCTTCGAGTTTGCACGCGAACGTCGTGGCTGCCCAGGCGCACCGGGAACTCATCTTCGGAAACTCCCTTTAAAGCGGTCAGCACGGCTTCCCGCAGGACGGTCTCTTCCATCTGAAGTTGGTTGATCTCAGTTCGAATCTGATGAATCCGTTCCACTGCCTGAACGATTGGGCCGGACCACGCCGGGCGCCTTGCCGCCATCGCCTCTCCCCCTCTATCGCTTTGTCCATAGCTATGTGGGCTGTCCCAAAACTATACATGCTGTACGCGAACCATCATTCATCCTACGCAGTCGACTCGCTGCCTTTCGACGTCGTGTCGGGGCTCGGTCATGGCGTATGCGCCATGGGCCACCAGCCAAGGATCTCTCACACCGGCCTTGGGTCCCAGGGCCGGTGTGAGAGCTCGCGCCGCACAATGAAGCGGCTCCGGCGCTGCCGCGTCGTTTTAGTCCCTATCCTGTAAGGCCTGCCATCGAGCTAGGCGAGGCTTCCAATCCATGCGCACTATTTCCCACGCCACGGACGAAGCGATGGCGTACTGCCGGTTAAGCCAGTGCCTAACCGGCTAGCGGGTTCACCAACAACTTTCAAGTTCCTGGCTACGGCATCTTTCATCATTAAGATTTGCTGAAAACACACCAAAAGTTTAGTCCGCTCTGGTAGCACCGATCGTCTTCTTACGAGGGTGCCCCCGTACCGTGTCATCAGACAGCTTTCACCCCATCTGCCTTCCTCGAAGGCCTCCGAGTTGCCCGGCGGTCTCCGCCGAGGCCCAGAGGCCCGTGATACGAATTCTCAAGACATCGCACCGCGTACAACGATGGTACTTTTGCCGGCAAAGCCTAGCCCCTTCGGCTCCAAGGTTGTCATAAGCTCGTTTAAAATCCACCAGATCCCGCTTGCACGTCCATAGCGTGAACGGTCGGCGGCTTGTGCATGTCCTCCACGCAAGATGGGGGAGAGCAGACCCATCGCCCAAGCGGCGGGGCCTGCTCTCCACAAGACGTGGCACATCTCTCGGCATGCATGCTTAGTTTGGCGTCAGGACCTGCTTTAGGGACGAACGGCGGTACCATCCACGGTCCGAGCCAGAGTCCACTGGGGTGCCTCAAGGCGACACGGATACTGCTTCGCCTTTTCTTCATCGAGGTCCACCCCAAGGCCAGGACCAGGGCTGGGATATAGATAGCCATCCTCAACCTCGGGGCTGCCTGGAAACACCTCGCGCAAGCTATCGTTCATGCCACTCCATTCCTGAACGCCGAAATTGGGCACCGCCATATCCAAATGTATATTGGCCGCATGGCCTACCGGCGAGACATCTCCTGGTCCGTGCCATGCCGTCCGCACGCCAAATGCTTCCGACAGCACGGCAAGTTTTCGGGCTGGACTAATGCCTCCGATTTGGCTAATATGCACCCGAATAAAGTCGATCAGCCGACGCGTCACCAGGGGCTGCCATTCCGCTGGATTGTTAAATAGCTCTCCCATGGCTAAGGGGCAATCCGATTGCGTTCGAATCATGGAAAAATACTCGAGATGCTCCGGCGCGAGCGCGTCTTCCAAAAAAAAGAGACGATAGGGTTCAAGAGCCTTTGCCAAACGCACAGCCTCAATGGGGGCCACGCGCTCGTGCACGTCGTGTAAGAGTTCCAATTCAAATCCGAGCTGACTGCGCAGTCGATCGAACAACTTCGGAATGCTCCGGGCGTACGCATCGGGATCATAATAGCGGCCATCCGGTGCCCCCTTGGGGGCAGGTCCCCGGCGTTCTGCGCCCCCGTACCCGTTTAACTGGCAGCGAATAAAGCGATATCCTTGATCTTTAAATTCTCTTACATGATCTTCGACCTCGATCGGATCTCTGCCATCGGCATGGCGATAGGCGGCCACGCCCGTGCGGCAAGCACCGCCTAAGAGTTGGTAGAGAGGAAGACCAGCGATCTTACCCTTAATGTCCCAAAGCGCCATGTCCAGACCCGATAAGGCGTTATTCCATACCGGCCCATTTCGCCAATATCCACTGACGTTGGCGGACTGCCACAGGTCCTCGATCGCTTGAACATCTTTACCCAGAGCGAAGGGCCTGAGATAGTCATCGACGGCGCTCTTAACCGCCAGCACCCGCTGCGTGTAGGTCGCACAACCAAGGCCATACAGCCCAGGCTCCGAGGTTTCCACTTTGACCACTGCCAAGTCTATCCCGGCTGGTGCCGTCAAAATCGTCCGCACCGCACGGATGGTGATGGGCTTCGTCATCATCGCTCACTCCTCGCTCGTTTTGGTTCGGTTTAGCTACGTCCCCACCCCTGGTTGCTTGGGTGCTCGGGCATTCCAGGCAAAATCAGTCCACCGTCGACTCGAATAGCAGCTCCCGTGACGTATTCGGCCCGTTTGGAGATCAACCAACGAACCACTTCGGCCACATCCTCAGGGCGTCCCATGCGACCTGCAGGAATGCGTGCACCCAGCTCGGCATAAAACGATTCCCCTGCCGGTCCTAGGCGCACACGAATGGCCCCCGGGGCGACCGCATTGACTCGAATATGATATGGTGCCAAGTCGAGGGCCATCGATTCGGTGGCGCGGACCAAGGCTGCCTTCAATCCCCCGTAAACACTATCCATCGGGTAAGCCCTATAGGCCCGGGTCGAGGCAATATTAATCATCGTCCCGGAAATATGTTGAGCCACCATGTGCTGACCTATCTCGCGCGCCAGTAAAATCGGTGCCCGAAAGTTTAATCCGTACAAGTGGTCGACCGTATCCACGTCCAACTCTCGCGTTTCTGTATACTTGGTGACCCCAGCATTGTTGACCAGCACCGAAATTTCACCGAGCTTGGCGATGGCAAAGGAAGCCAGATCCAGTACCACTTCGGTGTGGGCCAAATTCCCTGAAAACACATGGCACGCCTGGCCGAACTGCGATTGCACCTCTTGCTGAACCACATTTGCCTGGGCCTCATCATTGTAGTGAGCCAATACGATGTCATATTGCTCTTCGGCCAACATTCGAACGATGCCCAGGCCAATTCCGCTGCTACCCCCCGTGACTAAAGCGGCCTTTCCCGCCACGGCCTCATCTCCCCAGAAAAATAGTCTTTCCTCTTTGGTGAGCGCAAATTGACGGTGTTCCTTCGCGAGCATCTACGTAAACACGGGGATGATCCCTCGAGGAAGGGTTACTCCGGATCAGCGCCCCTGCCGCAAGTCCATCCCGGTTAGATACGGGCGACAGACGCCATATGGAATCCGACCTGTTTTCGATTATACTGCGCAGCACATCGTTTGCGGTCGCTTTGAGCCCTTTGATCGAATAATCTTAAATCGGCGGTGGAAAGTGCGCTTCTCGTCGATGAGACAAGATGGCGTCTAGAAAACGGCCCCTGCTTAATCAAGGAGACGATTCGGTAACTCTCTTAGGGAGTGAAGCACCGATCCACGACAAACCGTTTCACCAGATCCGTCTCACGTTCACAGCACCGCCGCAGCAAACCCTCAGGTGGCCCCCCTCGCGTGCAGCCGATGGACGCGGTATGGGCGCGGGTCCGAGTTGGATTTACGGGCCTAAAATCCAGATGCGCCCTCAATGCCTCCCGGGACCGTCGTCCATCCTTCTCCTTATGAGATATGTGGCTCTCGAGTCATTCATGAGAACCGGCGCGACCACCTCATAGTTGGGAAGATGACCGACACCGCGAAAGACGATTACCGTGGCCAACGACACTCAAGCTTTCAGGGCAGTAAGTTGGGTAGGGCTGGTCACCCCTGTACCTGCCGCAGACGATCGTTCTTTATAACTTGCTCTACCTAAACAACACGGAACCCTGTTGCCGAGTACGCGTCCATGCAAAAAGGTATTCGTGGCAACAAGTACTACGGCCGATAGCCAGAGGTGTCTGTCCCATCGAAACGGCGAACACATGGTCCGTGGCGGCCTCGCGAAGGAATGGGCTATCCCCCCTAGGGCGCCCTGCTACCTTGTCGCCACCCGGCATCGGGACACGCCGCGTTAAAATGCAAAGTGTGACCCGCGGGGGGGATGGGTCGCGCTTTTGTGCGCTAACCTCTCCAGGATGCGTCCAGGATGCAAGAACCATGGTCCATCCCGGCGAATTTCTAAGCACGCCTGTTCGCCTGGGGCCAAAACGATGGTGCGTTCTCCATCCAGAGCAAGCGTGCCACCTGCTTGCGCTTGCCAAAAGATGGGCTCTCCCAAGGCCACACGCTGGATATGCCCGATATGGAACGTCTCCATAAGCCCGGGGGCCAAGACGGCTTTGACGCTGATCGCCGATGGGCCGTCGTTCAGACTTAAGAACAGCCCCTGATCGCTATCGACGGCGATCTTCGACACCATCCCTCCTACATTAGAAAGACCGGGACGCGCCGGATCCGCCACGGCCAGCAAGAGCGCCATGACCTCACGCGCCTCCCATACGGCCAGCGCTCCGGTATACCGCTGACGAATGAGGGAGACATCGATGAGGGCCAGGGTGTCGGCCGATCGTTGGGATTTCACATGAATCAACTTGGCTTGATGGCCCGTTTCGGCCAAGGCAGGCTGGTGTTTGGTCCACATAGCGGCAGCGTACCCGGCAACCGTCTCGTCCCCGAGCCAGCACGCCACGTTGTTGGTACCGCCGGCAATAGCCACAATCGGAATCTTCGGCGAGCATTCCGCTGCATTTCGCTGTGTGCCATCACCGCCGATGATGATCAGCACCGACGCCCCCGCATCTTCCAGGGCCTTGGACCAGATTCGTGTTCTCTCGGGATTGCCTGGCCGATTGTCTCGATCGCCCGGCAGCAGCTGAACGACGTCTCCACAATCCGCTTGAAGCGCCCGTCCCATGCCCTCCCAATCATCGATCAGCAAAACCTGCACCGCCTCGGCGTGCTCCACTCCCGCGATCACCCGGCGGGCTGCTTGCAGCTTGTCTGTCGAGGAAGTTAGCGACGCGCGGGCGACGAGGCGACGAATGTCTCTCCCCGCCATGGGATTTAGGATTAGCCCTATCGATTTCATCCGTCTCTCTTTTCTGGCCGACCCGACCGTTAGCCATTTCGTTTCAGCGTACCATTTCGCATCGCCCAATGCTCTGCCACCTGAAAAATGGCCAGTCCGATAGGGACCAAAATCAGGCCTGACAAAAACAATTTAATGGTCAAAGGCAAAAGGTGCAGCGGCCCCTCACCATTTAAAATCGCCCTCCGAGCCGCTTGCAGGGTGTAGGTCGCAGGGGATAGATGAGACATCCAACGAATCCATCCTGGCAACACGCGAATGGGATAATAGATCCCAGAAACCAGCAAAATGACGCCCTGAATCACTTGAGTGGCTTGTGCCCCGCGCTCCGTCGACAAGAGCGGCAATACCGCCCCCATCAAGCCTAATCCAATGAAGGGCAAACTCGATCCGGCTAAGATCATCGCCGCACCCAACCAATCGGCGTGGGCCAAATGGATGTGAAAGAAAAAAACTACCGCGATCAAAATGACTAGCGTTCGCAAAACCCCGTAGAGCACGGCGTATAGACACACTCCGGCGAGATAGGTGAGACGATGAATCGGTGCCATGAAGCTGTATTCAATTGTGCCTTCCCATCGCTCCCAAGAGACGGACGAAGCCACTTCCTGGAACAAGATAGATAAGAAATTCCACAGTAGGGCACCAATGGTCAGGTAGACGACGATGCGATCACGCTCTCTGGCTGGTAGAGCAAAGGCAATTAAGGCAATGGTTAAGGTGTTGATGACGTTGTAGAACAAAAACACGACTTCCCAACCAAAGTAGCGCCGCACTAAGTGAAAGTTTCGACGCACCACCGCCCACAAGGCGTGCAATTCCAGCCTGATCGGGCTCATCTGGGATCCTCCTCTAGGCTTTTTTGATTTAATCCGGTCAGGCGAAAAAAGGCATCCTCCAAGGAGCCTCCCTGGCCGTAGCCCGAGATTAAGTCCTCAGGAGAGGCGGTCGCTACGATTCGCCCCTGATCGATAATGGCTATTCGGTCACATAAGCGTTCGGCTTCCGCCATGTCATGGGTGCATAGCACAATGGTCGAATCGTGCCGCTTGCGGACATCCAAAATAAACTCCTGCACGTCCCTGCGCGAGGTCGGATCCAGTCCCGTGGTGGGCTCATCGAGCAACATCAATGTCGGCGAAGTCAGCAAGGCCCGGGCAATGGCAATCTTCTGCTGCTGTCCCCTAGATAAGGTTTCCAAGGGGATCTCCAATTTGTCCCGAGGTAGCCCCAAAGAGGCCAAGATGCGCGTGGCTTCCGCCTGCGCCTGCACGTTGGAAACCCCGTAGAGGCCCGCAGCGTAGGCGAGATTTTCTCGGGCGGTTAGCTTCTTGAAAAAACTGGCCTCCACCGATACTCGATTGATCAAGCGGCGTACCTGGCGGCGTTCGCGCACCACATCCAGGCCGAACACCTGTAATCGGCCTTGGTCCGGAATCAGCAAGGTCGCCATCAGCCGAATCAAGGTGGACTTGCCCGAACCGTTGGGTCCCAAGATGCCCAAGATCTCGCGACGCCGAACTTGCATATCAATACCCTGCAAGGCATGGGACGAAATCACCTCTCGGCGGGCACCCATCCATTTGGTTTGCGAAAAGCTTTTCCACAGGTTTTCGCCTTCCACAGCCAACGAAGCGTCCTTTACCAATGGTCCTAAATCGTCCACCCCTCGATACGGTCCAGTGATCTGCTTGCCGAAAATCGCCAACCTGCCCCCTTTCCGCTGCAACGTCCGTGCATGCGCCTTGAGACGGGAAAGATGCGTGAACTACGCGTAGGGGCAGTCAACCCGCCTAGCTATTTTTGGAGCAGCCCCTACGCAGGTCATGGACAGCACCCCACCGGCCAGGTAGCTTATGAGAGCTTTTCCCCTGCACATCCTGATTGATCCATGGTGCGGCTCAAAGCTTTTTATGTCAATGACCTGTCTATGCCTAACACAGGGGCGTATATAATAGAGGACAAAATGGCGGGAGGAGGGAAGGGCATCGTCACTCCGGGTCTCAATCTCATTATCCAGGGAATCGTAGTTGCGCTGGCGGGCGGACTGGTTGCGCAAGTACTAGCCCGCTGGCTCAACCTCCCCGATATTTTGTTTTTCTTAGTCGCTGGCATGGTGCTGGGTCCCCAAGGATTAAATGCCTTTCACTTTGCGCCAACCAGTGGAGTCTCGGGGTTCGTCTTTACCGTCGGTACGTTGGCCATGCTCTACGAAGGCGGGCGCAGCCTCGATCTGGCCCTGTTGGCCAAAATATGGCGCGGCGTTTTGATCCTCTCCACACTGGGCGTGCTGGTCACGGCCGCGGTGATGGCGGTGGCCATCCATAGTCTCTTGGGTGGATCATGGATCTTGGCCTGGCTGATGGCCGCGGTCTTGTCGTCCACCGATCCCGCCACCATCATTCCCCTCTTTCGCCAAATTCGCCTGCGTCCTCGCTTAGCTAAGCTGGTCGAAGCCGAATCGGCCTTCAATGACGCCGTCTCCTCGGCTCTAAGCTTGCTCTTGTTGGGTGTGGTAGATAGCGGTCAAGCTCACTTCGGACACGCCGCGGGACAGTTTGTTCTGCTCCTAGTGGGCGGCTTGGTGGTCGGCGCCGTGGCCAGCTATGGCCTAAACACGCTCTTAACCCAACGCCGTTACCACCATATCGTTTTGGATTCGCTTGAACACCCGGCCATCGTCTCCTTGGTGATTATGCTGGTGAGCTACATGGTGGCCACCTGGGTGGGTGCGAGCGGTTTCATGGCCGCATTCACAGCGGGCATCGTCAGCGGAAA
>JAJZZI010000022.1 GCA_021797635.1 Bacillota bacterium | reverse complement strand
ACATGGGAAAAGGATGTATCACGAACGCCGATGAAATGCGCGCCGCGCTGGAAGCCGTGGGATGTCGGCTGGCCGAACAGCAATTGCACGCCGATATTGTCATCGCGGGTGGAGCCTGGATGGCTCTGGTGCTGGGCAGTCGCGACATCACCAAGGACATCGATGCCTATCTGGCCCCCCTTCTGAACCCGTGCGTCGAGCCGCCGAGCAGGTGGCCAGTGAATTTGGCTTGCCCGACGACTGGCTCAACGATGGCATTAAGGAATTCTTCTATAAGACGCCACCGCAGAGTCTATGGCACACATTCGGAAATCTTTGTGTCTACGCGGTCAGTGCGGACTACATGTTGGCGCTTAAGATTTATGCGGCCCGGGTTTCGGATCGGGCGGATGTGCAGGCGTTGATCCACCATCTTGATCTCCATTCGGCCGAGGAAATTCAGGAAATCGTGGAACGATACATTCCTACGAATCTTCTCGGCGCAAAGCATCGGTTTTTTGCGGAGTCATGCATCGAGGAGGAAGGGATGTCCTCTCCTTGACCGTCTATATCCCACCTTCGTTGGCCGAAGCGTGGAACTCCGCGATTTCCCGGCAAACTGCTCCAGAAATGGTCTTAGGTAATTTTCTTGATGACTGGCGTCGGCTCAAAAACGCGACCGCGAGGCAACCCATCGTGTGGCAGCCGATTGAAGATTCGCAAGCACTAGAATTACATCGGTGGGCCTGCTTTCTGGCTGCAACGGTAGAGTATCTGACGGTGCGGGATAACGTGCCGACGCCGTCGTGGGTGCATTGGCAGTGCTGAACGTTGGAAGAACCCTGGTTCTTAATTCCACATTGGAAGTTTCGCGCCTGGCTCTTAATCGCCACTCCACCACCCTTCAAACGCCGCCGGATCTTTGGAGGCGACGAAACCATGCTCATCGGCCGAGTCTAGTACTCCCTTAGGGGGAGCCTTAACCATCCTGGAGCTCCCGGAATTTAGGGCGGGGAGGCCCCGGCTATGCGACAGGACCTGCTTTTCCCCAAAATCGGAAGAGGCCTCGAACCGGTTTTTTCGTATCCATCCCATGCGCCGATTGCGCTCAGCACACCATGAATAAGGTCGCCGAATGGTTTTATGTTTGTCCTTAACCGCAAGGGTAGTACACTTGCCGAGTTTCTAATGGTGGTGCTGGCAGCAGACAAGGTGGTGCCGGGTTTTCTCTGTAGCTCATCGATGAGCCTATTCCCGGTCACGGACGGCTAAAGCGCTCCGATTGACCGAGATTCGGCGTGAAACTCAATCGCGAGGGAAGGGAACTAGGGGACCAGATAAACTGATGGTTGAGGATCAGGGAGCAGTGCCAGTCGAGGTAGAAATGGCGCTGTTCTTCCCTTAAGATTTCGGGTTGAGCACTTAGATCAAGCCTGCCCTCACTCAGGTTTCTCATGAGTACCATGCGAACTAAAGACGACCCTAGTCCCGACGTTGATGCGCCTAGAATACCCATGCGAAGATAGTGGTTATGGCGAGGACGGCTTCTTAGGTGTAGATGACCGAATCACTACACTGGTGGCCAGAGTTCGAGGCGGAATGCGCTCTTTTCCCTGCATCGCTTGGCCTAAAAGCTCCATAGCCGTGGAACCTACTTCGAACATCGGTTGGTGGACGGTGGTGAGCGCCGGTTGCACATAGCGAGCAAGAGAAATGTCGTCAAATCCCATGACTGCAATTTGTTCCACCCGCATCTTGTGTTTGTCCAGCACCTGCAGAACGCCAAGCGCCATTTGGTCGTTAGCAGAAAAGACGGCATCAATTGCGAGGTTAAGGTTAAGGATGGTCTCCATCGCTTTTGCGCCACTTTCTTCGGTAAAGTCGCCGTGGATGACAAGAACGCTGGTGGAAGCGATTCCGTGTTCTGCATACGCTCGAAAGAATCCCCTTTGCCGCGCCTGACTTGCTTCTGCTTCGACCGGGCCCGTGATTACTGCGGGGTGTAAAAATCCTTGGTCAATAAAATGTTTTCCGGCCTGATACCCTCCACCGTCATCATCAATTTTAACGCCCGTCATGTAGGTAGATGCCAACGGGTCGGGTAGCGTTCGATTCAATACAACCACCGGAAGGTCTGGCCCGGCATATTGCGCCAGTTCCCGTAGGGTGATGCCGGAGTCTAAGACGATTGCGCCGTCGATTCTTCGCTCGCGAAGCAAGCGGAGAGACCCTTGTTCTTCATGGACCGATCGTCCGCAAACGATGGGCGTCAGGCAAAGGGATGTCGCCACTTGCTCGATGCCTCCGATAAGCTCCGAGTAATAGGGACCGCTCAGATTGCGCAAGAAAACGCCCACGGTGCCACTCTTGCGGACACGCAGGTCTCGGGCCGTTCCGTTCGGTCGAAAATTTAGAGTCCTAATCACCTCTTCGACTCGAACTCTAGTGTGCTCCGATACTCGATGCGGTTGCCTGAGGACTAAAGACACGGTGGAGATGGACACCCCAGCTTCCCTGGCTACATCTCGAATGGTCGGCAAGCGCATTTCCTCCTCATAACGATTCGATCTTAGTGTAGAGCAATCCCAGAACAAGTCAATTCGCGTTCGGTTTCTCTTTATCCGTCGTATGAAGGCTAGACCACAAGATCTGAAAAAGCCCATTATTCCCGGAAGGCGGCACGTCATAGCGGAAGTGTCCGAAGAATCGAGGTCTTTGGATCTGCCGATCAGATGGGAGAGGAAAGTTTAATTTAGATAGACAATTATGCTTGACAACCGAAAATTATCGATGTAGAACTACGAATGAGGAATCGAATCGTTTCGATTTCGAATAGGAGGGAATTGAAATGGTGAACCGTCGTCCCATGGCGGTCGTGAGTACGGCACTCTTTAGCGCCGCGCTGGTGGCCATAGGATTTAGTTCTTTAGCGCTGAAGGCGCCTACGAGGTCTAGTAAGCCGTTGGTCGTAGTCTCTGGACCCAGCGGAACCTTTCAAGAAAACTTTAACCCGTTCGGCAGTGCGTTAGTAGGAACCGAGGGGCTAGTCTATCAACCCTTATTCTTTTTTAATCCCTACACCTCGAAAACACAGCCCGTGTTGGGCACGTCCTTTCGTTGGAGTAAAAAGGACACCGTCCTAACGGTAAATCTTCGCCACGGAGTGCGATGGTCGAACGGAAAGCCGTTTACCGCGAGCGACGTCGCCTTTAGTTTCAACTATCGTAAGCAGTATCCTCAGTTGGATACGACTGGTGTTTGGCAGTTTCTGTCCAGTGTCCGCCAAACGGGGCCTGAGACCGTCGTATTTACCTTCAAACGCCCCGATGTTCCTATGGATTGGTATGTCTTGGGGCAAACCCCTATCATTCCCCAGGCGGTGTGGCATTCGATAAAGGATCCGACCAAGGTCTTGAATCTTCATCCCGTAGGAACCGGGCCATATGTTGTGCATTCGTTTAACCCTGAAGAATACACATTTTCGGTCAATCATCTGTACTGGGGTAAAAAGCCAGCCGTTTCGCAAGTGGACTTCCCCGCATATTCGAGCAACACGAGCATTGCTGGGGCATTGGCACGGGGCGCAATCGACTGGGCTAGCATCTTTATTCCCAACATTCGCCGGACCTACGTCGCAGCAAGCCCCCGCAACAACCATTACTGGTTCGCTCCGAGTTCTACCCTGATGTTGTACACGAACTTTCATGACCCACTGTTAGCTCAAAAACCCGTGAGGGAAGCGATGAGTCTTGCCATTAATCGCCAGAAAATCAATGCGGCCGATTATTATTACGCACCTAAGGCCAATCGCTATGATTTACTCTTGCCAGCACAAAAGAGTTGGCTGTCCAAATCCATGCGACAACATGCGGCGCTTAGCTACAACCCTTCGGCTGCGATCGCAATTTTGAAAAAGGCAGGATATCACAAAAATAAGGCCGGCATCTTTGTCTCCCCCAAGGGGCAGGCGTTGAATTTTTCGCTACAAGTCGTCTCCACGTACTCCGAGTGGGTGGCGATGTCATCGATCCTTGCTTCCGAGTTGCACCGTGTTGGCATCGGCGTGACCGTGCAAGGAGAATCAGCCAGCCTATACGACAGCAACGTTTTGAGCCAGCATCGCTATCAGTTGGCCCTATCGTGGACCGACAACGGGCCGTCGCCGTTTTACGCGTACTACGCCATGTTGTACCCGCGTCAAACGACCAATTCCGAAAACTGGGCGAACCCGGCCACTACGCACTGGTTAGATGTGTACATGAAAACCAATCAGGGATCGGTGCATCGCCAGGCCATCGCCGCCTTGGCCAGCCTGGTGGCGAAAGATCTTCCCTCGATTCCGCTCGTGGAAACTCCGACCTGGTTTGAATACCGAACGCAGTCGTTCGCCGGTTGGCCTTCCGCTACGAACCCGTATGCTCAGGGTGGACCCTGGCTGTCGCCCTCGAATGGTCTCATTGCTACCCAGTTGAATCCGGTCAAGTGAACTTTGGGGCGACAAAAGACTTGGACTGAGGATGGGAGATCTAGTCCTCCTATCCTCCTGTAAGTTTTTGCTGTGGAACAACTGGGCCACTTATGGCGGTAGATCTTTGAGGGCGACTTTCCTCACCTTTCAGGTTCCGAACATCCCAGATCCGGCAAGACGGGAGGGATAAAATGCGCTACATTGTCGACCGATTGGGCTTCTTATTCATATCGGCCTGGGCGGCGGTGACCATCAACTTTATTTTGCCCAGACTTATGCCGGGCAACCCAGCCTTATTGATGGTCTCGCGCTACCAGGGTTCTCTGTCACCGCGAGCGCTCCAAGCCATCAAACTGGAATTTGGAGTGACCTCGCAATCCTTAATCACGCAATATGGACATTATCTGAGCAACCTTTTGCATGGCAATCTCGGAATCTCCTTGACATATTATCCGGTGCCCGTAAGTCAGATTATTGCCAGCAGTTTGCCGTGGACGCTTGGCTTGGCGGGGACAGCCACCATCATCGCGGCGGTGTTGGGTACGATGATTGGCATATGGGCGGCGTGGCGCCGTAGCCACTGGGATGATACGCTACTGACCACGTCGACCACATTTACTGGAGCGATTCCTCATCAATTTCTTGGACTCCTTTTGCTCTTTGGTCTAGGATACGGGCTTCATTGGTTTCCCGTGGCCCACGCCTATACCTCCTCCATGACACCCAGTTGGTCGTTGCCGTTTATGGAAACGGTCGCTTATCACGCCTTTCTGCCCGCCATTACGATTGTCGTGCCGGGCTTAGGCGGATGGCTTCTGCATATGCGCAACAATATGATTCAAACCTTGGGCGACGACTACATCGTCTTCGCGCGGGCCAAGGGTGTTTCGCCACGCAATTTAATGTTTCGTCACGCTGCACGAAACGCCTTATTGCCGAGTGTGACAAACTTTGCGATGGCAGTGGGCTTCGTGGTGGGGGGCGTGGTCCTGGTTGAAGAGATATTTTCCTATCCCGGGGTAGGATACCAGTTGTTCACTGCGGTATCTAATGAAGACTACCCGCTGATGCAAGGATTGTTCCTTATCATTTCTTTATCGGTGCTGGTAGTCAACTTTTTAGTCGATTTGCTCTATGCCTGGTTAGATCCGCGCGTGCGCAGAGAGGGGGAGACCTAAGTGGCGGAAATGAGGATCGCCGGAACCCAAGACGCTAAGCATGATGGGCCCAGGCCGATACGAAATGCTTCGCGATTTGGCTGGATCGGGGTATTGAAGAAAAATCGCAAGGCTCAAGTAGGATTCATCATCTTCATGGGGTTCATATTGGTGGCTGTTCTTGCTCCAGAGATCGCGCGCTATAGCCCAAGCAACACCAATTTTCCCCCTCTTGAGCCGCCAAGTGCGCAACATTGGTTTGGCACAACAGGGTTGGGCCAAGATGTGTATTCCCAATTTATCTGGGGTACGCGCTCCTCGTTGATCGTAGGCTTTGGTGCGACATTGATTTCAACCTTGTTGGCGGTAGCCGTGGGCATGTATCCTGCGTATTGGGGAGGATGGTTGGATCGGGTCATGGCCACTTTCACCAATATTTTCCTGGTCATTCCCGGGCTTCCATTGATGATTGTGGCTGCAGCGTACGTACACCATTCGAACACTTTGACCATGATGGCCATTATCGGGTTGACCGGATGGGCCGGGAGGGCGCGCGTCTTGCGCTCGCAGACGTTAAGCCTGGCGCGCCGTGAGTTTGTTTGGGCGGCACGTCTGACCGGAGCATCGGATTGGCGTGTGCTGGTCCACGAAATTTTGCCCAACATGCTTTCCCTGTTCATGGCTAGCTTGCTCTACGGGATCTTAGGGGCGATTTTGGCCGAAGCTGGCCTGGAGTTCTTAGGGTTAGGCAACCTCAGCGGAGTCAGTTGGGGGAGTCTTCTATATTGGGCTAACAATGGTGGAGCGGTCCTCGATGGCGCATGGTGGTGGCTCTTGCCCGGAGGACTGGGAATTGCCGTGTTTGGAACCAGTCTGGCTTTAATGAATTTTGGGCTGGATGAGGTGACCAATCCCCGCTTGCGGCAAATGTCCATGGTGTCAAGAGATCGTCTGATGCGCGCTTGGCGCGCACTGAAAGGGGAATCGTCCCTATGAACGAGAACCATTCGGCGATTCTCAGCATTGAGCACGTCTCGGTGGTTTACGAAACGGAAGCCGGTCTCGCTCCGGCGGTCAATGATGTGACGCTGGAACTGGAGCCGGGAAAAATTCTTGGCTTAGTGGGAGAATCAGGCTGCGGAAAATCCACACTCGCTCAGGCCATCATGGGGCTCCTACCGCCCAATGCTTCGTTGGTGGAGGGCCGCATTGCCGTACAAGATTGCGATTTGTACACTCTGTCGGAACCGGCATTGCGCGCGTTTCGCTGGAAAAACGTATCCATGGTATTTCAAAGCGCCCTCGTTACGCTAAATCCGGTGATCCCGGTTGGGAAGCAATTTGAGGAGATTTTCACGATTCACCGTCCCGCGATGTCTCGCCCCGAAGTGCTTCGTCGCATTGAAGAATTGCTAAACTTAGTGAGAATTCATCCCCAACATCTGCGAAATTTTGCGCATGAATTGTCTGGGGGAATGCGCCAACGGGTTGCCATCGCCATGGCCATTGCCCTCGATCCGGCGCTGATTATCATGGATGAACCGACCACGGCTCTCGATGCGGTAGTGCAACAAGAAATTCTTGACGAGATTCGTCGTATTCAGGAGATCAAGCGGTTTGCCGTCGTGTTTATCAGTCATGACTTGCGACTTGTGAGCTATATCAGTTCGGAGATCGCCATCATGTATGCCGGCAAGATTGTTGAATTTGGACCCGCCGAACGATTTCTGAGCGAGGCACGGCACCACCCCTATACTCAAGGCCTGCTGGACTCGATTCCTCATCTTGAAGGCGAGCGCTTTAGCATCCACAGTGTGCCCGGAAGTCCGCCGGATTTGGTGAATCCAGTCAGTGGGTGTGCGTTTCACCCTCGATGCTTTGCCGCGTACGAGGCATGCCTAGCGGCCGCGCCTCAGCTAAAACGGGTGGGTTCTGGTCAGATCGCCTGCTTCGATGTTGAGCGAAAGCAAAAGGAGGAGGCCCATGGTTGAGGCCGAAGAACTCTTGCGTGGTGACAATTTGGTTGTCCAGTTTCGGCAGACCCAAGGATTTCGACGCCATCTGATTTATCCAGTCAACCAGATTAGTCTGGCGGTCGCCTCCAACGAAATTGTTGGCATTGTGGGAGAGTCGGGCAGCGGCAAGACGACCCTTGGTCGTGCGCTCGCGGGGATGACCTCTATCGTTCAGGGGTCCCTCTGGTTAAAAGGCCGGAACGTCTCTAGATTAAATCGCAAGGAGCTCAGGAAATATTGGGAACAGGTGCAGATGATCTTTCAAGACGTCTATAATTCCCTCAATCCCATCTATACGGTCGAACAACAGCTGAGTGTTCCCATCCAACGTCATGCAAGTCCGACTCAGTCTGTCCAAAGGGAACTGGAAAATTTACTGCAGCTTACCGGGCTCACTCCCACAGCGGCTGTCCGCGCCCGATTGCCCCATGAGTTGTCAGGAGGCCAGCGTCAACGAGTGGCCATCGTGCGAGCGTTGGCCGCTCAACCTGACTTGTTGATTGCGGACGAACCCGTTTCGATGCTAGACGTTTCCCTTAGAGCCGAAATTTTACAGTTGCTAGGGCACCTGCGAGACAACCTAGGCTTAGCCATTGTTTACATTACTCATGACCTGCCATCCGCGGTCTATATTGCCGATCGTATTCTGGTGATGTATGGAGGCTGTCTGGTAGAGACCATCCGAGCGGATGCGTTGATTCAAGAAAGTCGGCATCCTTATACCGAGCGCCTGTTAGCGGCAGCACGCTTTGAAAAACCTGCATCGCCGCCGGGCAGTGGTTCGGAATCAGCTACCTCGTCGGTGCTACTTGCTTCCTACAAGGGCTGTCCGTACGCGCCCCGCTGTCCTATCGCATCCCAGATTTGCAGCACAACGCGTCCGTCTTTGGTGCAAATTGGTCACAATCACTTGGCGGCGTGCCATGCCTTATCGGCATCGAGCGAAGCCCAAGGTAGATGACCGCGTTTCAGCACCACGATCCCGAGCTTTAACAAAAGAAAGGATTGATAGTCGATGAGCCGTCCCAAGCGCCCCAACATTCTGTTTATTATGAGTGACGATCATGCCGCTCATGCCATCAGCGCGTATAAGAGCCACATCAACGTGACGCCTAACATTGACCGCATCGCCGATGGAGGGATGCGTTTCGACCAGTGTTTTTGCACTAATTCAATCTGCACCCCGAGTCGAGCGACTATCCTTACCGGTCTGTATAACCACGAAAACGGGGTACGGACGCTAGCCGATCGTCTCGACGGCAGAATGTTAAATTTCCCGCAACTTTTACGGGCCGTGGGCTACCAAACGGCAATCATAGGCAAATGGCATCTCGGTCAGGGTCGAGCGTGGGATCCAACGGGGTTCGACTATTGGAACGTGCTGCCCGATCAAGGTGAGTACTTTAACCCGCCCATGAACGAAAAAGGAACCACGCGGGTGTATCCGGGCTACGCCACGGACATCATTACGGACCTTAGCTTAGATTGGTTGGAACACCGCGACCCGAATCGTCCATTTTTGCTGATGTGTCACCATAAGGCGCCTCATCGCCCATGGCTTCCCGATGACAAACATCGGCATTTATATGAGGATGTGGATATTCCTCTTCCAGACACGTTCGATGACGACTATGCGTCCAGGCCTGCGGCTGAGGCGGCTCACATGCGCATTGATCGAGATTTGAAGCCGGGCGATTTGAAAGCCTCGGTTCCAGAAGGGCTTTCGCCCAGCCAAGAAAAACAATGGAAATACCAGCGCTACATTAAGGACTATTTGCGGTGTGTGGCCTCTATTGACGACAATGTCGGACGCGTGTTGGACTATTTGGACGATAGGGGGCTGGCGGAGGATACGGTCATCATCTACACGTCTGACCAGGGATTCTTTTTAGGGGATCACGGATGGTACGATAAACGCTTTATGTATGAAGAGTCTCTCAGAATGCCGTTTCTAATTCGTTACCCACGAGAAATTGCTGCGGGTTCGGTATGTTCGGCGATGGCGTTAAACGTAGACTTCGCGCCGACGTTCTTGGACTTGGCTAACGTGCCCATTCCAGAAACCTTTCAAGGGCACAGCCTCCGTCCTCTGTTGCAAGGCACGGTCCCTCCCGATTGGCAGACGACCATGTACTACCGCTACTGGATGCACCTGGATTCCATTCACAAGGTGTGGGCGCACTATGGCGTGCGGACTGAGCGCTATAAGCTCATTTACTACTATGGGGAAGCCCTGGGTAGTTCCGGTTCAGAAGACCGGCCAACCCCAAAAAGCTGGGAATTGTTTGATCTCCAAGAAGATCCCCAGGAACTCTGCAACCTCTATGATAATCCCGCATATCGCGAGATCGTTATCACCCTCAAACAAGAACTCGACACCTTGCAGGCCCGTCTGCATGACGTGCCAGCCCAGTAAGAAGGCGAGAAGCAAGGGATAGCGTCTCTCGCTTCTCATCCTCACGTCTTTTGGTATCCGCCCCAGTACACACTATGCCACACTATCGGTTCGTGAGCGAGCCGGACCTTGTGTCGGCTCGCTTGGGAGTGAACGAAGAGGCTTTCTTAGCGCACGCGAGCAGGAGGGGGGAGGCCCGTGGTTTAATCCGCCTTTAGCGAATAATCTGGATGATATTCGCGGAATGTGGGATTTTCCCCCGCCACCATCAAGCCCTGTCCCCAGTTGACGTGCACGTCCTTAAGCGGCTTATCCTCGGGATCGCGATATTGAAAAAGCACATTTCGGCGGATGCGCTGACTGCGATTAATGCCCGAGCCGTGAACCGTGAGTGCGGTAAAGAAGAGCACGTCGCCCGCTGAGGCAGGGCAGGACACGGCTAAGCTTAAGGGATACTTTTCAGGATCTAGATAATAGGTGCCCACATGCTCTAAGGGGCCATTTCGATGGGATGCGGGAACCACGCCGAGGCAACCGTTTTCCTCGTCAGCGTCGTCGAGATGGACGCTGGCGGCGAGCATGGTGCCCAAAGTGTGGGGGAAATAGGGATAGTCTTGATGCAGGGGGAAGGCCGCACCCTTTTCGGGGGGCTTGACCAGCATCTTGGAATGATGCAGTTGGACGTTTGGTCCAATCAGACGGGTCAATACGGCCACCATGTTTTCGTGGGTCAAAGCCCTGGTGAACACCGCATCGTGATAATGAACATCATGAAATCCCTTGACCACCAGCTTTTTCAACACCTCAGGGGGAAGGTAGCTTCCTTGCCAGGTATGTGACTTGTCTTTTTGGGCGGAGGCGGCTCGCTGCAAGATCGCATCGACCGCATCGCGCATGGCCTGGACTTCGCTTGGGGTGAAGACGTTTCGAACCAAGAGGTACCCGTTTTCGCGATAAAATTGGACCTCATCTTCGTGTATCATCGCGCCATGCCTCCAGTGGCTCCCATAGAGTTTTCTTGCCTGACTCTTTTGAGAGTACCTATTTTTTCGTATTATAGGGACCAAAGGACGGAATTTGTTAAGCTATCGGGCCATGTTTTTTCGGTTTTCGGCCAGAAGGGAATGGAGATGGCAGAGAATCTTGATGCCGAACGCTATTTGGACGCGCACGCGCGCGATCTGGTGGGTCCCGCCCTGTCCTTTCGAGTGTGCTACTGGGGAGTACAGGCCCATCATCTGGATAATCTTTCGCATTCCCATCCGTTTTTTGAGGTGTGCTATGTTCGTGGCGGGGTGGGCCAGTACCTAGAAGAAGGCAGGATCTATCCCCTTAAACCCGGTACCATATTTTGCTCGAGGCCAGGCATCGTGCATCAAATTAAAAGCGCCCATGGACTGGACCTGGCCTATGTGGCCTTTGACGTCAACGAAGACCTATCGGATAGGACCAGCGTGAAAGCCTACTATCGTCTGTGCCATGCGTCTGACGTCGTGGTGGAGGCCACGGACGCGGCCAAAAGCCCATCGCTCTTGCTCTGGCAAAGTGTGCTTAGCTCTGCCAACTCGTTGGATTGGACATCAGCCGTCATGCTGCCTCCCTTAGCCTTTGCCTTGCTCACCTCGTTTGGCACGACCTTTGCACCCGGTTCGCAGGCAACGCCGTCCGTCGAAGACTCCATCAGGACGGGCGGGGTGGTTGACGACATTTGCGCCTTCATCGAGGGTCACCTAGCTTACCCGCTTGGCCTCGAGGAGTTGGCAAGGCAGTTTCACCTTTCACCCCGCCATCTTTCCCGAATCTTTCGCCGGACCCTCAGTGTGAGCCCCGTCCGCTACATTCGCGACCAAAGAATCGCCCGTGCCAAACACCTGTTGCGGTATACCCCGTTGAGCTTGGAACAAGTGGCTGGCGCCGTGGGTTACCATTCGGTTTACTATTTTTCCCACGCGTTTTCTGAAAGCGTGGGCATGCCACCGGGGAAATATCGCAAGACGGATTAGGGAGTGACCGGGTGGTCTAGGTTCCTAAGCCAAACGACCTCTCTTTCCCCTAATCCAGGCAGTATGTGCATTGCTACGTGTTATCAAGCGCCTCTCGACACATCGCGTCCCATGGCTGATGGGGTTCCGTTTGGTACCAGAAGGCGACGGAGGCAATATCATCTTGCAGCGGTAAATAGCGGCCATCTTGTCGCCAGCCTAATGCTTGAATCGTAACCTTAAGATTCTCTTGGAAGTGAATCCGGTCGGCCAGGTGCCATCGATACATGCCAAAGCGCGTTTGGCTGGCATACAAGCCATCGGGTCGGATGACCTGATGAAGCCCCGAGAAGGGTGCGCTAAAGGCCTGATACTGACCAGGCGGCTGCTCAAAGTTCCAAGCTCCGCCGAAATAGTCTTCCGTGCCCGTGCCGCAGATGGTCGGAAAGTCTCGGTCGCCATCGAGATAAAATTTCACCTCGCCTTCTCCCCACCAGCCCGTGTGATTGCTCTGCCATGCGAGATAGGTGCCGACGTAGTGTCCACGGCCTTGGACGTGGTCGACAATGACGTGGTTAGTTTTGGCGGGTAAGGGGTGACTTCTTCGCCACTGGGCGTGAAAATAGGCCGCGTCCGAAGGGATTTGGTCTTCGCAATAATCCAGTTGATAGTAGACGACGGCTTCATCGGAGCCGACATTGGACAAGACGAAGCGGGCATGGTTTCTAAACGGCATGGGCCAATAGCAGTTGAAGCCTCCGCGGGGATTGACCGCTACCATCAACGAGGGCAACAGGCTCGGCTCCGACCAGCCATGGCAAAAGAAGTCTCCCAGCGGGACCCGCACCGATGGACTCCGCTCATCGTCCCAAAAGATTTCTAAGATCAAAGAACGCCAAAAGCGGGGATGCGTGGTGATCCAAAAATGCTGCACCACGCCACTCCCCGCGATGTCCGCCAAAACCGCGTGGTTATCGGGTTTGATGACGATCGACGGCGAGACTTTCCATCCTTGGCCAAGATCGCGGGCGGCCAGCCGTCCGGTGCCTTCTACGGCGCGAGCTCCACCGCCCGCCTCGCCGGTCCTATTTTCCGGACTCATCGAGCGGCTTCGCCCCGTACCGAGCAGGGCGAGGTCGAAAAACGGATCCCCCATAATTTTCTTTCCCTTCGATTCGAACGTTTACTCACCGGTTGCAAGCATTCACCTTAAAATCGTTAAGGACGTTCGAAGGATGATTTGTCTACTCCCGCAATAATCTGTACTATATCATTGTTTTTGACATTAGGATGCACGATTTCCACGCAGAGGTTCTTGCTGCGAAGACCATGGTGTCTAATGGGATGGCCACGAGAGAGCTACTGGAGGCTGGAAGATGTTGGGTCAACGGGGATGCCGCTTGCTTACGGGCGTGGTGTTGCACGGTTACGATGCGGTATTGATGGAAAATCGCCGATTGGCCATTTGGGTTCTCCCGGGGAAGGGCAGTGACATCGTCCAATTTCTCTATAAACCCCGAGATGTGGATGTGACCTGGAGCACGGTCTGGGGACTTCGGCAAAATGCTGGAGTGAGCCGAGATTTCGTGGGGCAGTACGAAGGCGGATGGCAGGAAATATTCCCTAACGGCGGGATGCCCAGCGACTATCAAGGAGCTCGTCTCGGTCAACATGATGAGGTAGCGCGGCTACCTTGGCAGTGGCGGGTGGTGGAAGACACCGCCAGTCGCGTGAGCATTCGACTCACGGTGGAGTTGGTGAAGACCCCTTTTCGTCTAGAGAAACTCCTGACCCTGGAATCCGAGTCCGGACTCCTGATTTCCGAAACCGTCACGAATCTCAGCAGTACCGTGCAAAGCGCCATGTGGGGACATCATCTGGCCTTCGGGCCGCCATTTCTCAGTTCAAATACTCAGATCGAGACGACGGCGCGAACCGTTATCGTCACCGATGAGCCGATTGCACCCCGCCGGTATCGCGCCGGCAGCTATTCGTGGCCTTGGGTCTTGGGCGTGGAAGGGTCCCGCCACGACCTCAGCCGTGTGCCCAAGCGCGACGGGACGCGCGATATCGTCTATCTGACGGACTTTGATACGGGGGGATACCGCCTCTTCGACCCCGATTGCGGCCTGGCCTTTTCCGCGTCGTGGGATGCCCACGTTTTGCCCTATTGCTGGTACTGGCAGGAACTGGGGGCTTCGGGATATCCCTGGTATGGACGCCACTACAACATTGGGCTGGAACCGTTTGGCGGGTATCCGACGCACGGACTCGGCGAAGCCATGGGAAACGGGTCGGCCCTACAGCTGCGCGGAGAAGAAGTGCGATGCTTAGACATGGTGTTAGATGTTCGGGAATGCCACGTGGATTCATCACTTGGCGCGCGCGACATTCGCTCCAAGGACTAGGCCCCAACAAGGAGATGGCAATATGCACTCGGATTGGCTACCTCAGGCCGAAGACATTGAATTTTTCCAATCAGAAGGCTATTGGATTGGCCCCCAGCTCATCGATGCTCAACAGCTGGCCTTGCTTAGAGAGCATATGGACCAGGTGTTTGAGGGAACCTTTGAGACCGGCCGACCGCCATGGCGAGGCTATTGGACGCCCAGCCATGGAAACGGATTACGAAAGACCGATAACGCCCACTGGGCAGACCGTGCCCTTGGCGACCTGGCAGTGGACGCCAGAATTGGAGAAATTGCTGCCCGATTGATGGGGACCTCGAGCATCCGCCTGTGGCACGATCAGCTACTCTATAAACCCGGCCAAGGTCCGGACGCGAATACCGCCAAAGTCGGATGGCACCAAGATTATCACTATTGGCAGTGCGCCCTGGAACCGACGCTTTTGACGGCGTGGGTCGCCTTCGATGACGTGGACTTGGCCAACGGATGCATGCAATTCCTCCCGAAAAGTCATCGCTGGGGGCTCCTGCCCGTAGGCAACTTCTTTGATCAAGAGACCGAGACGCAGATGACGGCGATCCATCAAGACCACCCCGAGGCTAAGCCCGTTCCCGTGATTCTTAAGGCGGGACAGGTGAGTTTTCATCATTGTCTAACCTTCCACGGCAGTGGACCGAACACGACCTCTGGTCCCCGTCGGTCGTTGGCCATCCACTTAATGACCGATGCCACGCGCTATTGTCCGGGCACGGAGAGTGACGGGCACATGAACGTCGAACTCCTTCATCCCAGACCAGGTCAACGATTTTCCGGTCCCGAGTTTCCCCTCGTGTTCATGGACCCGTCTTAGTCGGCGAAACGGTCGTTGGCATGGGGAAGGAAGAAGGTGAATATCATAAAATAATATTTTGGGGGATATTTTTAGAATTAAATCCATTCGTTGTGTAATGATGCGCTAAAGGTGCTATTATGGGAACGTAATTCATCTTTCTTCGTTCCTGCGCGAAAGGGGCGCTTACGGTGTGGAGTAGGGAATCGATCGAGCAATATCGACAGGACGGATACCTTATCCGGAGGGAACCCATCTTTGATGCCAAGCAGATGGTCCGCCTCACGGAGATATTTGAGGAACATTTGGCTAATCGCGGTGCCAAGCGTGCGGATGAGTTAGATACCCCGCATTTTGCCGACCACCGCCTGTTGGAGTTTTTGCTCTCCGACCGCGTGTTGGACTTGGTTGAGCCGCTCATTGGACCCAATATCGCCCTGTGGTCGAGCCACTTCATTGCCAAGGAAGCATACCAAGGTCGACGGACCCCGTGGCATGAAGACTCTGCGTATTGGCAGGGACGCGTCGACCGGGTCGACCAGATCGTCACCGTATGGCTGGCTTTGGACGCTTCCACGCGAGAAAACGGCTGCATGCGGGTGATCCCCGGAAGCCACCGCGGCGGCCACTATGTTTATGGCCCAGTCGACACCGAACAAAATACCTTTACCACCGAAATTCAAAATGTGGATGAAGCCCGGGCGGTCTATTTTGAATTGCAACCAGGACAATGCTCGCTGCATGACGCGCGTATTATACACGGCGCCTTGGCCAACCAAAGCGACCATCGTCGAGCGGGGTATACCATGCGCTATATGGCGACGACGACACATGTCATTGCCGAGGCCAACCCGAATTTTCCGATTTGGTTGGCGCGAGGACGGGATCTGGCCGGCAATACCTACGCCAATGGCTAACCGAGCGATGGCACCGATAGCACGAGACTCCAGCTGCTCTTCCTTTCCTGGCATTATCAGCAGGCGGGCTGTGTGGATTGCGCCGGATTTTGTCTAAATGTTGCCGTGTTTGGCGGGCCGCACCTATTCAGAGAGCAAAGTGCGTCTATCAAGAGCCGCCATCGTTGGGCACACGCCTGCTACATAGATCGGGAGGTTAGAAAATCATGACCGAAGCTCCATTAGAGTGGATCACCGCGATGAAGTCGCTGCCGCCGTCGCTTGCCCCCGAGGTGCGCGCTCCGCTCGAGCGTCTCGCCCGGGAACTGGGATATTTAAGGGAACTATTGACCATTGAACATCGCCAGGATGAGTGGCCCCGCATTCTGGAGATCATTCAGCCGTTCACGGCCGACTGGGAAAAAGGAGCATGGGATCGGGCCCGCGATCGGGTTTCAGAGGTCGAAAACGCTCTGGCTCCCTGGCAGTCTTTGGCGAAGTCGCTCTCAATTTCCTATGTCGGGCATGCGCATATGGATATGAACTGGTTATGGGATTGGCCGGAAACGGTGGAAGTGGTGGTCAACA
Organism: Bacillota bacterium; assembly: GCA_021797635.1. Classification (GTDB taxonomy): domain Bacteria; phylum Bacillota; class Sulfobacillia; order Sulfobacillales; family Sulfobacillaceae; genus JAJZZI01. The sequence goes on along the minus strand of JAJZZI010000022.1, from coordinate 13,523 downwards.
CGTTGACCACGGTCGATCGCCTCATGGACGAATTTCCGGATTTTCGTTTTTCGCAAAGCCAAACCGCCGTCTATGATATCGTGCGCCGCTTTGATCCGGGTCTGTTTTCGCGCATCGGGGAACGGGTCAAGCAGGGCCGCTGGGAAATCACCGCCAACCAGTGGGTGGAAGGCGATAAGAATTTAGCCTCGGATGAATCGATCGTGCGGCACTTGCTCTATTCCAAAAAGTTTTTCGCGGAGCACTGGGGAATTTCGCCGGACCGGGTAGCCATTGACTTTGAACCAGACACCTTTGGCCATCCCCAAGGGCTTCCCACCGTGTATCGCGACGCTGGGGTTCGCTGGCTCTATTTCTGTCGTGGTGGCCCGGGAGACACGGCCTTTCGCTGGCAGGCCCCTGACGGAGCCGAGGTGCTGGCATGGAGCGACTTCCAAGAGTGGTACAACGGAACCATCACTGGTGACGAGGTAGGGAGCCTACTCAAGTTTTATGCGGAGTCCAAGGTTCCCCATTTCTTAAAGGTTTATGGGGTGGGTGACCATGGGGGCGGACCGACCCGGCGCGATTTAAAGCGGCTGATGGAGATGCGCACCTGGCCCATCTTTCCCACCCTGACGCCGGCCTTTTTGGAGGATCATTTCTTAGCCTTGGAACGCCACCGCGAGGTTTTGCCTAGAGTAGCAGGCGAACTCAACTATGTGTTTGCGGGATGCTACAGCTCGGAAAGCGACACGAAGACGATGAATGCAAAAAGCGAGGCCGATCTCCGAACGGCGGAAGGGCTCCAGTCGATGGCTGGCCTCTTAGGGGTGAACCTTCCCACCAATCAAGAGTCGCTTGAGGCAGGGTGGGAGTCCACCCTGTTTAGTCAATTTCACGACATTCTAAGCGGGTCAGGCATCCCCGAAACCTATCAGTATTCCCTTGGACGCGGTCAAGATGTGGCGGCCACCGCCCGAATTGCGGCGCAAAAGGCCATGGCGTCCATTTCCCAGGCGATTGCCACGAAGGGTCTTGCCGATCCCTCCGAGGTGGTCTTGGTGGTGTTCAACCCCTTAGCCTGGGAACGCTCGGATATCGTAGAGATGGATGTGTACGAACGCTTCGAACCCGACACCGCCCTTCGACTAAGCGACGCCGATGGCAAGCGCGTTCCTCTGCAGTATCGTTACGATTCCCACCTGGGCTTTCCAGGGCACCGGCGGGCGCGCCTGGCCTTTTCCGCGACCGTGCCGGGTCTAGGCTATAAAGTCTTTATCCTCGGTGCGGGCAGTCAAGAGCTATCGGGTGAGGCTCCCGCCATTGAGGTGGCCAACTTGGGAGTGGGCCACCAGATTCTTACCCTGTCCGGCCAAGATGCTGCCCAACTGGGATTAGTCAGCACGCCGGAGCGGTGGCATCACGAGCGCCTGCCCCGAAAACTGCGGCTGTTCCGCCAGCTCGGTGTCTCCCTTTATGAACAAGGCTTTCAGGTTCGAACGAAGACGGAAGCCATTGCCGCACATGCTAACCAATCGCATGTGGTCCTCACGGCGGGACGGGAAAAGCCCGCCTTGCCGCTAGGCGGGCTAGAATGGTTTCGCGAGGCACCCAACGGCATGAGTGCCTGGGAGATTGGCCCCGATCTGGAGCGTGAAGCGGTCAAAGGGACGCGTTGGACGATATCCGAGGTCGGCCCGGTGCGCGTACGCCTTCGAGGTCAAAGTACGGTGAAGGCGTCTCAGGTCGTGACTTGGGTGGACATCTATCCCGATCGAAAGCGCATCGATTGGTTGGTTGACATTGACTGGCGGGAGTTTGGCGGCCCGGAGACGGGTATTCCCGGCCTTAGCATAGCGTTTTCTTTGCCGGAATTCCTCTCTAAGAGCGCGCTCTTTGGGCAGTCGTGCGGGTCGGTGGAACGCGCCATTCCAAGCCGCGATGTGCCCGCTCAGGGATGGACCGCCGTGCTGGGCAAGGCAGGGAGCGCCGTGGTCTATCACCCCACACGGTATGGAATCAGCGTCAGTGAGAACGCGATCCGGGTGACCTTGCTTCGAGCCTCCTATCATCCTGACGCGTATGCGGAAATCGGGCATCATCAAGTCCCCTTGAGCTTTGAATGGTCGGATGACGCCAAGCCTTCACCCGATCAATGGACGCGCACCGCGATGGAACGTCTTAGCCGCTTGACGGGATGGGTGGGCACCGAGCGAGAGGGTAGGCTCCCCACGACCGTGGGTGCGCTGGAATTGCGTGATCGCCGAGGCGTTGTAACCGCGGTAAAGCCTGCCGAGTCTCCCCATCCAGGCCTTATCGTACGTATGCGCCAGGACCAGGATGCCGATGTGGCGCTGGAGCTTTCGACGAGCGATCGCGTGCGATCCGCAGAACGGATTTCCCTGCTGGAGGAACCTACCGCGGAGCCCATCGAATGGACGGAGACCAAGGTGGTGGTGCCCGTCAAGGCCCACGGTTTGGCTACGATTCGACTGCAATAGGGAGAAAGAACGAGAAAAACTAGATTTTTTGCCGAAAAATCACGATGATGGGATGGAGGTGCAAAATCGCGCTGCCCTCCCCGCCAGGAGGGGGAGGGCAGCTTAATCCGTAGAAAGGGGTTTACACCGTTGGATCGCAACAATCGACTGTATCAGCAAGTTGCCGATCGCCTGCGAGAAGGACTGGATGCTGGGCAATATACCGAGAGGCTGCCCACGGAGAGTGAACTGGTAGAGCACTTTCAGGTGAGCTTGACGACGATTAAGAAGGCGTTGTCGCTGTTGGTCGAAGAAGGTCGAATTGTCAGGATTTCAGGCAAGGGGACCTTTCCTGTCGATCATCAGTCGCTGGAAGCTTCTCCTTCGCACGGATCCGGTCTAGTGGGGTTTTTAATTCCGGTATTGCCGGACGAATTTTCGCGCCGCCTGTTGAAGGGCGCGACCGAACGCTTGGCGGAGGCTAACGTGCATCCGGTTATCGGATTAACCGCGTCGGACAGCGCCCATGAGGCGGGAGTCATTCGGCGAATGCTCGAGATGGGGGTCGATGGGCTGATCATCTGCCCCATCGAACGAGAAATCTATAACGAAGAGATTCTTCGTCTAAAATTAGATCGGTTTCCTTTTGTGTTAATCGATAAGCGCCTTCCGGGAATTGAGACGCCCTTTGTTGTAGGAGATGGTCCAGGACTCATCCGAACTGCGGTCCAACATTTAGTGGAGCTGGGCCATCAACATATTGCCTTGGCGGCAAGCTCGCCCCTGCCCCAACTCACCCAGAGTTTAGCCGAACGGATCGAGGCCTTTGAAGCGGCGATGGCGGAGTACGATCTGAATGCCGACGCGATCTGGACGGTTTCGGAATCACCTGATGCCACAGTGGAGGCCTGGACGGGCATTCACGAGGGGCTAAAGGGTGAGGTCACTGCGGTGATTGCTACTACGACGCTGGATACTATCCTCATTCGGCGGGCAGCGAGCGATCTTCACCTTAAGCTTCCAGACGACCTTTCCGTGATTGGCTTCGATTATTCTGGGGTGGTGGACGCGCCCTGGGAGGCATTTCCGCCTTTGCCTCCCGAGGAAACGCTAACTTGGCTGGATCAATCGGAAGAAGTCATGGGACGAAAGGCTGCCGAGCTCATCTTAGAAGTCATGGCGAATCCTCTTCTGTCTCCTTACGCCATCGTGCCCGGAGTATTTCATCGAGGCGGCACGACGGCAGCGCCAAGGGCCGTGCATACCGTCTCGGTGAAGGCAGGAATGCCTGGATAAGGGCTAATTTCGGAGGGCCATGCGGCATACTCCAACTGACCGCCTGACCAGGGGGGTGGTTAGCATCTTGGTGTCAACGGGGATCCGCATGGCCAAATGCGACCCGAATTGCTGCTGGCGGACGGGCTATCACGGGCAATGTGGTTCGTGTCGCGACTACCACGGACTTATTCCCCAGACTAGGACGGCACGAACGGTCTAATGTGCCGTTCTATAGTCGCTTCCCGGCAGTTGACTATTAATTACCAAAGGATAAGCCGCCATTTCCTGATGTTTCGATTACTGATACTTCCATGTTTAAGAATGTCCGATGGTATCTCCGCGGATCCGCTGTTATCTGTTCAGAACGAGCCGAGGCCCAAGGGGCTTCGGCCATGCTCGCGGAAGATGCCGGCCTTCAACCTCAAATGAGCTGAAATGGAGGTCTTGGGTCTTTTGAGGCCTCGTTTATTTGATTTCAGCGGGTATCTTCTGACGAAGTGGCGGCTAGCATTTTCATGGCCGGGGCCACCATGAACGTTTTTTGACTTGCCCAATGTCTTCCTTCGACAAAAAGAATGCTTAGATACTAGCGCAGAATAGTACGCAATATATTGATTAGTACTAAATATGAAGTTATGATGGAAATTGCCGTCGCTGAGAACGTGATCAGATGACGAGACTGCACAAACCCAAAAAGGGAGAACAAGCCACATGAAGACGGTTCTGGGAGTACAGGGGTTAGTACGTCTTTCTTTAGTGCTGGGAGGTGCGGCATTGGTGAGCGGGATGATTACGGGCTATTCTTCCCGCTCTAACCGAGTTCCGGTTAACATTCCTAAGTTAAAATGGAAGGGCACGATTACGATGTATGCCCAAACGTATACTCCTTCAGTGCCTGGTGTGAAACTCGCCCCGGGGAGTCCGAAGCTATCGGCTTTCGAGAATGTGGCTAAGGCGTTTGAAAAATTATATCCCGGGATCCACATACGATTCGTCAACCCGCCTGCTATGTCTTCAAATGATATTCAGGCGGTGGAAGTAGACGCGGCTGGCGGTCGCTTACCCGATGTGCTATGGGGCCAATACATTGACTTCAACACGGTGTGGCCAAAGGGTATTGTGGCAAATCTGGACCCTTATTTTAACCAGCCAGACCCCTATATCCCTGGAAATAAGCTTTGGAAGAGTGTTATGAACAAGAGGGTCTTGGCGCAAACTGTCGCTCCATCTGGGGCCCACTACATCGTTGACGGTGACTGGGTAGGAACGGCATTTTATTACAACAAGTCGCTATTTCACCGGGCTGGGATCAGCTCTCCTCCTAAAAGCTGGGCGCAAATAATCGCAGACGCTAAAATTCTTAAATCTCATCGTATTACACCAGGCGCCGACATTCCTTACTATAGCTGGTGGTCGCGGCTTTTCTTAGGGAATGACTTAGGTGCTCGGACTGTGGCGGAGCTTGAGCACTACTCTAAATCTAAAGATGCGGTTACTGCCCTTGGCGAGGTAATCGGATATAAGAAGGGCATATTCAATCCCTCTACCAACCCACGGATTATGGCATGGTGGCCACTGGTGCGACAGCTGTACCGTTATTGGAATGTGGATGTCACGGATATCCCCGTTTTGAACCAACCCAGCGGAGTGCAAAATGGGCAAAAACTGTTTGCTGCTGGTAAGGTCGCTATGGTCTATCAGGGATCCTGGATGCCGAACGAGGCGAAAGTCGCTGGGGCGAAATTTGCCATTGGCTCATTTCAGTTTCCGGCCGGCTCTTTGTCAAAAGCCTTCAAGTATGGCACCTCCATTAATAGCAGTGCCGACGTGGGTGGACCTTCTGCCGCCTTTCAATATGCCATTGCCACACAACGGGCGGACCACTCGATGAGCCCGGCAAAGTTTCAGGCGGTTCTAGATTGGGTTCGATTTTTCTCAACGCCCACAATGGATCAAAAGATCGTGAATCAGTTGGGTGAATTTGTGCCGACTTTTAAGGGAGCAAAAGCCCTGAAAGAGGAACGCGGAGCCGCGCTCCCCAAAGGAGCCAAGTACGCGTCGATATTTGGGTTTAGCGATCTATCTGCCGAAGCACATACGAGGATCTTCGATCTCTTTCAAGAGTACGTCTCAGGCCACCTTAGCTTTGCGGCAGCGAAGCAGCAATATGATGCAGTGGTGCAGCAGGCGGTTCAGCAATACATCGTAACCAATCATCCACGGATTCCTTAGGCCCGGAGTTTGACTGTCGAAATAGTGGACTCGCGGTGTGAGGTTTGTTCCGCCATAAGAGGCTTGGCAGATTGGCGTTGCTAAAGGTTTAGTTAGTTAGGAGACATCTGCCAAGCCGTTCGTGAGGTTGGCGTTTTTCGGTTTAAGCGCCCGTTTGGACTTGCCATGGTCGAGCGGCCGAACAAAGAAAGCTTGCCTTGCGCATTCCGGTGGCTTGTGGATGATTCACCGGTAAACGTGGAGCACTTCTACTGAAAGCAAATAGTTCTATAGATGGGATCAATGTAAATTAAATGGGATTAGAAGGATTTTAGTCCCGTTTGTGGAATATTACCTCCGAATCACAACGCACGTTATGACCGCATCGAGCGATCGTCAATCGGTGTGTTTATGTCATGTGGCCCTTTGATTAAATTCCCAGGAGTGCTCCCACACGGGGGTACTCCACATCGAAACCCACCCGGTTGAAAAGTATTTTCTAGGGAGAGATGGACTATGAAGCGTTTTGCGGTATCGGCGGGACGGTTGATGGCCGTGGTTGGCTGCTCTGCCTTAATGGTCGGAGCTGGGGCGGGATTTTCTTCAGTTCACACAAGGAAACCTGTGACCAAGATTCCAAAGCTCACTTGGAAGGGCACCATAACGATGTTCGCGCAGTCTTACACCCCGGCTGCCCCGGGGGTGAAGCTGTTAAAAAACGAGACACGTCTCACCGCACTGTATGTGTTGGCCAAGCAGTTTGAAAAGATGTATCCCGGGATAAAGATCCATTTTGTTAATCCGTCGTTCCAAGACACGAACCAGCAGGTGGAGACTAAGGCTGCAGGCGGAACGATGTATGATTTGTACTTCAACCAATACGAAAACTTCAACACGGTCTTTCCGAAGGGGATCGTTTACAACCTGGCTCCTTATTTTAAGCAACCAAATCCGTATATTCCAGGCAATAAGCACTGGGACAGCGTGATGAATCCGAAGATAGTGGCAGAAACCAGGGCACCTGGAGGTCAGATTTACAATGTGGATGGGGACTATGTAGGCATCGGATTTTTCTATAACAAGTCGCTATTTGCCAAAGCCGGCATCTCGTCGCCTCCTAAAACGTGGAACGCGTTGCTGCAGGACGCCAAGAAGCTTAAGGCCCACCGCATCACCCCTGGCGCTGACGTTCCCACGTATGACTGGTGGGTGCGTGACTTCCTAGGAAACGAATTGGGCCTGAACACTCTGCGAAAGATATCGAGTTTCTCGAGGCAGCCCGGGATTTCAGAATACGATGACGCCATCGCCTATAAGAAGGGGATCTTGAATCCCTCAAAGAATCCGCGGATTATGGCGTGGTGGCCGGTTGTGAAAAAGCTGTACAGCTACTGGAACCCGAATACAACCGATATTCCTTGGAACGCGGAACCGACAGGGGCGCAAACCGGCTCGGTATTGTTCGCTGCGGGCAAGGTCGCGATGGTATTCAACGGAACCTGGGAGCCTAACGTGGTCAAACAAGCCGGAGGAAAGTTTGCCGTGGGTTCGTTTTCCATGCCTTCTCTGGTAGGAACGACGCGATTCGCAACTAAATACAACAGCTCTGGCGATGCTGGCGGACCACAGGCGGCGTTTCAGTATGCCATCTCTACGCCCGGAGCAGACCGATCGATGAGTCAACCAGGGAAATTTCAGGCGGTGCTGGATTGGCTAAGATTCATCTCCACGCCCCAACATGATCAGCAAATTGTCAATCAGTTGGGGTCGTTTGTGCCCACCTTCAAGGGGACTCACCCCATCAAAGCATTGGCATCGGTGGCCAACCAATTGAATCTCCCCTGGTATCAATGCGATGGGGGCCAGTTCTTGACGAGTGAGGAATACACCACGATTAGGAACATTTTCCAGGAATATGTTGGCGGACATCTATCCTTGGGAGCGGCCAAGTCGCAGTACGCGTCAGCCCTGAGCCAGGCGTATGTACAGTTTGCGGCTCAGCATCACCTGCCCTAAGTAACCAAGAGAGCAGGAACGCTTTGAAGCGTCCTGCTCTCTTATTTGGGAGGAGTTTTGATGAATGTTCCAGTAATCTCTGATGCCTCGAGAGAAACAACTCCAGCGAAGAGTCCAATTAGACGATCCCCATCAGCGAAGCGTCGCACGCGTTTGGTTGCGTACGCTTTTATTGCTCCGACCTTCTTCTTTATTTTGGCCTTTAGCTACTACCCGGCAATTCGTGCCCTGGTAGGGGCATTCACTAATTGGGACGGATTTAATCCTCCCACATGGGTAGGCGTCGCGAATTTTATCGAGGCATTCCACGACCCCGTGTTCTTAGCGTCCATTGGGCATGTGGCTCTGTGGACGGCAATAGGGATCCCGCTCTCTTTGATTCCGCCCTTTTTTGTGGCGCAACTTATATTTCAATTACGCAGCCAAAGATCTCAATACGTCTACCGTACCCTGTTTATTATTTCCATGGTTCTGCCTGCGGTGGTGGGGATCCTCATTTGGGAATACATCTATGAGCCGTCCGGTATGCTGAATGCTTTGCTGAAAGACGTTGGACTACGTTTTCTTCAGCACGCATGGCTGGCAAATCCGCATTTGGCGCTATGGGCCGTAATTCTCATGGGATTTCCTTGGGTGGCCCCGTTTAATCTCCTTATCTATTATGCGGGGCTGCAGGCCATCCCCACAGAATTACTGGATGCAGCCGCAGTGGATGGTGCCACGCGTTGGAAGCGCGTGTTTCGAGTTGAGGTGCCCTTAATTATGCCGCAAGTAAAGTTGCTGCTCGTTCTCGCGATCGTAGGAGTTAGCCAAAATCTTTTGACTCCCTTGTTGATGACGGGAGGAGGGCCAGGCACTAGCACGACCACGCCTGTCTTCTACATGTATGACGTAGCCATTAACTTTGACCAGTACGGCTACGGCATGGCGATTGCGTTTATGCTGTTCGTCGTGGTCATGGGTTTGGCCTTGCTCAACATGCGCTACTTTCAGTCGGAGAACTAACCGTAGGAGGAGGATCTAAACCAATGGTGGCTCGTCGCCGTCCGGCAATCGTTTTGCACATCATCTTGCTCTTGTTGGCTGGGGTTTCTCTATACCCGATGATATTCATGGTGGTAAACGCTGCCAAGACGGGCATTGAAACCGGAGCTTCTCCGTTTAGTTTCCCGATTCATCCCCTGTGGCAGAACTTTTTACAGGCGTTTCAGGCCACCGGTCCCGCTTTTTGGCGTTCAGGAGTCATTGTGTCGGTGAGCGTTTTCGGGATGCTGTTGTTCGGTATGCTGGCATCGTATGCGTTTGCCAAGTTGGATTTTCCGGAACGCAATGTGTTGTTCTACGTGGTATTCGGCCTACTTCTGGTGCCACCATTTTTGACATTAATTCCTTTGTTCTTGGAAATCAAGGACATGGGGCTGCTTGACTCGCGCTGGGGGCTCATTCTGCCATACATTGCCGGAGGACAGGCATTTTGCATCTTCATTCTGCGCACCTTCATTCGTTCAATTCCAAACGACTTGTTTGAGGCGGCCAAGATTGATGGAGCAACCGAACTCACGATGTTTGGCCGAATCGTGGTTCCCCTATCCGTGCCGATTATCGTGACCTTGGCGCTGTTAAACGTCGTAGGATTGTGGAGCGACTATATTTTGCCATCTTTGATCTTAAGTACCAACCACGAGACGGTGGCCATGGCGATAGCAAATTTTCAACCTCCGCCGCTGGCGCCATCGATTAATGCGTTTAATTTGCAGTTGGCCGCATTCACGTTGGCGTCGATTCCCATCGCTATTTTGTTCCTCTTTCTGATGCGCTATTTCGTGGCCGGCATGACGAATGGCGCCATTAAGATGTAGGAAAAGTTTAGCAGGGCCACGGACTTGGCAAAGCCGAACGGGCTCAAAACATTACTACTAGGGACGTGCCTAACAGGCCTTCCCGTGTTTCGCCAAGCGTTTTAAGGAGGGATCCCTTTGGAGATCACCGATTTGTTGTGCAATTACTTGTCCGATCCCCTGGGCGTGGACACGGCGCCGAGGCTCAGTTGGAAGCTTCAATCGAGCGTTCGAGGGACTGCTCAGACAGCCTACCAGGTGCGAGCGGCCACGTCTACAGCGCTACTTAAGCGTGAAACGGGGGATCTATGGGATAGCGGTAAGGTGGTATCCGACCGATCCATCCATGTTACGTATGCGGGAAAACCCCTCACTTCCCGGCAAGCGGTCTTTTGGCAGGTGCGGGCGTGGGACCAGAGGCATGTCGCCTCGCCATGGAGCCCTGTGGCGCGCTTCGAAATGGGGCTTTTAGACCAAGCAGCCTGGAGCGGATCTTGGATTGGCAGCCCCCAAGGCCGAGCGGAGATGGATCGGTCTGTGCCTGCTCCCCACTTTAGAATCACGCTGCCGTTGGACCAAAAGGTGGTAGAGGCACGGATTTATCTATGCGGACTGGGGTTTCATGAACTCTTCCTAAATGGGACCAAGGCCGGGGACGCCGTGCTCGCGCCAGGATTCACGCGTTACGATCAGCGGGCGCTGTACCAGACGTATGATGTAACCCATCTATTAGGCGTGGGGGAAAATGTCATCGGCGTGATTTTAGGCAACGGATGGTACAACGGGTTTACCGACGACGTGTGGGATTTTCGTCAGGCGCCATGGCGCGACCAGCCCAAATTCCGCCTGCAAGGGTATATCCAATTGGCTAACGGCCAAGAGCTTACCCTCACTAGTGGGCCGCACTGGAAGACCGCCGCGGGGCCGATTGTCTTTGATGGCCTAAGAAATGGAGAGACCTATGACGCCCGTCGCGAACTGGCCGGATGGGATCAAGCTGGCTATGACGATGCGGACTGGACTTGGGCCAAGATCGTCCGCAGTCCGGGAGGGATTCTTTCCTCCGAGCAAATGCCCCCCATTCGCGTGGTCGATACCATCGCCCCCATCTCCATGCGCCAGGTGAGCGAGGCATCTTACATTTTTGACCTTGGACAAAATATTTCCGGATGGGTGCAGGTGCGTGGCCTAAACGGTCCTTCGGCCACGGAGGTGACGCTACGCTATGCAGAAGACTTGGCGGATGATGGGAGCTTGGATACCTCGCACATCGACTGCTTCATCAAAAGCGGGGACTTTCAGACGGACCGCTACATCTTAAAGGGGACCGGACATGAAACGTGGGAACCTCGTTTCGTATATCACGGATTTCGCTATGTCGAGATATCTGGCCTGCCCGATACGCCCAATATCGAGATGGTGCGTGGACGCATCGTCCATACAGATTTGCAAAGCCGTGGGCACTTTACCTGCTCCGATGCCTTGTTAAACCAGATCCAAGCGGCGGCGCGCTGGTCGACCTTGACCAACTATCACAGCATTCCCACGGACTGTCCCCACCGCGAGAAAAACGGTTGGACGGGAGACGCGGCCCTATCCGCTGAACAAGTATTGATGAACTTTAACCCCATGGCCGCCTATATCAAGTGGATGCAAGATTTCAAGGATGTCCAACGTGTGAGCGGGCAGCTTCCCGGGATTGTCCCCACGGGCGGGTGGGGATACAACTGGGGCAGCGGACCTGCCTGGGACGTCGCCCTCTTCCTGATTCCTTGGTACCTTTACCAATATGCTGGCGATGACCTACTCCTAGATTCCATGTATGCGCCGATGAAAGCCTATCTCACCTTTGCCCTGTCCATGTCGCATCAGGGGCTGTTCGACTTTGGTCTAGGTGACTGGTGTCCGCCGACGGGCGGACCCGATGGCCACGCTTGCCCGACCGTGGTCACCGATACGGCCTATGTCTATGTCATGGCCACGATCCTTAGCCGCGCGGCGGAGATTTTAGGGAAAGTCGATGACGCTCGGTGCTATCACGCCAAGGCCACAGAAATTCGAGACGCCTTCCGGACAAATTTTTTGGACCTAAACACGATCTCCGTCACCGGCAACTGCCAAACTTCAACGGCCTGTGCCATCTATCAAGGGATGCTCGAAGAGGGTGAAAAAGCTGCGTTCCTAAAGACCTTGCTAGCGCAGTTAGAGGCCACCCAACACCACCTTGATACGGGAATCTTGGGCGCCAAATACGTCATGCACGTGTTGGCGGAGGCTGGCCGATCGGATGTAGCCTATGCCATCGCCAGTCAAACCAGTTTTCCTAGTTGGGGGCATTGGTTGAGTCAGGGAGCCACCACTTTGTGGGAGCAGTGGGACGGCGAAGGGTCGCATAATCATCACATGTTTAGCGATATCAGTGCATGGTTTTACCAGGGACTGGCGGGGATTCTTCCCGACGTGAAGCAGCCCGGGTTTCAACACGTCGTCTTCAAACCCCAATTTGTGCCGGGCTTGGAGTACGTCGAGGCCCGCCATGAATCGCTCTATGGACCTATAGGCTGCCACTGGCAACGAGCAGGGAGTCGGCTCAAGGTTGCCGTTACCGTGCCCGCCAATAGTCATGGAACGCTTATCTTGCCAAGTGGGCTCCAAGACGTGAGGGAGACCAAGGGCGGCCTTTTAGGGGTGGACATTCAGGCCGATGCGCTTGAAACGCGGTTGGAGTTTGGTTCCGGGGAATACGCGTTTGAGATGGAGATTTAGCGGGCTAGCGGTCCTCTGGCGCATGGCTACAAGAAGCAGGGGCCTTCGGCGCCAAGCCGTGAAGAGAGAGTGGTCCACCGTCCTGGGAGGGCCCCGAATCTCTTGGGCCCTCCCAGCAATGCCTAGAGGGCTGGTGCGGACAGTAACGCCTCAATTCGTCCGCAAAATTAAAAAATCTGCAGAATAATACTTGAATGGTTGATAGATCACGAGTAATGTTAGTAAACGAACACGATATGGTTTGAAGAACTACATCTCTCATGATCGATTCTGGGGGGCAAATAGTGTACGACGACCTAAACTCAGGGTATCCCTTGCAGGCCGATCAGTTGCAGGCCTACTCGGATCAGGGATTCATTCACCTAAAGCACGTCCTCAGCAAGGAGACGTTAGCCGATTTTGGGCGAGAAATCACTCAAGCGGTGCTGCGGCGCGAGCCGGATCCGAAACCGATGGAATCTCGCACCACCTACGAAAAAGCATTTTTGCAAGTGCCCAACCTGTGGGCCGAAAATGAACAGGTCAAACGCTTCGTGTTCGGTCGCCGTCTGGCCGAAATCGCTACCGCCTTGATGGGCACCAGGGGAGTGCGCTTGTACCACGATCAGGCGCTGTACAAGGAAGCGGGCGGCGGGATCACCCCATTTCATGCCGATCAATACTACTGGCCGCTTGACACGCTCTCCACCTGTACGGCCTGGATTCCCCTACAGGCCACCCCGCTCGAGATGGGTCCCCTAGAGTTTTGGCCTAAGAGCCACCATCTCGATCTTGGACGTGACCTGGCTATCAGTGATCAAAGTGAGCAATTACTCGCCGATCTTCGCCATCAAGACCACTTCAGCCTGGTTCAAGAGCCGTTTGATTTGGGGGATGTCAGCTTTCACAGTGGATGGACCTTTCATCATGCTGCCCCCAATGCGACTAATCGCCCCCGCGCCGTGATGACCAT
>JAJZZI010000045.1 GCA_021797635.1 Bacillota bacterium | reverse complement strand
ATCCTGCTTTTATGAAGCGGCTTTGCGCCCCCGTGAGCATCGCCCCTACCTCAGAACCCCAAGCTTTAAGGTGACATTTTCGTTTGGAGGCGGCCGTTCGAACGTGTCTCAGCGAAAGACTGTCTGACTCTGCGCCATCTCGGTAAATACGCCTTGGCTTTGTTCAGAGTGTCCATAGCCCAGGAATCTTTTCAGGAATGCTTTTAGGGTCACGTGAATATCCCTAATTACCTGAAAGGGAGCGAACGCCGTGATTCCTATCTGGGCGATGTTGTTGGCGGCTGCGCTTGGCGGACGCCATGCGGTGGCACCGGATCATCTTGCTGCCGTCGGCACCTATGTGGAAAAGACTCGGGGTTCGCGTCGCCAAGGGCTTGCCTATGCCTTGCGTATTGCCGCCGGCCATAGCGCCGGAATGTTGGCTACGGCAGCCGTAATCCAAGGCCTGCTGATGACCTTGCCGGCCGTGTGGGAACATGCGGCGATGTGGGCCTCTAGTCTCTGGCTCATGGGCATGGGCGCATGGATCGCCTGGGATTTATTGCAAGATGTAGGTGGCGCACGGGATAGAAGACAGGTCCAAACCTCGCAGGAAGGCGGTGGGACGATCACGCCACACGACCGTCCGCGGCGAAGCTGGGGAATTCGCGTCGAATGGCTCCAAAGGCCGACCACCGCCTGGCTGGTGGGCCTACTCTTCGGCTTGGTCGTTGCTCCGGGAGATTTGGCCATATTTATGCTGATGGTGAAGTTTGACTCTCAACGGCTGGCGGCGTTTGGACTCTTGGTTGTGTTCTTATTGACGATGTTTGCAGGGCTAGCCTTGGTCGGTAGTGGCTTGGGATGGGCTAATAGTCGCGTTCAATTCCGGCGAGGGCTTCAAATGCTCAGTGCAGTGGCCGGAGTGGGGGTATCCCTCGCTTTGTTCATCGGATGGATGCGTTAAGTCGCAGGTGTGGCAAAAAGGACTCCATCCTTTTTCCGCAGGCTCCCAGGATTTCCCTTCTCCCACACCACCTGGGGTTTTGGCTAAAGGCGCAGTGGAATTCGCCCGGATGCCCTTAATGCGTTCTTTTTAAGTCGTCCTAAGAATTACGAACGATAATGCTACATCCCGAGGCACTGACGACCAGAATTAGGCCTCTGCTGGGGCGGATCCGGTAGGTGTCGGATCAAGATGCCGCCCTGCTGCCCCCGATGCGATGGCCAATGCGCCTGGTCAAGGGAAATCGGACCGCCACACACTGCTTCCAAAGGTCGTAAGATAGATGCGGTGCTCATGATGGGGGTCGATGAATACACCGTGCCCCCACTTGAAGTCATACCCCTCGAGTTTTGTCCAGGTGTTCCCACCGTCCTTGGAACGATAGGCTCCGCTATTAAAGGTGTTGAGAAATAGCGCGGCAGAGTCTTTGGCGTCCATGGTAATGCCAAAGACATGGCTGGCTGCATCAAAGACCTTGGTCCACGCATGTCCTCCGTCTTCGGTTAACCACACGCCTCCATATTCTTCCCGGTCGTTTATCGTACTGGGCCACGCAGCCAAGTACATGCGCTTAGGGTCTAAGGGGTCACAGACTAGATCGTTTGGCGCGTTGACGTGTTCCGGCAAGCTAATCGCATCCCAAGTTGCTCCCTGATCGCGCGAACGATATAACGCTCCATCGATCGGCTTCTCTCGATGATATCCCCTGGCTACGACCAGCAGGAGATCGTCATTTGGTGCCATAACCAGGCGCCACGCGTTTCGGTTTGCGCCGAGTCCCCTGTTGATGGGCGTCCACGTGGTGCCATCGTCTACCGACTTAAAGGCGCCGTGCCCAAAGCCAGCAGCGTAAAGCGTACGCTTGCCGCGAGGGCTCTTCGGATCAAGGAGGAGGTGGGTGACGACGCAATTTTCTGGCATCCCCTGATGGCTTGTGGACCACGTCTCAAGCCCATCGGTGGACCGGGTAACGCCGCCTTGGGCGTTTTGAAATTTCGCTACCAGCATTTTCGGCCGTGGGAGATCGTGGGCCTGTCCCCACGCCGCCCACGCTTTCCCGCGGATTTCGGGGTCAAAAACCATCCAGTAGCCGGTATTGCGCCATGCCAAGGGTACTCCGCGGATGGCATGATGCCACGATTTTCCCTCGTCAAAGGAATGAAACATTCCAATATCGGTATAGGAAATCACCACGTGGTGGGGATCAAAGGGGTCAAAATGGACTCCATAACTGGTCGTGACATCCATGCCATTGGTCGATGCCGCGCCCCCGTCAGTCAAGCGGCAGTAAAGCTGAGTCCACGTCGTTCCACCATCCAGGGTCTTGGCGGTGGCCATGTAATCGCCAAACAGTAAAACCGTGGGTTGACTGGCGCACACACCGAGTCCCGTAAATACCGTGCCGTCGGTTCCGAACAAATAGTCTCGCTCTACCCAACCCGCGTCGTAATTCGATGGGATGGTATACTCAATTCCTTTGAACACCCACTGAAATTCGTCACCGGCATCGGTCGAGCGAACGATGCCGTAGCGCCCGTGCAAGCAGTCCTCGGGAAATCCATCCGTCAGCGCTGGGCAAGAATCTGCACTGATGTACAACCACCGCCCATCTTCTTCGCAAGCACGTATGTGAGAGAAGTGAGGAGGCTCTTGGCCCGAGGCAGGCGATAAGCGCGGATCGATGGGAGCGTCCAATTCCGTCCATGACGCCCCGTGATCTCGTGAGCGCCAGATACCCGAACTTAGCTTATAGTCGCTCCATCGGGACGAAGTCAATGCATAAAAAATGGGGCTCTCGGCGACGGGATCCCATCCCCACGAGGCATCCGTCATGAACCCGCCATCCAAGGGTGCAGATAGGAGGGCTTTAACCTCTTGAGATCGGTAGCCCACCACATACACATTGGTGTCTGCAAAGATGTAAACCTCGTCGCCGCTACGACGCATGAATATTTCGTAAACCTGTTGGGCGGGTAGGGTAGAGAAGGGATTCCACGTCTCTCCGCCATCGTCGGATGAAAGCAAGATGATGGAGGATGTGGGAAGGGCGCGCTTGAGAGCCGCGACAAGGCGAGAGGGATGGCGGGGATGCACGCGAATCTTCTGAAAGCCGCCCTGGACTCGCTCGGCATTATCCAGCACGTATTGATTGTCTGCGTGATCGCCATGAGGCTTCCAGGTTACCACCTCCTTTGGGGGTGGATACAGGAGGTCCCAGCTGCTTCCACGGTCGAGGGAGCGATAGAGTCCCATAGAAGCCGTGCCCGCATAAATCACGTCGGCATGATGGGGATCGAATGAGACGGCGTCAACTCGACTCAAAAGGTTGCATTCGCGCCAGCTGATGCCGCCGTCTGTTGACACATAGAGGCCCGTCATATCACAAGCCACTACCAGGAAATTTACGTCGTGAGGGCTGATGGACTGTAGGAACTGCGCTCCGCCGCCACCCGGTCCGAGAATTTCCCAATTTCCATGATCACCGGTCAGTCTCATGGCCATCGTCTCCCAATCTTGTAAGCCTTGAGTTCTACACAATTCTTGGCTCCGCATGAGGCACTTATCGTCGACTCAAGCACATTTCAAAGATATTCTACATGATGCCGCCAAATCTATAGAGCCAGCCAACCGGTTAGCAGTTAGGCCGAGCATCTCGCCTAATGCGTGAGGGGCTCTGCGCTACAAACCGGGCCGCCTAGACGCAGGCAAATATCCATGCATTATGGGATAAGCGGAGGTCTTTCGGCGACGGGCAATCACCCCAGGTTTCGAACCCCGAGATGGTGCCCTGTAACTGTGGTCCTCTGCGGGTTTCCGGCGATTAGGGGATTTCGCTACAAACGTTACCCAATCTCATCGGTGCGGGGTAACCCTCATCCATGAATTGGTTTTGGTGAAGGACCGCTTCCTCAAGGGATCTTGGATTTTCAGAGTGAATTCTTCTCTATCGGTACCACCATGGCAGGACCGGCGTTTCTCAAGAGGTACCAGATGTCTAGGGGGATTGTGGGAAAGTCGGCGCTCGCATGATGAAGTGCTCTGGCAGACCCGTCTCAAGCGGTTAACGCGCGTGGCGGAAACCACCACGACCCAGGAAACCTCGGAGTTCCTGACGTGCACACCGTTTCGATGACCTCCGGAACCTTTTAGCGCAGTACCATCAACTCGACCAATACCGTCTCGGCCACACGGTTCGGGCCACAAAAAGTCTGTTCCGCGGGCTAAAGGACGAAGATCTCTGCGTCTCCAACCCCACGCGCATGCTTAAGGGCCAAAACGGGGCCAACGGCGCTCACGCTTGACGAACTCGTCTTGATCCGGGACGCTTGCTTAACGGAGCGTGTTTCTAAGAAAGCGGCCCGAGGGAACTTTAGGTGGCCTGAGGCCCCAATCCTTAGGAGATGGTTGCCCGCCGTGCTTAACGGCAATTCCTACCAGTGGCCGCCCTCTACGGCAATATCGATCGAAGCGGGCACGGCATGGGGCGATGCGCTACCTACGGGATGATGCCGATGGGGAACTTCTTGGTGTCCATGGTCAGCGGATAGGATGCGATCGCGCCCGTTTGGTCGTCGATCTGCGGGATGAACGCGAATACCTCCTGGGTGACCCACACCGTCTGCCGACCCGACTTCTTCTTGCATTTCGGGCGACCGCCAGGTTGCTTGAAAAACCGTTGGTAAGCTTGGCGAAACTGGACCGCGCCGTTGCGCGAGATCTGCGAGGGCCCCTGTTTAAGAAAGGCGGTTTGCTCCGTGATAAAGGGGCTATAGGCCTGATCGACGGGAATTTTTTCTCCCGCCGTGCCGACCTTGCGTGGAGCACATCGGCGGAAATAGCGATCTTCTTGCCCTTGGGCGTTATCCATCAGGTGTTGGCCCCCGATCCACCGGAGCAGGGTCTGTGGTTGCTCCGGATGGGGATACCGCCGAAATCGATAGCCATCCAGCACGGCAAACCTCTCCAAAGAACAAACGTTCTGGAATAAGGGTATCATCGCTAAAC
>JAJZZI010000216.1 GCA_021797635.1 Bacillota bacterium | reverse complement strand
CATCGTGCGCCATGGCATTCCGGAGATTGTCCACGTGGATAACGGGGCCATTTATTCATCGAAATACCTAAAGCGGGTCTGTGCCGAGCTCGGGATGGATCTGCGCCACAGCACGCCCTACCGCCCCTCGGGAAAAGGTTATGGCAAGCTGAGCGTTATGGAAAGTTAAGTTCATAATCGCTTATTATTCGTTGCTTTTACTTGGGAAAGCTTGACATAATGGCCCACACTGAAATCGCGCTACGGCGCCATTACCTGTGGGAGGAATGAACCAATGGACGAACACTTGAGTGTTTCGGCGCTGATCACTATCACGCGAGAGCGCCTCCTGCAAACGCAGCATACCCCGTTATCCCTGAAAAAGTACGAGACTGTGTGGCGCGAACTCGTGCATTTCGTCAGTGATGATTCGGCGCCAACTATGACTCGCCATCTAGGTGCTACCTTTTTGGCCCGCCGATTTGGGCTGATCCTTGGCGCCGAGCCTTGGCCAGCCCTGCGGCGTGACCAAAATCGCTTACGAGCTATCGAGGTTTTGCTCGATTGTCAGGCCGATCATCCCCTGTCGGTGCGCCGCCGAACCGTGCGCACGTCATTTCGTGGTCCGTGGGGGGAGATTATGGAGGCGTTCGTGGCGTACGAAAAGCGGGCGGGCCGGGCGGCCCGCACCATGGAAACTCACCTATTATATCTTTCGCGGTTCTCAGAGTTTCTTGACACAGCGGGTGTTGCAGACCCGGCCGTGTTGAATGCTACTATGATCACCGAGTTTGTTAGCCTGACCGGCCTTCAGTTTTCCCGAAGCACGCTTTATTGTACTTCATGTTTACTCCGGGTGTTTTTGCGATATTTGCATCAGGAGGGTCACATAACCCGCAATTTGGCAGCGTTTATTCCCGAGGTGACGGGGGTGAAAAAGGCTCACCTGCCGTCTAGTTATACTGCCGACGACATTAGCCGCCTATTGGCTGCCGTCGATCGCGCCAACCCCAAAGGGCGACGAGACTATGCGATGCTCCTCTTAGCGGCTCGCTTGGGACTTCGGGCCTCGGACATTTGTCGCCTGACATTTGATAGCTTCCAATGGGATACAAACACCCTTGTAATCACCCAGCAAAAGACGGGACAACCTCTCACCTTACCACTCTTGGCGGAGGTGGGCACAGCAGTCATCGAATACCTCAAATACGGGAGACCGTCCGTGGATTGCCCGACTATTTTTCTCCGGCACACCGCACCAGTGGTCCCTCTTACGCCGCCGACACTGCATAGTATCGTCAGCCAATGCATCACCCGGGCTGGTGTAGCCGTTCCGCCGGGGAAAAAGCGGGGACCCCATGCCCTTCGACATAGTTTAGCCAGCGAATTGCTGCGCCACGAGACCCCGTTGCCTGTGATTTCCGCGGTTCTGGGGCACCAAGATAGTCGCACGACCGGGAGTTACTTGACCATCGACCTCACACAACTTCGAAAACTGGCCTTGGAGGTCCCGCCCGTCCGGGCGGGATGGTGGGGAGGTATGGTCCATGAGTGACTTTAAGGGCCCACTGGCCCAGCAGTTGAGCGCCTTTGTAGACTTCAAACGTGCCCTGGGATTCAAGTACACTTCGGAGGTAGTGATGTTACGACGCTTTGATCGATGGACGCAGACCCAGCCTGGACCCCACGACACGCTCACGGAGACGATTGTACAATCCTGGCTCCAGCAAGGCGTTCTTGAAGGGGAAAGGACCTTGTCCGGCCGCACGTCACTGATTCGACAGATGGGGCTGTATTTGAATACCATCGGTCAACCGGCCTTTATTCCGGAACCATCCGCCGGGAGTCGACACTACACGTTTGTCCCCCACATCTTTACAGATCACGAACTCCACAGAATTTTTGAAGAAGCGGATCGCGTCACGGCGTCTCGCCAATCAACCCTGCCCGTTGTCCTTCCCATCCTCCTTCGGGTATTGTATGGGTGCGGTCTCCGGGTCTCCGAAGGTCTAAGATTGACAATGGAAGACGTTGATTGGACCGCCCAGACCCTGACTATCCGGAATAGCAAATTTGGCAAAGATCGGCTTGTGCCGATGGCCTCCTCATTGGCTATCATGGTGCAGACCTATGTCCACCAAGTGCACCCTGATTCTCCGCCGTCCGCATGGCTCTTTTGCCACCGAGATGGTAGTGCGATTTCGGCGGATAACGTCTATCGCCGCTTTCGGGATATTCTGTGGTATGCGGGGATTCCGCATCACGGTAAGGGTCAGGGGCCACGGGTTCATGATCTGCGTCATTCATTTGCGGTGCATACCATGAAAGCCGCGATCGATCGCCAAGTGGACATTCACGCCATGCTTCCCATCTTGTCAACCTATCTGGGCCACGCATCCGTAGCGGCGACGGAACAATACATCCGCCTCACGGCGGATGCCTTTCCGGAGCTCCGGCGGACACTCGATGTGGCGACGGGGTGGGTCATCCCGGAGGTGGCATGGGAATGACGCGTCAACCGACGGATTTTGCCTATCACCTAAGCCGCTACTTAGGCCAATACCTCCCCGCGCGGCGCGGGGCGAGTCCACTCACCGTACGCTCTTACCGGGATACCTTCGCATTGTTTCTGCAGTTTTGTGAGGGCGAGGAACACATCGTCCCGGAAAAGATCGTTTTGGCCATGGTGACCGTGGACCGGATTGACGCGTTCCTCGAATGGTTAGAAGCGGCGCGGCGCTCTTCCGTGGCCACCCGCAATCAGCGAATGGCCGCGCTCCATGCATTTGTTCGATATTTGGAGACCGCGGTACCGGATCGTTTACATCAGTGGCAACAAATCCTGGCCATGCCGCGAAAACGCCAACCGCAGGCGGTGATGAGCTATTTCACTTTGCAAGGAGTACAGGCTGTCCTCGCTACGCCGAATCTCGCGACCCGTGCGGGTCGCCGAGACTTAGTGCTGCTGAGCGTACTGTATGACACCGGAGCACGAGTCCAAGAGCTCGCCGACTTACGGGCGGAGGACGTTCGATTGGTGCAACCAGCCACGATCCAACTGACGGGAAAAGGCCGCAAGTCGCGAATTGTTCCTCTGATGAGCCCCACGGCCACCTTGCTCCACCAATACATGACGGACATGAGGTTGGACGACCCCGCACACGGACCTCATCCACTGTTTCCAAGCCGTTCCGGCGAGAAGCTCACTCGCGCAGGCATTACCTTTATCGTCAAGAAATACGCGGACCAAGCGCGGGCTCAACACCCCGAGGGAATCCCGAATGTAGTGTCCCCTCATGTTTTTCGTCACAGTAAGGCCATGCATTTGCTACAAGCGGGCGTAAACTTAGTGTATATTCGCGACCTGTTAGGACATGTCAGCATTAGCACCACAGAAGTCTATGCTCGCGCCGACAGTGAGATGAAGCGACACGCTTTGGAATCGGCTTACCCCACGGAGGCATCGGTCTCGATGCCTCCGTGGCAAGAAAACACCGAACTCTTGACATGGCTAAAGTCGCTAGGCCATTAAGTTAGGCATCATCGTTATGAAAAGCCCTGGACCCGTAGACGCGTTGTTCCAAGCGGATCCAGGGCGTATTACTTTCCATAACGCTCAGCTTGCCATAACCTTTTTTATGGGAAGCGATGCATAAAAAAGGCAAAATCGAACGATTCTTCCGGCGCGTGGATCAACAATTAACCCACGAGCTCCAAGCCCTGATTGATCAAGGGAACTGTCAAACGTTAGACGCGTTAAATACGTATTGGGAGGCCTGGGTCGACCAAAGCTATCATCAACAAGTCCATCGATCGCTGGGAATCACGCCGCAAGCGGCGTGGGAACGGTCGCTGGCCGAGCATCCCGCCCGGACACGGGCGGTGAGCGAGATTCAGCGAAGCTTTCTGTGGCACGAGCAGCGCAAGGTCGACAAAACCGGGGTCATTCAATTGGCGGGCAATCGCTACGAAGTCGACCTCGCCCTGATCGGGAAGTCGATTGACTGCCGGTACGATCCGTTCACCTTGGAACACGTTCATATCACTTATGGCGATCAGCAGTACGCCGATGCGGTGCCGCTGGTGCTGACTCATCATCGACATCGCGAGGTGCCGAAGACGGACCTGCCTCCCAAAGCACCCGCGACGGGACTTAACCTGGCGCAATTGGCGCGAGAGCGCAAAGCAGCCCAAGATGCCGCACGGCGCGACCACATTCGCTATGCGGAACCGACGACCCCAAAGCGGACGGATGAGGAGGGCCGCGCATGAGTCTAGCCTATTGGGGATTTACCCACGCCCCCTTTCGCCGCGAGCTCCCCGTCAGCGAGTTTTTCCTCAGCGGCCAGTTCGTGGAACTCACGGCCCGCCTCCGGCTGATGGTAGAGGAACGCTTGTTCGGGGTCGTGACGGGGGAGGTCGGATCCGGCAAATCCAGTGCGGTTCGGTATGTCATGGACCAGCTCGAACCGACCCATCATCCGGTGTTTTATGTCGCCGAGTCCCAACTGACGCCGTTTGACTTCTATCAACAGATCCTGGACAGTGCCGGAGTCACGACCTCATTTCACCGTTCGCAGGCCCGTCGGCAATTCGTGACCCTCATGATCGATGGGTTTCAACACCAACATCAAGCGCCGGTGATTATTATCGACGAAGGGCAAGGCTTACCTCCACGCATGGTGCACGAGCTGCGATTCATTTTAAATACCAGCATGGACGCGCTCACGCCGTTTACCTGTATCCTCGTGGGGCAATCGGAATTGCGGGCGACCTTACGCCTCAAAGTCTTCGAGGCGATTTATCAACGCGTAGGGCTCCGTTTTCACTTGAGTGGCCTTAATGAAGCGGACACGGCGGGATATGTAGCGCATCACCTTCAACGCGCCGGGGTGACGCAGTCGCTCTTTACGCCCTCGGCGGTAAAATTGTTGGCCACGCAGTCGCGGGGCTTGCCCCGCGTGATTAATCATTTGGCCATCGGCGCTTTATGGGATGCGGAAAGCCAGAATCTCCACGTGGTAGACGAACCCCA
>JAJZZI010000206.1 GCA_021797635.1 Bacillota bacterium | reverse complement strand
TGAAATTGTCGCTGAACGGCTTAACCTTTCGCTGACTGCGTCTGATCTGGGCTCTTGGCGCAGCATGGTGGACCGGGTGAGCCGCCTGGAAGGCCGTGTGACTATTGCCATGGTAGGGAAGTACGTGGCCCTGCCAGACGCCTACTTAAGCGTGGTCGAGGCGCTGGTTCATGGCGGGATCTATCATCGCGTCGGTGTGGATCTGCGTTGGATCGACTCGGAGGCCCTGCAGTCGGGATCAGAAGAGGCAGATGCTCTGCTAAGCGGGGTGGACGGAGTCTTGGTTCCTGGTGGATTTGGCTACCGAGGGGTCGAGGGGATGATTGTCGCTACCAAATGGGCGAGAGAGAACGGGGTGCCCTTCTTTGGCATTTGCATGGGCCTGCAGGCGGCGGTGATCGAGGTGGCCCGTCACCTGGCCGGTCTAGGCGGCGCCAACTCGACGGAGTTCCTCGCCGAGGCGGATGCCCCGGTCATTGATTTGATGGTGGACCAGCAAGCCGTAGAGGATTTAGGAGGCACCATGCGGCTGGGCAGTTATCCCTGCAAGATACAGCCCGAGAGCTTGGCCTACGCGCTGTACCAAAACCGTTTGGTGTTTGAACGCCACCGCCATCGCTTTGAGGTGAATAATCGATATCGAGCCCAGTTGGCAGAACAGGGGCTGGTGGCCTCGGGGCTGTCTCCTGATGAGCGCTTGGTCGAGGTGATGGAGCTCGTGGGCCATCCCTGGTTTCTGGGCACGCAATTTCATCCAGAGTTTCTTTCTCGACCCAATCGGCCCCATCCCTTGTTTTCCGGGTTTGTGGGCGCGGCCGTGGATCACCGTCAAGCCGAGCGGCCTCAGCAGCTAGTCGCCAGAGTGGCTCAGAGCGGAGCGAAACTATAACAGACGGCACCAGGTCTTTCTTGGTCCGCGATGCTTTCGGCATACTCTGCATAGGCGAGAAACTCGCTAGCGTAGCCACGCCGAGAATGTCCCGAGAGGGCCTCCACCTGGTTTTCGAGCGCTGGCGGCAAGTCGGACGTCCGAACGGGGCCCACGGCTATTTGAATTCCGGCCAAGGTACAACGCTGACGCGACTGGTAGCGGCAACCGCTTACTTCGCACAAGATAAGCGCCATCGGGAACCCTCCTTTGTCTTGAGTGCTATGTTGATGGATGCTAGTGTGGCTTCAAGGATGGAAATCATACGGTCGGGGTCGGTTGTGTTTCATGAAGCCAGAAGCATATACTGAAGACAACCAAGCTTTTAAGCGACGCGTTGATGATGTGGATGTTGATAGACGGATAATTGGTTGGTTGATATCGTCTCCGAGGAGGGACCTACGATGGGTTTGCTATCGCGAGTTTCAACGATTTTTAAGTCCAAGGTCAATACGGCCTTAGATAAGGCCGAAGACCCCAGAGAAACCTTGGATTACTCCTACCAAAAGCAGGTAGAGCAGCTGCAAAACATTCGTCGGGGCGTGGCGGAAGTGGTGACATCGAAAAAACGGGTGGAGTTGCAGCGCGATCGTTTGCAGCAGCAGATTCAGCAGTGGGAACAAGATGCTCGCGATGCCGTGGCCGCCGGTCGAGATGATTTAGCGACCGAAGCTCTAACTCGCAAACAATCGGTGCAAGGACAACTGCAGGGGTTAGACAAGCAGATCGAAGACTTGGCTCGCGAAGAGGCTCGGATGATCGATTTGCAACAAAAACTCAAGGCTAAAGTGGAAGAGTTTCGTACCCAAAAGGAAGTCATTAAGGCGCAGTATTCGGCGGCGCAGGCCCAAGTCCGCATTGGCGAGGCCACCCACGGATTAGGGGAGGACATGGCGGATTTGCATATGGCCTTGGAGCGCGCTCAAGACAAGACCCAATCCCTTCAGGCCAGAGCGTCGGCGATCGATGAAATGGCCGATAGCGGGGCTTTGGCCCTGGACAGTGGCGGTTCTGGTGACAGTATTCGCGATGAATTGAATAAGATGCGCGGCAATACGGGGGTGTCAGAGGAGTTAGCCCGAATGAAGGAGGAGCTGGGGAAGGGAGATGCGCGGTGATAGTGAGGATTATGGCCGACGGCCAATATCGCATTTCCGAAGACGCATATCACCGTCTAACCCGCATCGATGATGATCTTTTGGCTGCCTTAGAAGCAGATGATGGGAACGCTTTTCACCATCTCTTCCACGATGCCTTAGCGGTCGTCCGGGAAGGGGAGCGGTTGGATGAGGCGGTGCTGCAGCCCTCTGATCTCGTCCTACCCCCTGAAGACACTAGTATGGAAGACGCCCGTCGGCTTCTGGAGAAGGACTCGTTTTGACATCGGGGCTTGAACATAACGGCCGGGCATTCCCCTGCTTAAGCTAAAGCCAAGAGCTGGGCGGTACTGCCAACACGGGTGGGCCACTAGGGCCAGAAAACAAACCCTTGGCTCTATAACCAGGATATAGGCTTGGAGTGGTCCCAAGCGAAGCCTGGTGGGAGATCTGGCACAAGACCCTGCTCCATCCCGACACGGTTAGGTGGGGGGAGCGTTCCGGAAGAGAAGGCCCCTCCACGACTGCTAGAGCGTACAGCCAACGTCGTTTGGCTGCTTTTTAGCGGTTTTTTTCATCCTGCCTAGAGCGGGGGATTCCACAGAGCATACCAGCGTTCTTGGTCGGCTTCCACCTTGAGAGAGGTCTTTAACGTTTGGGCGAGCCGAAACTCAAATGCCACATCGCGGTTTTTGCCGGTCTTGGGCACGAATGGATAGAATGCGGCGCGGCGGTAGCTATAAATGAGATACCACCGACCGTCACGGCTCCGCGCCTGGTTTTGATGGTCAAAGGCAATCATCGAGGCGAGGAGGCTGTCGCCGTATCCCGATTCTTGAATCATTTCCGCCGTTAAATGTAGGGCATTAATCACATCTTCGATCTCGGAGGCTTGATAGACCATCCAGTGAAAGCCCATGTTGTCGGTATGCGAGGTGGCGGCCACGGGGAGGTCGCGTCCTCCGACCTGGAGCACATCATGGAGTTCCTTTTCCACCGCGTCGTAGGCCGCGTTGTCTACGGAGCGAAGGACCAAGGCGGCACGACCGGCAAAGACGCTGGATAACTGAGATTCGATGTCTAAGGTTGCCGTGCTCAATTGAAACAGCTGATCCGTTTTACCGGAGGCGACCTTGGTTCGGCCAAACAGAGCGTCAAAAAATCCCACAGAGGGCCCCCTTCTGGCTAACGCGCCTTGTTCATTTCCTGCTGAATGTGCTCCAAGTAGCGCAGGCGGTGTTCGAAGTTTGGATGCGTTGACAAGAATTCCATCAAGCTGCCCTTGTTGATGGCGGGCATAATGAAAAAGGCGTTAAAGGATTCGGCTTGGCGCAAGTCCTGTGAGGGGGACTGCTTGACGCCGCGCTCAATCTTCGTTAGGGCGCTGACGAGATACCCTGGGTGCCCGGTGAGAATGGCCGAGCCCCGATCGGCCGCGTACTCCCGATATCGTGAAAGCATTCGAATCAGCACATAGCTAATCGCCCAGACCACAAACGAAGCCAGCCAGATGAGCATGATGATTTGCCCCGAGTTGTTGCGCCCGCGTCCGCGGCCCCCTTCGGCCATCAAGCCGAACAGGAAAAATTGCTGAACAATAATCGAAGCCACCATGGCAAAAAAACTCGCATAGGTGATGACGACCACGTCGCGGTTCTTAATATGGGTGATTTCGTGGGCCAGCACGCCTTCTAGTTCCTCGTCATCGAGACGATCGAGCAATCCTTGGGTCACGGTAATGACGGCCGTCTTAGGACTTCTTCCGGTCGTGAAGGCGTTCGGTATCCGCATAGGCATTAGGGCTAGCTTGGGCACGGGTACATCAGCTAGCTGAGCGAGGCGCTCAACAATAGCATAAAGCCGCGGGGCCTGACGCGCGTCGACCATGCGCGCTTTGGTGGCGTATAAGACCAGGCGGTCAGAAAAGAGCAGTTGAGAGACCAGCAAAAAGAGGATAATCATGACCAAAAGGGGGATGCCTACGTGCAACGCGAACAGCACTGCGATGAAGGCAAGATATAGCACTCCCAGAAGGAACATGGTGAGGGTCATTCGAAAACTAAGCCCATTGTCGCGGCCGTACCAGGCCTTGTTCTTGGCCACTTTCCATCCACTCCTTCGCACGTACGGTGATATCAACCGTCGAACTTGAACCGAGCCCATTTACTTTGCTCTTCACATTTTATCACCTTCCGGGGTGGAGTTTTAGCGTGGGAGGGCGGGTTTTTAAGGCGTGGTGATCTCAATTTTTCCCGTGCCTTGTCAAAGGTATGCGGACCAGCTATAATGAGTTCTGCCGTTGGGGGATGATGTAGCGGTAGCATAGGTGATTCTGGATCATCTCGCCCAGGTTCGAATCCTGGTCCCCCAGCCAAAAGATCTGGCCCCATAGTCTAGAGGCCTAGGACGCCGGACCCTCATTCCGGAAACAGCGGTTCGAATCCGCTTGGGGCTACCATGTGACCCGCCAACAATTGGCGGGCTTTTTTTGTTGCTGGCGGGGGATTGAGTTCGGCGCGATCTCACCCAAAACGATACGGAAGGTCGCGGTGGATTCGTTATGGGGCTTTTCTGAGCGGATGCTTGGGTGGTGTCGCTCATGGTGAATAAGCCGCTCTGGTTGGATGATACATCGGATGAGATAGAAATAGAGGCACGTAAGGCCTCTTCACCGCGGATATCGGCTAAGCGCATGTCTGGGCTTGAGGTGATGGTCTTCGGACTAGGTGATTTTGGCCGGATTCCTTTCCTAGAAAGGACCGCTACAAGGATAGCCCATGCTGGTCGGTGGATACATTTAGACGGGGATGTTCGCGGCTAAGTTTTTGATCCAAAAAGAAATGCTTGCATCAAGCCCAAATGGGTGATAGATTATCGTTTGCTGTCGCCGAAAGGTGGCACGGCGCAAGTGAGAAGCGGCTAAGTAATAATGTAGGTTAATGTAGGTTTCGCTTGACATTAAGCGATTAGGCGCGTATCATACTCTCTTGCGACCCGGTCCTTGAAAACTACATCGTCAGAAGCGAAACAATACTGTGTATCACGCGAGTGGGCCAGCCCACCCGCGACTGAGCAATGGAGAGTTTGATCCTGGCTCAGGACGAACGCTGGCG
>JAJZZI010000008.1 GCA_021797635.1 Bacillota bacterium | reverse complement strand
CCTTGACCAAGTCGACGCCTTCCGCCGTGCTCTGGAGACGGTCAGCAAGATATGGGCACAAGACCCGGAAACCCAGTTTGATGCCTGAAGAAATCATGAGAGCGACACTAGACACCACCCTCATTCTAGGGGCTGTGGGCAATCCGTTGGGACCGAATGCCAGCGTCATTGCCCAAGGCATGGCTGGTATTTACCCCATGGTGTTGGCCCAAAGTGTCATCGCGGAAACCTTGCGCCATCTCCGCCGGGGTTTTGGCAAAATCCCGCCGCTATCGGAGCGTCAAATTGAAACCCTGTTCGCCACGCTCTTTCAACACGGGTGGACTCACCAGAGCCTACGGCTGGCGCCTCCAACCACGCTAAACACGACCGCTGTCGAACATGAATTGCTGGGACGCTGGCTCGCTAAAGAAGGATATATCACGCCCGGGGTCCGCACGGCGATTGAACCCTCGGATGCGCGTCGGTGAGGTATCTCCTAAGGATTTACACGTTTTAGCGGTAACCCTAGAATCGGACTCGCAATTCATTGTCACCAGCAATGGCAAAGATTATCCCGATCATTGTGGTGTCGCCGTCCCAGTTTCTTACACGTCTCGTATCCGCTTAACCCGGGATTTCACGGCACCTGACGAGTATACGGGAAATGTCGAACGAAAACAGAGCCACCTTTTCCCTACAACCCCAGACGCGCTCGGTTCCTCCTTGTCAGCGGATGATTCATTTTTATTGCATGACCCACAATGGGGTCTAACGTTAATGTTCCACCCATTGATTCTGGGAAGATATGTTCTGTACTGCGCCCACCCTACAACAGATTCATACAACGGGGACACGGCCGTCACCGTCGTTGAGCCGTAGGTGAAGGTGGCTGGCGTCGGCGCACCATTGCTCGCAACGAGACCACTGGTTCCGACCAGTGGTCGGTGCCCGTTGTGTTGGCTGACATGGCGAACGCTGCCAACACCGTCTTTCAGGGTTACGGTCCCGGTGCTCGGTCCCCGTTACCGTAACGGTTCCCGCTGTAGTCTGCAATCGTGTTCCTGTTGTTGACAACCGTCGCTGTGATCGATATTTCGTTCAAATTGCGAACCAGCATAGCATTCTTACCCTGTGGGGTTATAATAGAGTTAAGATGTAAAGCGTTGGAGGTGAATTGGATGAAATACTTGAAGCCGCCAGTACAGGTGAAAATTCTTACGGGCAAAGAAGCCGAAGTCGTACGGGAACAGCGATTTCAGGCCGCCTGCGTACGCCTTGCCGCTCGCATTGAGGAAGCCAACTTTTCTGAAGAGGAAATTCTGGCTGAGGTCCAAGCCTTCCGCGCGGGCAAGTGACAATTGTCGTTGATACGAATGTTCTCTTATCCTCGCTGTTGGGATCACGATCGAATACACTGAACCGCCTGCTCGACCAGATTCGAATGTCTCATACGCTCGTCATGTCTTTGGCTATGGCGGTCGAGTTTGGTGCGGTCATTATTCGCCCAAAGTTTTTCCCATCTTGGCACCGAAAAAGAACGTCGTAACGGCACAAACACTCTTGAGCGCGCCCCATGTTATCGCTATCGTGCCCACTTTGTTCATCCTGATTTGCCGGACCCGGATGATAATCGTCTTCTCGAAGTTGCTATTGAAGCCAATGCCGACCTCATCGTCACGGGTGACAAGGCGGTGCTCTCATTGGGAAGCATCCATAAACCCATCGCCATCGACTCATTGTCGGGTTCACCATGGTCACCAACATTCCCATTGTGAATGTTGGTGCGGCGCTTGACTATCTATCTGCTCCTGGCTCAGGTTTTACGAAATAACGGCCGCACGTTGGCACATGACCCGAACCAAACCGCGACTATGTTGGTCTAACGATCTTCGCGACCTCGTAGTGGGCGCCATACTTCAGTGGGTAACCTATCTAATTCTGCGTCTTTTGGCTCGTTTCCCTCCGTGACCAAGCCAACCATGCTTACGTCGCCACCAGTCGTGCCCGGGCACGGACCGATCTCTATGTGGACACGCTAGAATGGGCAACTCCCGAACGGGTTACCGCCACGACCCAGACATTAGAGCAACTCGCCCGGCATTTGGCGCGGTCTGGCGATAAGCATTTGGCCATTGAACAACTTTACACCCGCACACGATAAGGAGTGGTTACAAGATGTTCGACCAACTCATGGATTTTTAGTCTCCCTCTCCGTCTCAACACGGCACCGCACGACTCGTTCACCCAAAGCAGGCGGGGTTACAACCCGTCCGTCCCAGGCCCAACAACCGGCTTATGATTCCCTTGGGTACCGCGGGTCTTCGTCACACACTGTGGGGAATTGACGCGTTTCCGACCGGACAACATGGGGCAGTCATCGGACCTAACCGGAGTGGCAAATCCTCTCTGATTTATCTGCCCACCCTGCTTTCGGTGGCCAATCTCCCCCCACCGAACGCCCATTACTCGTAATAGCGGATCTGAAATACGAATTATTGGCCTTGTCCGGTGCCCAACTCCAGCATAGGGCCCGTCTTCCGCCGTCTTGGCATATAAGACCTGCCCATCGTGTTGGACCGGACGCGACTTCCCTAAGATCGTCAAGGGTACCCAGCGGGCCGCCCATTGGACCAAGATATTTCCCTTCGAACGGATAATCCAGTCCCATCCGAGAGCGTCCAAGAACCGGAAAAAATGGGTCGTGGCAAAGCCACGATCCGCCAAGAGAATGGGACGACACAGTGCGCTCGTACTCCCGCATATGATCCTTCAGGTTCTCTTTGGCCACGGTCATCCAGGCAATCGGGATCGCGCGCCCATGGGCGCGCACATTAATGCTGAGAATTTGGAACCGGCCATCCTTGGTCTTCGGATCCATCCAGTCCAACGTGAGATACACGCTCGCGGCGGACCCAATGACCGTCGCCATCAGGTCGCCAGCGGCGACCTCCCTATCCATACCGGGGTTGGCCAGGAAGCGGTCGATCCGCTTAATCGCATGCTCGGCGGTGGTGGTGCGCGCCATGGCGAGACTGTGGCCAATGGACGCAATGCCGAGAATCGGATGGCTCATCAGCGCCCAGATCAGAGCCGCCAACGTGTTCCGTTGAGATTTGCGCAAGGCTCCGTAGGTCGCAAAGTATTGTGTGATAGACGCTAACTTGAACAGGATGGTCCTCCTCGAAGGGGTTTGTTGCTCCTCACTCCTTTGACAGAGCGCCCATCCGTTTTTTGAGAGAATATTCCGTCTATTGACCAAACAAAACTGGGGATGGGTCAGGATAGGAACTATGGTTCGTCATCGAGACGGGCATCAAAAAAGCCCTTATCGGGCTTGGTGTGAGAGGTACTCGGATTGATGTCAACAACAGTCAAAAGCGGGGTTCAGTCATACAGCCCCCCGCAACCTCTAAGGGTGCCACGTCTGAGGAGTACCCTCGATCCTCCAATGATCCGTAGATCACCCGGCGTTTTTAAGTTCTGCTGGCTGTCAACTATCGGCTGCCCCTCTGAACTTGTGCCTAAGGGCTCACCGAGAAATAACTTCGCCAGTTGCCGATTGCGGGGCAATGATATAGTTCCATTCGCCATGGAACGGTTCGGGTGTCACGTTTAACCGGGCCATGGTGTCGGGCTCGACCGTGCGCCCGGTCGGATAGACTCCGGTATCCAGCCCTGCCTGTACCGTCAGCCCAGTTTCGGTGCGGGTGTTGGTGATGCAGTTGACCAGCGTTTCGATGGTGCGGAGTACCCGACCACGCCAGTTCATGCTGATCACCGAAAACAGCCGATGTTCAATTTTATTCCATTTGGATGTTCCAGGAGGAAAATGGCTGACGTGAATCGTCAACCCGGTGCGATTCGCCACCTCTTGTAACTCCACTTTCCACAAACGATTGCGCCACCCGTTGCTCCCCCCGCCATCAGCAGCGATGTACAGATGCTGTGCATCGGGGTAGCGCGACTGCCCCATGAACTTCCACCAGCGCTCAATACTTTCGGCCGCGAACGCGGCCGTATCATGATCGATGCCCACGTTCACCCACCCTTCGTTGTGGGTCAGATCGTAGACGCCATACGGCGTCGCTTTACCGTCAGCAAGGGAGGGAAAATCGTAGACGTTCACCTCGTCAGGCTGCTCGCTCATCTGCCATTCCCGGCCGGCGTTTTTAAAGTTGCCGACGAGCTCTTTCTTTTTGGCGTCGACCGAAATCACCGGTTGCTGCGCCACTTGAAAGGCGGCGGTCTGATCGGCAATCCACTGAAATTGTGCATCGCGGTCGGGATGGTCCGACGCCCCTTCAATGACCTTTCGATTCGCTTGGAGACTGTATCCCGCATCATGTAAAAGTTCACCGACTTTGTCAGCACTAATCACATGCCCTTGTGCGCGGAGCGCAGCGGCCAACTTCTGAGTACTTTTGCTGATCCAACGCAGGGCCGATTCGGGATCCCCGCGCGTCGCCGGGTTAATCAGGGCGTCGAGGTCCGCCAACAGGGTGGGGTCTTTGTCTACTAAACGGCGGCACCCGCCGCCGGCCTTCCGGATGCGATTCACGGGCACTGCCTCGGGATTATCGAGTTCCTGCAGACCTGCTGTCACGGTATCCCGCGTCAATCCGGTCGCCCGGGATACCATCGCAACATCCCCGTAGCCCAATGATCGAGCCTCAATCCCGGCCCATAAACGCCGCGTGCGTTCGTTCAAAAAGGCTACCAGGGCCTGATACTTGGTGCGGATAACCGCTTCTTGTGCAGTCGTGTTGGCCATTTTTCGCGCTCATCCTTTCGTTGTCCGATGAGCACGAATTCGCCATTGATCAAGCATTGTCCTTTGCAGAATTGGAAATTATTTCTCGATGAGCCCTAAGCAGGGGAATGCGCAGGCTGTGCGTTCAGGACATGAGCTGTTGTGGCAAGATCGGTTTGCTCTCAGCATACAACACACCGGGATCAAAATCCAAACCGTTGGGCCATTCAATGGTCACATGGTCCGCATCCACTCGGACTTGTCTGAAAGAATCCCATTGCATTAGCGGCGCAAACAATTCTCCATCCCGTTGGGAATCCTTACTCAGATCGGCAATTCGATATTCGCCCGTTTCGAATTCGAGCAAAAGATAACTCGGATAAAGAGGAAAAACACGAAGCACACGATGGGCAGGTGGATGCAAAC
>JAJZZI010000068.1 GCA_021797635.1 Bacillota bacterium | reverse complement strand
GGCCCAAAAAAGTGCTCAATGCCTTCGACCGTTCTTAGCACTTGAGCTCGGTCATCAAATCCGATAATCTCTAGAAAGTCTGTTAGGCGCTGGTGACGTTCCACCAGACGCTCTCCGCGACGACGCCCCGTTTCAGTAAGATTGAGTCCCCGATATCGCTCGTAGGTGAGTTGGCCATCTTGATGGAGTCGTTGAATCATACGGCTGACCGACGCGCGGCTGATACCGAGGTGGTCGGCAATGTCTGCGGCACGTGCATAACCTTTTTCCTGAATGAGCAGCCAAATGGCTTCCAGGTAGTCTTCTTGGCTGGGTGTCGACACGAGACCGCCTCCTTCATGGACCCGGATGCGACCGCCTGACAAATGATACGCCCCGTGAGAGCCATTTATGTGCCCGCACCGGGCACGTTCGCGCGAGCCACTGGCCACGCCAACCGCCATCGTCCCCCATTTAAAGACAAACGAGCTTTTTTTAGAAACGTCGTACCCAGATCGATCGTCACCCCGCCCGAGCCTTGCCAACGGACCGCTTTACCTGCCCACTGCATCCAGTCCACGGTTCCTTTGGGGGCCACACTTAATCCGCCATATTCCATCTCCATGGCACAATCCTGCACTCCGCAACTGATTTGACTGCCTAACGATTTGAGGCCGATCGCACGGGCAACGGCCGAGGTGATTAGCGTCGCACTCTGATTCCCCGTATCAATCTCAGCCCAGCTATTCACAGCCGTCTTGGGCCCGACCAAGGTGACGGGCACGATGGGGCTCCCTTGTTGATTGCTCGTACCCGAGAGATGGGCCGTTTTGGTTGAGCCAAGATGGACCTGCCAGCGATCTAGAAAAGATCTTGCCCACTTAGCGAGGGCAAGAGGCACGGTAAGTCGCAGACGAACGACTCCGCCCGAGCGTCCGAAGGCAACTTGCCGCGATACGACCATCCTACCCGCCCGAGGCGAAGTAAATGCCGCGAATGTGACCCCCTTGGCAGTAGAGTGGGTCATGGCCGATTGGGGCAAAGCCAAAAACTGCACGTGGAGGGGAACCTGGATGGGCGTGTGGTTCCGACCAAGAGATGTGACCTGTAAGCTGGGTTTAGAGGTAAGCTGGATTTTCCAAGACGCAGGGTAGTCGACCACCAGACCCTGGTAATCAAAACTTCGAAAGGCCCCTGGGGCAGGCAACAACGCCATCGAGCGCATTCCGCTTCGACTCAAGCGAACCCAAAAGTGGGACCGGGGAAAAGGAAGGTAGCGGACGAGATGACCCCATCTTTGCCAGTCGGAAGGGGCGTAGGATTTGACGGGATACAGCTTTCCTCGGTGAAACCAGTAGCCAATGCGAACGGAAGGATCATAAACAAAGGTCAGTGGATGACCTACGGGCAGGGACAGCTTTGTTTCCGACCTTGCTTGATCCAGGCGAACCCCCATGGCGGTCGCCAGCGCTGGGTTGGGAATACGATGATATTTCTGGTCCTGCTGAACATACACAATACCATTTCTACGAACCAATTGCGGCCCCCGATATTTCATCGTAAGGGCCGTGGTGTTCGCGTGTATGCCTCCTGCAAACCTGGGGTAAGCGGCCATCAACAGCATCATGATGATCATGGCCAAGCCACGAATCCGCATAAGCCGAGTCTCCCTACCTGGTCAAGGCGGCAAGTCTGCCTTCATCCAGATCAAGCCAGACAATCCCCAGAGACTCATCTTGCCGCGCTTTCGGAGCATCATACCGCCTGTCCCGCGCGAAAGTGCTCGAACCATGGCCTTCTAACCAACTATTACGGCGGTGAATACGACCGCAGCCGGCAAATTTCGAGTGCACGGCGAGCGTTGAGGCAAATCGTTCAGGTCAGAGGTCTCAACTTTCTGGGAAAAAACGGGTACACTAGAGGAACAGTCAAAAAAGGAGGTCTCAGATGAGCGATCGTACTAAAACGCTTCAGGTGGGGGATACGGCCCCCGATTTCTCTCTACCTAGCAAATCGGGCCAGATCAGCCTGCAACCGTATCGGGGCAAAAAATCTGTCGTCCTTTTATTTTACCCTCTGGCCTGGACACCAGTCTGAACCAGCGAAATGCCGGCGTTTGGCAGTGTCATTGCCGAATTCGAACGGCGAAATGCCCAGGTTCTGGGCATCAGTGTGGATTCCGAACCTTGCAACAGCGCCTGGCAAGAATCCCTAGGAACCTTGCCCTACCCGCTGTTGTCCGATTTTTGGCCTCACGGCGAGGTCGCATCGCAATACGGGCTTTTACGCAGTGAAGGCTACTCCGAGCGAGCCGTCATCATTATCGATCGGACGGGCAAGATTGCTTATATCGATGTACATAACATCGAGGAGGCCCCTGATCCAAAAGTCGTGTTGGACTTGCTTGCAAAAATCGAGTAACTAACCGCACACGGGGGAGAAGGCTTCTCCTCCGTGCGCGGCCTGGTTTTTGCTCCTGCCTAAAAACATCGGATAGGGTCGCACCCAGAAGGACGATGCGTCTTGATATCGTCCTTCATTCAGTCTTCCCCTGCCAGCACTCCACATGGTCAGGCATCGTATTAGAATGCAATTCTGCCGTGACCCGATCGCCATCAAAACGAAGTTGCAGGCGCTGGCAAAACGGCGTTTGATAGAACCGGAAAACAAGGTCCAAAGCATTCTGGTCCACCCACCGCGCACGTGCCATAACGGGTTCTGGCACCCTTTCACCGCCCCATTCAAATGGGATTAGCTGACCCCTGAGGCCGCTCTCGCCAAGGCCGCACGCGACCTGCGCTAGCGTTCCACCCTCGTCGATGTTCACCTCTATTCGATCGGAATACATGAGGTCAAGAGACAGGGTCAAGGGCGCCTTACCCATCTCGCGTTCAAGGACGACGTGTTTGATTTTATTGGAGACCAGTCCCTGAACTTCCGTTGGATCCGATGGCGGGATGTCGTCAAGGCGCAAGTCGTTCAGCCTTTGTGTCAATAGGGCCAACTCCGACGGTGATTCTTGCACGGGACCTTCGGTTAGGGCGGGCAAAAGCTCATCCCACACGGCCTCGGGCAGGGCCCGTATGTCGCTCAAACCGGAGGTTATCGCAATGACGGCGTCTTGGTCCGGAAGCACAAAGCAAAACTGGCCATAGGCGCCATCACCTCGATAGGCGCCATGGCGGGACCGCCAAAACTGGTAGCCATATCCCTGTTCCCAGTCACTTTCTGGATCGGTGCCATTAGAAATTTGCATGCTGGTGGCCTGTTGCACCCATTCCTCGGGTATCAAGGTTCTTCCTTGAAAACGTCCCCTATTCAAATACAGTTGTCCAAAGCACGCAATATCTTCCGTCGTCAGTCTGAGTCCTGAGTTACCCAGATTGATACCGCGAGGGCAAGTCGGCCACGTCGCTCCTTCAATGCCAAGGGGCTCCAACAGGCGCGGCGTCAGGTACTCTAGCAGCGTTTGGCCAGTGACCCGCTGAATGATCGCGGAAAGCATGTAAGTTGCTCCGTTGTTGTAAAGGAAATGGGTGCCTGGTTCTCGCTCGACGGGGCATTGAAAAAACCCATGCACCCAATTGTCCCCACCCAGCTTGGCCAGGAGCGGCGAAGTATCTTGGACATGTCCCGTACCCATCATTAGTAGATGGCGGACCTGCATCGAGCGCATATTCGATCGCGCGCTGGCAGTATCCTCTTCCGGGAAAAATGAAAGCACTGGCGCTTCAAGGCTGATCCGCCCTTCCGCCCAAGCCAACCCCACCGCCGTCGAGGTGAAGCTCTTGCTTAGAGAAAATAGCATATGGGGAATGTCACGGCCATAGGGATGCCACCACCCTTCGGCTACCACATACCCATGGCGGACGATCATCAAGCTATGAACTTCACTATGTTGGGCTTCGAGACGATCCAGAAACCGGACGATGCGAGACGCTAAGACACCCTGGGAAGCTGGATCGCGCCGTTCCAAGCGAAGGCGACTAGACACCAAAGCACCTACCTTTTAACGAATGTCATCATCCCAATTGGATGTGTCCATGGCTATTCGTGACAGCGCGGAAGATCCCTTCAAAAGATCGATTCATCAGATGAGTGTTCCGTGAAAACAGATCCCCCCGGAAGCGCTTTGGACTGATCGGTTGGATTGGTAAATGGACGAGAGCGGGCTCGATGCTTTTGCACGCCGGAGGGCGGTGTGGCGAATATAACCAGCCAGACCGTCCTCAGCAAGCTTGCGTTCATCTGCCGACCATTACGGCTTGAGGCATCTGAGCGGCGGCGAGGCGTTGGGGTAGGGGCACGGTGGGCCGCGATGGCTTAGCGGTTGTCTAGCGTGTTCAGGACCTTAGTCATCCTGATATCTGTCGAAGTGTGGCGGCAATCTCGGAATCCAGCGCTTCCATGCGGCGTACGGGCTGAAGTCCTTGCAAGCCGAGTAAGGTCCCCACAATGATCGCGTTGGTGGCGATGTCCCAACCCGCCGTGGACAGAAGGTCCAAAGTCGAGTCCCACTTCGAAGCGCCATACCCTAAGGCCAATAGCTGCACCAACACGTTGGGGAGGACGTGATCGTAGGGGAAAAAATAAGCCTGATGCGCAATCCATTGACACTGATCCTCAAAGGCGACGCCATATCGCATTCGACGCCACAAGGTGGCGACGAGGCTCCGTACGGTGGCGTGGCGTGGCGTCGCTCGATGGATCGCCGTCATCAAGGCTTGCATGATTTCAATCGATGATTGCGGCGGCTGAAGTGCCAAGTGGGATACCGTCGATGCGATGGCTGCACATAACCCCGGGGCACGGCCACGATATGCCCAGGTAGCATCCGTGTACGATCGGGCTGCGGCTTGATTAGGGACCAGGGAAACGAGTCCCCACCAAGGAGCTCGTCGCATGGCACCACTGCCTTCGTGGAAGGGATGCCAGCCTAGCGAGTGCTCCGGATGGTGTAGGAGCCATTGCTCTCCTCGGGACATTTGACACTCTACGGAGTGCTCCGCCACCAGTCTTCGCAGATCGTCAGCGGTCTGAAACCGACTCGATGCCGCATGGGAGGTGCTATACAAATGCCAGTGGGCCATCACGCGCAACCAGGTCGGAGTCTCGCGGGGAGGCGTACCCAATAGGTGCTGTAATGCCCACTCTGCTCCGTGCCATCCTTGGCCCACCCGGTCT
>JAJZZI010000062.1 GCA_021797635.1 Bacillota bacterium | reverse complement strand
GACTTCACCAATTTCGTGCTCTGGGACCTTGGACAACCGCTCCATGTCTTTGACTATGACCAACTAAGTTTACCCATGGCCGTTCGCCAAGCCTACCCCGGTGAACGCTTAACCACGCTCGATGGCGTAGACCGACAGCTGGCAAGCGAGGATCTGGTGATTGCCGACGCCAAGCACGCATTGGCTTTAGCCGGTATCATGGGGGGGCAAAAGAGCGGGGTGGGCCCCGAAACTCGGCGAGTTCTCTTGGAGTCGGCCCATTTCGATGCACCTACCATCTATCGGGGCTTGCGACGCCATCGCGTGGAATCCGATGCGGCCTTGCATTTTGGCAAGGGGACCGATCCTAAGACGGTACTGGCGGCCCCTACCCTGATTGCCGAGGTGTTTGGTGATGCCGCCATCGTGGAAAACAGCCAAATCGTGGGAACGCTTCGAGAAGACCGGCGGGTGGAATGGGACGGAAAACGGGTACGGAGTCTTTTGGGGGTTGACTGGTCCGACGAAATAATGCTGGACGCGCTTGGGCGCCTTGGGTTTGTCATCGACCTTCCTTCGATTATCATCCCTAGTTTTCGCCCTGACGTGGAGGCTTTGCATGATTTGAGCGAAGAAATCTTGCGCGTCCTGGGCATCGATCAGGTGCCAACCCGGCGTCTTAGTGGAGAGGTGTTTCCAGGCCGCAGGACGGTCGCGGCCGATCATTTATTTCGCCTGGCGCAAGCGTGGGCTGACGCAGGATTTTGGGAGGTGGTCACGAGTGCCTTCCAATCGGGGCCCGAGGGGGACCACGTCGGCGGTGGTCCGAAAGAACCCATTACCATCGTCAATCCCTTGCGCCCAGAAGATGGGCAGCTTCGGCAAAGTCTCTTGCCGGGGTTGTTGCAGGTCGTGACCGCCAATCGTGCACGAAGTGATCGGTCGCTTGAGATTTTCGAAATGGCACCGGTCTTTTGGCAGGAGTCGGGAAGACCGGTGGAGCTTTATCAACTGGCTGTGGTCCAAACCTTGGAAGAGGTGGACGCCAGTTGGCCAAAGCGAGCACCATCGACCATCGTCGATCTAAAAGAGCATGTAGCGTGGGTGTGGAAGCGCCTAGGCATCCAGGATAAGTGGCACATGCGGCCAGCTGTCGATGTCCCCGCCTGGGCACATCCAGGGCGTCTACTAGCGATTTATGATAGCCAAGGCAAAAACCAGGGAGTGATTGCCGAGGTTAAGCCAAAGCTGGCCCAGGCCCTGCGGGTGAAACGCCTCGGCGTGGTGCTGTGGAACTTGCTGGATGTCGGGGACTGGGACCATATGACCCAAGGGGTGAAGCGGCCTAGTCGATATCCGGCGGCGACCCGAGACTTGTCGTTGGTACCACCGCCCACCATGCCCTTTGGATTTCTTGAAGAGGTCGTGGAACAGGCCTTGGCGGGCGCTGCGTCGACGATCCCCGTAGAATTTTGGCTCGTGGATCGCTATCGCCTGGAGAATGGATGCTACTCACTGACCTTGCGTTTTGTGTTGCAATCACATCACCAAACGTTGGGCGAGACCGAAATCGCGTCGGTCTTAGACGCAGTCATGTCCCACGCCAGCAGGCACGGCATCACCGCTCGACAGTAAACGCAACCACGGGCGCGGAGGCGGGCAGGAGTTTTAGAACATTGTCGAGAATTGATGGGAAACGACAAGGGGGAGAGATCGGTGAGCGAACGCACCAACCGTACGACGGTGAGCATCTACGGTGAAGAGTATGCGCTAAAGGGAGATCTGCCCGAAGAAGTGGTGGTGGCTTTGGCCCATCACGTGGACAGCCGCATGCGAATCCTGGCCAGCAAGAGCCCTCACCATCTTAACGCCACGCGCCTGGCGGTTCTGGCCGCGCTGAATCTGGCCGAGGAGTTATTTTCCCTACAAAACAACCATCAAGAATTGACCGTGGCTATGCAAGAACGATGGCGAGCACGCCGAAACGACGCCGACAAACCCTCGTCCAAAGAGGCTAAGTAGAAGTTTCGCTGGCTTGTGAACAATACGGGTGATTCTAGGGGGTCAGGCAGGACAGGCCCACATGGAGACGTCGTTGGCATCGCGTTCCTGTAGGCGAAAGCGCTGGTTTGGGCACCGCAGAGAAAGGAATGGGACCTTTCATGGGTTCACGACGGTGGTCCGATGGTCTGGATGCCATCGATTTCGGGAAGATCTTAGAACGTTTATCCCATGAGGCCGAGACGGCCATGGGCAAGGAACGCATTGACCGTCTTGAACCGGCCATGGGGAGTTCACGGCTGCTTCAGCATCATGAAGCTCTTAAAGAATGCATTGCACTTTTGGCGACAGGCGAGGCTTCACTACAGGGTGCGATTGCGGTCGGTAGACTTGGCAAACTATCGGCTAAAGGCGGAGTGCATAGTGGAAGCGTGCTCTGGGAAATCGCCCTAACGCTTCGTGTGGGGCTTCGGCTGCTGCGGACGATAGAGAATGGACGCTACCCGACACTTCAAGCGGAGCTCGCGTCGATAACGGTGCCCGAAGGCTTATTAGCATCGTTAGAGACCGCGATTCGAGAAGATGGGGGTGTGCACGATAAGGCAAGTGCACAATTAGCCGCGATTCGCCTTCGTTTGCGCGACGAATCTCGATCCCTCGATAGCGTCTTTGAACGGATCTTGTCCATGCCCTCGTGGGCTCCATATTTGCAAGAGCGCGTGGTGACGTTGCGCTTTGGACGTCGCGTGGTGCCAGTGAAGGCTGAGTTCCGCAACAAGGTGCGCGGCTTGGTGCATGATCAGTCTGCCAGTGGCCAGACCGTCTTTGTTGAGCCCCTTCAGGCGGTTCACCATCAGAATCGGCTGACGATGTTAGAACGCCAAGAAGCTGAGGAGATCGATCGGATTTTAAGCGACTTGTCGCGCGAAGTTGGCCAGGAAGCCCAAGCTTTAGACCACTTAGAATATCGCCTGGGATGGCTCGATGAGCTCTTAGCCAAGGTGAGGCTGGGAGGTTCGATGCGGGCCTCGTTGCCGCATCTTGGCGGGGACCGCCTGACGCTCATCGCAGCTCGACATCCCTTGCTGGCCCATCCCGTGGCCATTGACGTGGAGTTGTCACCAGCGCACCCCGTGCTCGTGGTGACGGGACCCAACACGGGCGGAAAGACGGTGGCCTTAAAAACGACGGGACTCTTGGTGGCCATGGCTTTGTCGGGAATGATGACGCCTTGCCGGGAGGGCACGGTGATTCCTTTCTATGAGCGGATGTGGCTGGACATTGGTGATGACCAAAGCTTAGAACAAAACTTGTCAACCTTTTCGGGGCATCTCAGTCGCCTAATTCCCATGATGCGTGAAGCCGGCCCCAGCCAACTGTGCCTCATTGATGAGATTGGCAGCGGGACCGATCCCGAGGAGGGAGCGGTGCTGGCCGAGGCGATGATCGAGCGCTTGCATGCATGCGGGGCCCAGGTGATGGTAACCACCCACCTTGGTCGACTAAAACTTCTGGCTTACCGCATGGAAGGCGTGGAGAATGCTCAGGTGGAGTTTGATCGCGAGTCGCTTCAACCCACGTATCGTCTATTAACGGGATATCCAGGTAGTTCTCATGCGCTTTACGTCGCCGAGCGCTTGGGTATGTCGGAAGAGGTTTTGGAACGCGCCCGGTCCAAAATCGACCCGGAGTCCGAAGCGATGACCCGAGCGCTGGAAGAGTTGGAATCGATCAGTGCGGGTTTACGTGAACAAAGGATTGGCCTGGAGGCGCGAGAGCGGGAACTGTTAGAGCGTCAGCGACAGTTGTCCGAGCGTGAAGGCCGGATTGAAAGGGAACGTGTAGAACTAAGAGAACGTGGTCTCAATACGTGGCGACGGCAGTTGGACGAATTGACCCGGAAGTTTGACCAGGTGACGCGCGAGGTCCGCAGTCAGGATGCCCACCAACGCCAAGCCGCGATGGAGGAATTGCGCCGTACCTTTCGCCAAGCCCAGGACCTGCCTCAAGCACTCCAGGCACACGAGGACCAGAATCCGAACGATGAGACTCAGGTTGGAGACCTCGTGCTGGCGGAGGGATTTCGCGAGGCCGGCAGGGTCGTCGCCATTCAGGGTCGGATAGCCACAGTGGAAGTAGGGGCGCTTCGCCTTAAACTGCCTTTGGGCGACATTAAGAGGAGCGCATTACCGGCGTCGTCCAAGGCTCTCAGAAAGGAAGCGTCGCGGCCATCCCTTCCCGCTCGGTCGGCGGTGGGTACGGAACTAGACTTGCGCGGATTTACCGTGGAAGATGCCCTTTATGCCTGTGATCGCTATCTTGACGACGCCGTTTTGGGCAATGCTCCCTGGGTGCGTATTATCCACGGCAAGGGCACAGGCGCGCTGAGAAGGGCGATTCAGCAGCAATTGGCTACCGATCCGCGCGTGGTCCAGTATCGATTGGGAGGGTCAGGCGAAGGTGGTGATGGGGTTACCGTGGCCTACTTGGAAGAGCCCAGCGAATAGGATTCATTTCGCGTGGTGGGTCTTTCCCCCATGTTCAGGGGGATCGGGCCTGGGGTTTCGCTCCAAACCCCAAGATGTCCTCGTTCCTTGAGGGGTGCTCGGATTTTTGGGGTGATGCCTTGCCAGCGAGCAAGGGCAACGGCCTTTTCAGTGAGAAATGGCCTGT
Source organism: Bacillota bacterium (assembly GCA_021797635.1). Lineage (GTDB taxonomy): Bacteria > Bacillota > Sulfobacillia > Sulfobacillales > Sulfobacillaceae > JAJZZI01. The sequence continues at coordinate 26,340 of JAJZZI010000062.1, read as the reverse complement.
GGTATACTCGGCGCAAGGCAGGGAGGGTGCTGTTTGGAGGATGTTGCAAAGATCGTTGATTGGCTGGCCGATGGGACCGAAGACGTCATCAGCCGAGAGCTTTTGAGTCAAAAGGTTGAGGCCAGTCAGAGAAGCCAGGTTCCGCTGACCGTAAAGCTTGGGGTCGATCCGACAGCCCCGGATATTCATCTCGGTCACACCGTGGTGATGGAAAAATTGCGCCAGTTTCAAGAACTAGGACACCGTGTCGTTTTCTTAATTGGGGATATGACGGGCCGCGTAGGCGACCCTACCGACCGTCAAGCGGCGCGAACGGCGCTTACCTCGACCGCCATCGAAGCGTTTTCCCAAACCTATGTGGAGCAGGCTGGCAAAATATTAGATACCGATCGTTTGATTTTGCGCTACAACAGCGAATGGCTGGGCAGCTTATCCTTTGAGGCTGTGCTTGAACTGCTCGCCAAAATGACCGTGGCCCGGGTCCTGGAACGCGACGACTTTCATCAACGATTTGAACAGCATGTTCCCATCCACCTGCATGAACTCATGTACCCTTTAATGCAGGCTTACGACTCGGTGGCCTTGAAGGCTGACGTCGAACTGGGCGGTACCGACCAACGCTTTAACATTATGACTGCGCGACATATCCAGGAGGCGTTTGGCCAAGAGCCAGAGGTCGGCATGTTTCTTCCTATCTTGGAGGGGACCGATGGCGTGCGCAGGATGGGTAAGAGTCTAGGCAATTACATTGGAGTCAACGAGGACCCGACTGAAATGTTCGGCAAGGTGATGTCGATTCCGGATTCGCTTATCGTACGATGGTCGACATTGCTTTTAGGATGGTCCGCGGAGGAACTTGGTCAACGCCTGGCCAGCGGCGAGAACCCCAGAAACTTGAAGGCGGAACTGGCCAAGGGTTTGGTGACCCGATTTCATGGCGAAGTTTCAGGACATCAAGCCGAAATGCGATTTGACAGTACATTTCGCGATCGGGAGGTCCCCGATGATATGCCCGTATTGCGTTGGTCCTTACCTTGGCACGGATCAGCCCTAGACCTGGTGGCTCGAATGCCAGAGATGGCCAGTCGCGCAGAAGCCAAACGGCTCTTACAGCAAGGCGGGATCTCGCTCAACGGGGATCGTTTGCTGCTCTCTGACCAAGTGGACATCTCTCCGGGCGATTGGATTAAGGTGGGCAAACGGCGATACTATCGATTTGGCCAGGCGTAAGCAGAGAAAGGGTTTGGGATTTTCATGGTAGCATTTGAGGAAGAAGAACTCGGCTGGCAGGATATGCACGCTGGGCAATTAGAAGCCGCTGAGGATCACTTTAGGCGCGCCCTAGATCTTGATCCTATGCGATCGGGCTCGTTGGTCGGTTTAGGGGTTGTATACCTAACTTGGGGCGATCTGGAGGACGCAGAGGAGTTATTTCACCTGGCCTTGCTCCAAGCCGAAGAAGATCTACCAGACGGCCTGCGACCAGGATCGACGCATGAACCCCTGCTCAAGCCTTACCTTCGCGCCTTATACTACCTAGCTGTGACTTCAGTGCGCCAAGGGCGCTGGCAAGAAGCCGAGGTGTTTTTGCAGCAGATGCTCACCTGGGACGCCGAGGGCATGGAAGGTGAAGCCTTCCCCCTCTTAGCGGAAGCCTACCATCGCTCAGGCCATTTGGAAGAGGCGGCGTACTATTATGAGCGGTCTTTGGACCGCGACCCCTGGTCCTGGTATTCGCTGGGTGCGGTATACCTTTCCCTGGGCGACGTGAGCTCCGCGGAAACGTTGCTGCGTCAGGCATTAAACCAGATTCCCGAAGTGGGTCAGTGGATCATGCACTTTCCTAAGGTGGTTCCTTTACCTAATGGTACCCTCGTGGACGAGGCCTTTCGCCAAGCCGTAAGCTATTTGGTGGACCATATTGACCTCTGGCCAGAATCCTCGCGCAAGGAGTTGCAGGCCATTGGTGCGCGCCTGGTGGCTTCCGTTTAAGTCAACTGCCCCGGCCTGACGGCGGGAGCGTGTGAAAGCTCCTGAGTGGATCCGCTTAGGCTCCGCGGATGTGGGGCTCCGTTCGGTCAGTCATGACACCCTTGGAGGCTTCTGCAGTCTGAGGCTCTGTACCTAAAAAACCTTTGAATCAGGAAAGGGGGAAGGCGGAGACCTCCCCGGCCTAAAGGCTGGAGTCTGCGCCGCCGAATTCTCATGAACGACCAGCCGATCGCCATCGTCGGTGCCGGGGCGCTGGGGGCAGCGCTGGGGTGGGCGCTAACCCTGTCGGGCGTGCGAAACTTTCTCCTGATCGACCCCGACCGCGTCGAGCTGTCCAATTTGCCCCGGTTACCTTGGGCTCACGAAGGGGATCTCGGCGATTTTAAGACTAACGTGCTGGCACGGGTCCTGCGCCGGATGGGAGCGGGTCTGGTCAGCATCGAGGAATCGATAGCTTCCAATAACGTAGAGCGCCTGCTAAAGCCGTGTTCGATGGTGTTCGACGCGACCGACAATTGGCCAGCTCGAGAACTTTTGCAGACATGGTCGTTTGCCTCGGCCAAGCCCTGGATTTACTCGAGCGTTTTAGGGCTCGAAGGGATGACCGCTCTCTTTGACCCCGCCTCTGGTCCCTGCCTTTATTGCCTGTTTAGCCAAAATTTGATGCGCGGCCCACGTTGTTTTGAAGCAGGGGTCCTGGGGCCGATGGCACTTGCCGTTTCGGGACAAGCACTTCGACTTTTCCAGCTTTACCAGGCGGGGAGCTCCGAGCGTGGCCTGTATCTCCTCGACCCTCACGGTTGTCAGAGGATTTCGTGGCCAAGGTGGAGGTGCATGCATAATGCGAGTGGACTTGAGCAACCGTGAACTGGAACGGTATTCCCGGCAAGTGCTGCTCCAAGCCATCGGCTTTGATGGTCAGTTAAAAATCATGGCCAGCCACCTTGACGTGCGCGGCGAAGCTTGGGCGGTTGAGGGGGCCCTAGCCTATCTTGGAGCAGCAGGAGCAGATGTTCAAGACGATCGCCAAAAGGTGATGGAAGATAAGATCTTGGTGGTGCGAGCGGCAAGCCACATGTGGGCGATGGATGTCTTGCAGGAGGAACCCATGGCGGATCGCATCGTTCGACTAGGACAGCTGTGCACGAGAATATTGTTGGATTTGGCTCAAGGAGATTGACCGCTAATCTCGGAAAGAACATCTCATTCAAACATCAAAGAAGGGCGGGGATCGGGTGGCCTCAGATTGCGTGCGATTAGCTGTCGCCCAGGTGAATACCAAAGTGGGAGGGGTCGAAGAAAATCTGCAGTCCATGATTGTTCGCATTGAGGAGGCCAAGCGCCAAGGAGCCAACTTAATCGTGTTTCCGGAGATGACGCTCGCTGGCTATCCCCCTGAAGACCTTCTGTTCCGGGAGTCCTTCATTCGGCGAATGCAGATCGCCGCGGAAGCTATCGAGCCGTATAGTGATGAAGCGATGATCGTCTTTGGCTACGCGGAGGCGAAAGCTCAGTTGGCCAATGTGGCTGCCGTCGTCGCGGGTGGTCGGCGCGTGGCCACGCTGGTGAAAAATCGCTTGCCCAATTATGGCGTCTTTGATGAATATCGATATTTTGCCCCCGGAGATCGCACGGAGGTGATTGCCTTTGGACCGTTTAGCTTGGGGGTAAGTATTTGTGAAGACATGTGGTATCCAGACGGGCCTTACTTAGTACAGGCGCGTTCGGGGGCCAACCTCTTAATCAACATTTCTGCATCTCCCTATGCTCGGGGAAAGGGTGAGACGCGTGAACGCATGTTGCGGACCAGGGCCGAAGATACGGGAAGCTTTCTAGTGTGGAGCAATCTCGTGGGGGCGCAAGACGAGTTGGTCTTTGACGGCCGCAGCCTGGTGGTTGCGCCTGATGGTTCCGTGCTAGCCCGCGCGGCGGCCTTTGCAGAAGAACTTTTGTGTGTGGAGTTGTATGCCGGCGCGAGTGTCCATCGAAGGTGGTTGGATCCCCGATCGCGCGGACACCACTCCGCCATTCCCGTCCCTTCCATTATTACCGTACCCTTTCTTTCCCCGCCAAGTCCGAGGGCGCGTTGGAGCGAAGCCTCCATTGCCGAAATGCCTGGGGTCATCGACCAACTGTACCAGGCCCTTGTCCTAGGGATTCGTGACTATGTTCGAAAAACGGGGTTTTCCGATGTGGTCATTGGGATTTCTGGAGGGATTGACTCGGCCGTGACGGCAGCGCTGGCCTGTGAGGCCCTGACTGCCGATCATGTGCGGGGAGTATTCATGCCTTCGTCCATCACCTCGACTGAGAGTCGTCATGACGCCTGTGGCTTGGCTGAGAACCTGGGCATTACCCTTTTGGATGTGCCCATTTCAGAACCGATGACGGCCTATTTGACCTTATTGCAACCCCACTTTGGCACCCGGCCGGCCGATCTTACCGAAGAGAATTTGCAGGCGCGGATTCGGGGTGTACTGTTAATGGCATTATCCAACAAGCTAGGCTGGCTGGTTTTGACCACGGGCAACAAAAGCGAGATGGCCACGGGCTATAGCACGCTGTACGGAGATATGGCCGGGGGATTTGCGGTCTTAAAGGATGTGCTAAAGATGGAAGTCTTCCAGTTGGCCGAGTGGATTAACCGCGACCAGACCATCATTCCGGCTAACATTTTAAGCAAACCACCCAGTGCGGAGTTGCGGCCCGATCAGCGCGATGAAGACAGTTTGCCGCCGTATGCTATATTGGATCAGATCTTGCGTGGCTACATTGAGGACGACTTGTCCCCGAACGAAATGGTGGCTTTGGGCATGCCTGAACCCTGGGTGGCTTTAACGGTTAAGTTGGTCGATCACAATGAATACAAGCGGCGGCAAGCTCCGGTAGGCATTCGGGTGACGCCTAGGGCCTTTGGACGCGATCGGAGGATGCCAATTAGCGGGACGTTTTCGTAGGCACCGGCCGTTAGGAGGTCATTAGTCGAGGAGGAATGGGACGTGTCTGGTCACTCCAAGTGGGCAAATATTAAGCGCAAGAAGGCCAAGGTGGATGCCGTCAAGGGCACCGTGTTTTCCCGGTTAACCAAGGAAATCATGGCAGCGGCCAAACGCGGTGGGCCAAACCCGGATCTAAATTTCCGCTTGCGCCTAGCCGTGGCCCGGGCTAAGGCGGACAATTTACCCCAGGCTAATATCGAGCGGGCCATTCGTCGAGCAACGGGTCAAGAGGCGGGAGTCCAATACGAAGAGACGGTCTATGAAGGCTATGGTCCCGGAGGCACAGCCGTCTATCTGCAAATTCTAACCGACAATCGCAATCGCACGGCGGGGGAGATTCGCCATATTTTTAGCCGGCACGGAGGATCGCTCGGCGAGACGGGCTGTGTAGCCTGGATGTTTCAACCACTTGGGCGCTTGGTCGTGGCGGCTTCAGACCGAAGTGAGGAACAATGGCTAGATATGGCGGTGGCCTTGGGCGCCTCCGATCTCAGGATGGAGGACGAACAGGTGGTGATTCTCACGCCGAGCGACCAATTGGATGCCGTGCGTAACCAATTGGAGCAGCAGGGCGTTAGGGTCTTAGAAGCCGATTTAGTCCAAGAACCAACCACCGTGGTCGACGTGGCCGGAGATGACGTGGAGCAGTTGGTGGAGATGCTGGAACTTCTGGAAGATCACGATGACGTGGAACGCGTATTTTCCAACGCGGAGTTTCCCGATACCGAAGACGAGTAAGAAAGCCCCGGCCTTTTGCCAGAGATTTTGGTGCTGTGCTAAGGTATATAGGGAAGGTAGTTGATCGTCGAATGCGAGTTCTAGGGATCGATCCAGGCACGGCGATTATGGGGTGGGGTGTCATCGAACAAGATGGCGGTGCCCAGCGCGCGCTCGCGTTCGGTGCCCTTGAGACTCCTTCAGAAATGGCCGTTGGAGACCGGCTTAAGGTGCTGTATCACGGACTCCAAAGGATCATTGATCAATTCCGGCCGGACCGGGCTGCGGTGGAGGAACTGTTCTTTGGACAAAACGTGAAGACGGCGATCCACGTTGGGCAGGCACGAGGGATATGCTTACTCGCTCTGGCTGAGGCGGAAATTTCATTGACGGAACTTAAGCCTTCCGAGGTAAAGTTGGCAGTAGCTGGGTATGGCGCGGCCGACAAGGCGCAAGTTGAACGCATGGTGGTTCGCCTTCTTGGCTTGGATGAAACTCCGAAACCGGACGACGTGGCCGACGCCTTGGCCATAGCCCTTACCGGCTACGAGTATTGGCGATACCGAGAGCGGGTGGCAGGTTCGTGATCGCTGAGCTAAAAGGGGTCATTGTCCATAAAGATAAAGACAGTTGCGTGCTGGATGTTCATGGGATTGGATTTCAGGTGGCAATCACGGCGCGGACGGCGGTCCAAATGGGTAGAATCGGTGAGAATGCGCACCTATATACCGTGCTCTTAGTGCGCGAGGATGAATGGCGTCTCATTGGATTCTCCGAACGCGCGGAGCGCAAGGTGTTTTCGGACCTACTGGCCGTCAATGGCGTAGGGGTAAAAGCAGCCTTGGGGCTTTTAGGTCATTTCAAACTCGCCGATTTGGAAAGCATCGTAAGCCAAGGTGAATGGAAGTCATTGCAGGAAGCGCCGGGGGTGGGCGCAAAACTAGCCCAGCGTTTGCAGATCGAATTGGCGTCGCGGTGGCAGGTGCAAGCCCCCGTGCCTCGGCCGGTGAGCGAGGACAAGTCGTCCCAGGATCCCGTGGTTGAGGGGTTGATAACCCTGGGCTACTCTGCTGAAGAGGCCTGGGCAGCGGTGCGTCTGGTGCCGGAGGACGAGAAGGATGAAGTGCGTTTGCGTTTGGCCTTGAAAAAGCTGGATCGGACTCAGGGAGGCGTGCGGGGTGGCTGAAGACAGAATCGTGGCGGCCCAACGGCAAGCTATCGACGCGGAATTGCCCATTCGCCCACGGAGTTTGGCGGAATATGTGGGGCAACGCCAAATCAAGGAACGGCTTGAGATTTTCCTGTCGGCGGCTATGGGTCGGCACGATGCTCTCGATCATGTTCTGCTCTATGGCCCACCTGGCCTAGGCAAAACCACACTGGCCCAAATTATTGCCAATGAACTCGGAGTCAACATGCGGATTAGCTCGGGTCCGGCCATCGAACGACCTGGAGATCTCGCCTCTATCCTTAGTAACCTTAATGAGCGCGAAGTGTTGTTTGTGGATGAAATTCATCGTCTAAGCCGTCCGGTCGAGGAAGTGCTGTATCCGGCGATGGAGGATTTCGCCTTAGACTTGATTTTAGGCAAGGGTCCAAGCGCACGTGCCATGCGGCTGGAATTGCCTCGATTCACGTTGATTGGGGCCACTACCCGGGCAGGGATGATTGCGGCACCCCTGCGTGATCGGTTTGGCGTGGTCGTGCATCTAGACTTTTATGGTAGTCAGGAGCTCACCGAAATTGTGCTGCGCACGGCGCGGGTGCTGGGGTGTGACATTGACGATCAGGCCGCCGATGAAGTGGCGCGCCGAAGTCGGGGGACCCCTCGGATTGCCAACCGACTGCTTAGGCGGCTGCGTGACTATGCCGATGTCCGCGGAGATGGTGTACTCACGTTAGATGTGGCCCGCGAAGGGCTCAAGTTGTTAGACGTGGACCGCCTAGGCTTAGATGTGGTGGATCGTAGGCTTTTGATGCACATGGCTAGGGATTACGGTGGTGGACCCGTCGGTCTTGAGACGCTGGCGGCTGCCGTAGGCGAAGAGGCCGGTACCCTGGAAGATGTGTACGAGCCCTACTTGCTGCAACAAGGGTTCATCCAACGCACTCCCCGGGGACGGACCTTAACGGCGCGGGCGTATGGGCACTTGGGTATCGAAGTGCCCAAAGAAGTTTGTCAAGGCCCCCCGATTTAACTAGCGAGCGGCGAATAAATCTATAAGGCGGGTGAACCGCTTTGGGGTTGAAGTGGAACCGACGCCCCACCGCAGATAGCGCGGTGATGGCGGCACAATTAGGCGACGCCGAAGCCCGCAACCAACTGTTGCGGGAGTTTACGCCATTTATTTTGAAGGTGGCTAGTCGGGCCACGGGCCGCTATTTGCGTCCGGGCGTGGACGAAGAGATTAGTGTTGCACTCATGGCCTTCAATGAGGCGATTGACGGATTCCGGACGGATCGAGGGGGCTTCTTGTCGTTTGCGGAAACCGTGGTGCGACGGCGCCTGGTTGACTATTTTCGACGCAGCAAGCCTAGCTCGCAAGAATTGACCTGGACGGAATTGGAAGTCGAGGATGCGGAAGGCGAGGTCCGCAACCCGGCTATGGATCGCGTGGCCGAAGTGGCCTGGGCGATTGCCGAAGACCAGGAGAATCGGCGCCAAGAGATTAAGGAGTTCGAGGAAGTGCTAGACCGCCATGGCATTTCTTTTAAGGAACTTGCTGAGGGGTGCCCTAAACATCGTGACGCTCGCGAAAGAGCCATTCAGATCGCCCGCTTGGTGGCTCAGAATGAGAAGATGCGTGAGTCGGTGGCCGAGCGCCACGAACTGCCCTTAAAGGCATTGGCGGAAATTCCGGGCGTGCGTCGCAAGACGGTGGAACGGCATCGACGCTATATCATGGCAGTCGTATTGGTCTTAATCCATGATTTCCCTTACTTGAAGGAGTACGTGTTGAACCAGGAAGCGGGGGCTGGACCATGAGGGAGCGAGCGCTGGTCATGGCAGTGGAAGGTCACCGGACGATCGTGTTGTTGCCCGGGGGAAAGTTTCAAAAGGTTCGCCTGGATCATCCGGCATCCGTCGGCCAGGAAGTGTGGTTGGAATCGAGGCAAGGCCCCTACCGCTATGCCCCATCGGCAGTGGCGGCGGCCATTCTGTTGGTTGCGATTGGGGTTGCGGGACCCCACTTTTTTGGATCTCCGCCAGCCGTAGCGGCTTTCAGCCTTGACTTTGCGCCGAGTATCGATTTTGGCGTATCCAAGGCTGGACGCGTGGTTTCGACCAAGGCTTTTAACCCCGCCGGGCGGCGACTGTTGCGGCAGGCTAAGGTGATGGGCATGCCGGCCAAGACGGCTGCGCTGACCTTGACCCGCATTGGGGTAGCTGACCACATGGTCTCAGCGGAAGAACCCTATGTGTTAGTGGGGGGCGTGGTCGGCCAAGGATCCGGAGCATGGTTCAAGGCCTTGGCACGAGCCGAGGTAACGTTGGTCAGGAAAAAGAAATGGGGCATCAACGTGGTCGTCGCAGAGACCCATGGCAGCCCCGCCCAGTATTCGCATGTGGGCGCATCGATCGGTCGCTCCCTCTTAATTGCGAGAAGCTTTTCTGCAGCGGGTAAAAGGCCTGAGGAGTCGGCGCTGCCACGAATTTTAAGCCGTTCGGGCGTGCTCGCGGCCTCTAGCGGTCCGTGAAGGTCGTTTGATATGCTGCTGCGCCTCAGTAAAAACGCCGGAGCCTTGGGCCAGTCGGCGTTTTTGCTATGAGATGGATTTTACTTCCGTACGGGTCCGAGATATGATGAGCTAGCGAAATGAAAAAAGGAGGCGAAGTACGGTGTATCTAGCAAGTGCGGCTGCGACTGCCAGCAAGGGCGGGATTGGAGGATCCTACCTTATCTTCTTACTCTTGATTGTTGCCATGATTGTGTGGATGTTCACCCAGCAATCTCGCCAACAAAAGCAAAAGCGGCAGATGCAGTCATCGCTGAGCGTGGGTGACCGGGTGGTCACGATCGGCGGCGTTATTGGCACCATCCGCGCGGTCGAGGAACGGGGATTTCAGGTCGAAGTGGCTGAGGGCGTGATTCTGTCGGTGACGAAAAGTGCCATTGGTGGGCGCTATCAAGGAGATGCCAGCTCGTCATAATTACTACACTCGGTTGCGACGGGAGGTCGTCTTGAGTTGGCAGATTCTTCGCTGAATCCTTACCTTAGAGCCCAGCAGAGCTTTCGAGAAGCCGTAGACATCTTAGGCTTAGAGGCGGCCGTCTTTGACTTGCTTAAACAACCCATGCGATTTTTTGAAGTCGCGGTTCCGGTGGTGCGCGACGATGGTAGCTTGGAGGTGTTTACGGGCTACCGTTCACAGCATAACGATGCGCTCGGTCCCACCAAAGGCGGACTTCGATTTCATCCTAATGTCGATGCCGACGAGGTGCGGGCGCTCTCGATGTGGATGACGGTAAAATGTGCCTTGCTGCGCCTACCCTATGGGGGAGGCAAGGGCGGGGTGCGTTGCGATGTGGACCAGTTATCGGAAGCGGAAATTGAGCGCCTCAGCCGGGAATATATTCGCGCCATCTCCCTAGTGATCGGACCGGACAAGGATATTCCTGCCCCGGATGTGTCCACCAACCCCCAAATTATGGCGTGGATGGTCGACGAGTACAGTCGGATCCGCGGGGAAAACACTTTTGGCTTGATTACGGGTAAGCCCCTGGTGATAGGGGGCTCGCGCGGACGGGTGGAGGCCACGGGACGGGGGCTGGTGTTTGCCACCAGGCAGTTGGCTTTAGCCCTAGGCATTGATTTTTCGAAGAGTGTGGTCGCCGTCCAGGGATTTGGCAATGTGGGCTCGGTCGCCGCCGAGATTTGCCATCATCTTGGTGCGACGGTGGTCGCTGTGTCCGACAAAGACGGAGGCTTGTACAATTCGGGCGGAATCGACATGGGACAACTAATGGAGTACAAAAAGACGCATCGGACGCTGGCAGGGTTTTCCGGTGCCGAGCCGATCAGCAATCAAGACCTCTTGGAACTGCCGGTGGACGTCTTGTTCCCCGCTGCGCTCGAGAATCAAATCACGGCGGATAACGCCAAAAACATTCGTGCCCGAATCGTGGGAGAGGGAGCCAACGGCCCAACCACGCCAGAGGCGGATGCGATTTTGTTCGAGCAAGGGGTGATGGTGGTGCCCGATGTGCTGGGCAATGCCGGAGGCGTTACGGTGTCGTACTTTGAATGGGTGCAAAATCAAACGCGGCTTTACTGGTCTGAATCCGAAGTGAACCGACGCCTGGAGGAATACATGGTCGATGCGATGAGTGCCATGCATGAAATGCACGAGCGGTTTGGCGTGACCTTGAGAAAAGCCGCCTATCTGGTGGCGGTGGAACGCGTGGCCCAGGCCATGCGGGTTCGCGGATGGCTGAGGTAGACGATGGCGAACCAAGAAAGCAACAGGGATGCCAAGACGGCTGAACTCGACAGGCGCTTAGAGCGGATTCATGCCATGGGCGGACCCGAGCGCGTCGAGCGACAGCATGGCCAAGGCAAGCTTAGCGCCCGGGAGCGTCTTCAGTGCTTGCTGGACCCGGATAGTTTCGAAGAAATTGGGGCACACATTGAATCTCGGGCGACAGAGCTCGGTATGGATGGCGTCAGGGCAGCAGCCGACGGAGTGGTTACGGGATGTGGCCGCATCGACGGGCGGGTGGTCTATGTGTTTGCCCAGGACTTTACCGTCTTGGGAGGATCGTTAGGCGAGATGCACGCGGTTAAGATTCAGCGTATCCAAGATCTCGCATTGAAATCGGGTGTTCCCATCATTGGGCTCAATGATTCAGGAGGGGCTCGAATTCAAGAAGGTGTCGATGCGTTAAACGGCTATGGCGAGATCTTTAAACGCAATACCTGGGCGTCGGGGGTAATACCCCAGATCACCGTGATCATGGGTCCTAGTGCCGGAGGAGCGGTCTATTCGCCCGCGCTCACCGACCTGATTATTATGGTGCGAGGTACGGGGCAGATGTTTATCACCGGCCCTGAAGTGATTAAGAGTGTGACCGGGGAAGCGGTTAGCCAAGACGCCCTCGGGGGAGCCGAGACGCAGTTGAAGAAATCCGGGGTGGCTCACCTGGTCGCAGACGGTGATGATCAGGCGCTGGGCCTGGTTCGCCGCCTGTTAAGCTACTTGCCGGCGAACAACGTGGAAGAACCGCCGACGGTCGACATCCACGACCCCTACGATCGGCTGGGCAAGAATCTTGCTCGCTTAATGCCCGAGGATTCGGCGCGGCCGTATGATGTCAAAGAGGTCATCGAGACCGTGGTAGACCAGGGATCTTTCTTTGAATTACAAAGCGGATATGCAGACAACTTGGTTATTGGGCTCGCCCGAATGGGCGGGCGACCCGTTGGCATCATTGCCAACCAGCCAAGGGTTCTCGCGGGCACCTTAGACATCAATGCGAGTGATAAATTGGCACGGTTTGTGCGCTTTTGTGACGCCTTTAACCTGGCGCTGGTGACCTTGGTGGATACGCCGGGTTACCTTCCTGGTACGCAACAGGAGTTCGGGGGAATCATTCGTCACGGTGCCAAGGTGCTGTATGCCTATGCCGAAGCCGTGGTGCCCAAGGTGACCGTGATTTTGCGCAAGGCCTATGGAGGGGCTTACCTGGCCATGTGTAGTCGTTCAGTGGGTTCCGATTGGGTGTTGGCCTGGCCGAGTGCTGAGATCGCCGTGATGGGACCCGAAGGAGCGGCCAACATTATCTTTCGGGAGTCGATTCGCCAAGCGAAGGACCCAGACGAAGCAAGACGCTTGAAGACCAAGGACTATCGGCAACGGTTTGCTCATCCCTATGTGGCCGCTGCCCACGGTCAAGTCGACGCCGTTATTTATCCAGAGGCCACGCGCCACCACGTGATTCGCGCGTTGATGGCCTTATATAACAAGCGCGATGAGCGTCCAGCCAAGCGTCATGGGAATATTCCCCTGTAATGGAGGACCGAAACAATCCAGGCCAGGGGAAATGGATGAGGAGAGGGTAAAGCCCCATGGCTCGCGAAGTGACTGCAGATGATAAGCTCAGGGCGGCGATCACCGCCGCGGTGTTGTTGATGTGGGGAGGCCAAGAGGCAGAGCCGCCGAATTTGAAGGTGTCGGCCAAAGCTATCGAGGCGTGGCCCCCGGCCTCTTTGTGGCGTTGGCAACGACGCTTTACCGAGGGCAACAGAATTTAGCTTGCGATAAAGGATGATGAGGGTGTCGGTGCGAAAGTTTCGGATACGAGTGGCAGAGCAGTGGTTTGAAGTCGAAGCGGAAGAGATAGTGGACCAGGTGGTCGTCGATAAGGCGGTCGAGCCCGCCCCGCCGGTGACGATCTCACCGCCTAAACCTATAGTGAGCGAGGACGTCTTGGCGATTAGTGCTCCCTTGCCGGGCACTATTTTGGATATCAAGGTGGTTGAGGGTCAGGTCGTGTCCTCCGGCCAGGTCTTGATGATTCTTGAGGCAATGAAGATGGAAAATGAGATTATCGCCCACATGGGGGGGCATGTCCGGCAAATTTTGGTGGAAAAAGGGCAGTCGGTCGCGGTAGGAGACCCGCTCTTGATCGTGATGTGATGCACCACCATGATTTAGTCTTGTCGTCCCTCGCACCGGGGCCCATTCTCGTGGTGGCCCCCCATCCCGACGACGAATGTTTAGGCGCGGCCGGGTTCATCTCGATGGCCGTTGCCGCTGGCCACGAGGTGCACGTGCTGTTTTTCACCTCGGGCGACGGATTTGTGCAAGACGCTCAGCGGTACTATCTTTCCCTGACCGTGACGCCGGAAGAATACCTTCATCTAGGCTATGAACGTCAAAAAGAGGCCGTCAATGCTCTGACCTCGCTCGGAGTGGAGTCGTCCCAGATTCATTTTCTGGGATTTCCTGACGGAGGCTTGGATGCGCTCTATCGCAGCCATTGGTTCGATCCCTTTGAGAGTCCCACCACGACCTTAAATGCCGTTCCTTACTTAGATGCTGCCGGGGGTGCCTTAACGTATCGCGGTCATGACCTTTGGCTTATTGTCCACCAAATCATGGACCAGGTTCAGCCCCGAATCGTGGTCCTGCCCCATCCGATAGATGGTCACCCCGATCATTGGGCTACCCATAGTTTCGCCCGGCTGGCTCTCCTCTCCGCTGAAGCCAAGGGCCGGTCTTGGGCCCTTCAAGCCACGGTGCTTAGCTACCTGGTGCATTGGCCGGCCTGGCCTATGCCGCTTGGCCTTAGAACGCATTTAGAGCAGAGGCCTCCTAACGGACTAAACCAGCCAAGCAGGATCTGGCGCAAAACCGTGCTTAATCAAGCGGCGATCGAATCCAAGCAGCGGACCATGACCATCTACACCAGTCAGATGGAATTGATCAAACCGTACATGCTGGCCTTCGTGCGTTCCACCGAAGCTTTTGAGGTGGACCCGACGCGGACGATTAAGGGAGCCGAGGGGAAAGACCCGAGGCTTCCCCTGCAGGGTTGGAACGCGGAGGATACCATCGCCTATGCCATGCCCCAAGGCGATTTCATGACTCGAATGGCTAAGGGTGTGAATATAATCGATCGCTTGGAGTGGTCTTGCAGCGAGGGCTACGGATATCTACGCCTGCGCTGGCAAGAACATCGGGACAGACCGAATCTCCGCGCCGTGGTTCGCATGCATTGGCCAGGCGGCGAAGCACCGGACACCTGGTGCTTTGATCTCGAGACGGGCGAGTTGCTCGGGGAAGCGATTGGCGACCTGCGGTCTCGTGTCGCCCAGCAAACCTTAGCCGTTTCCTGGCCCCTGTCGCTGTGGCAGGACCGATCGCGGTTGATGCTCGGTGTCGAAGTGCTCGAAGGGTCGCGAGTAGTCGGACGCAGTGGGTATTTGGCGTACCATTGGGTTCAGACGCCATTGCCAGAAGGGATGAATGAGGATGAGGCGCTTAAGCACCGCATGGATATCGGTGGACATGGAGGGGATCAGCGGCCTGGTGGACCGGGAGCAACTGCTGGTAGGAGGACGATTCTATGAGGCGAGCCGCAGTCTTATGATGGCGGATCTAAGGGCGGTGCTCGAGGCCCTCGAAGAGAACGGCCAGGTGGGCCGGATTATCGTCAACGATTCTCATGATGGGATGTTAAACCTTTCCTGGCAGGATCTTCCCCCCAAAGTGGAATTGATCTCGGGGGGCACGAAGCCAGGTTCCATGAACGCTGGCGTGGACGAGGCCGACTTCGCCCTCTTTGTAGGCTATCATGCGATGGCGGGCACTAAACAGGCGATCATGGATCATACCTACTCCGCTGAAATTCGGCACGTCTCAATCAATCAGCGGTTCATGGGCGAAACGGGCATTAACGCCGCCTATGCGGGCAGCCAAGAGGTTCCGGTGATCTTTGTCAGCGGAGACCGTGCGGTGGCGGATGAGGCGGTGGCCTTAATGCCCTGGGTGGAGACCGCCGTGGTCAAAGAGGCTCAGAGCCGTCGCTCCGCATGGTTAGTGCCCCTCGAAGCAGCGCACACGCGCCTTCGCACCAAAGCGGCGGGCGCGTTGGCGAAGTATTTTCGAGGCCAAGTTGAGCCGTTTTTGGTGAAATACCCCCTTCGCTTGGAAGTGGACTTGATGACCAGTGACATGGCGGACCGGGCCATGTTCTGCCCCTATATGGAACGGGTAAGCGGTACTCGCGTGGCGCAAACCTTTGAATCGATGCCAGAGTGCTTTCGGGGATTTTATACCGTCATGGCTTTAGCCGCAGGCCGGCCCATATACTAGGATCGCCAACCGATGGAGATCCAGGGGATAGTTGGATTTTTTACGATTTGCGGGCCATGTTACAATAGGCACGACCTTTTGGAGGCCGTGTCAGACACCGGGTGTGGGTTCAAGGGGGAAACAAGAAGATGGCGACGCCTTCACGGACAGAATCAGGTAATAAGAAGCAGGGCAAAAAAATTATATGGTGGAGGCTAGGCACCTACGTCGCGGCCGGAGCCGCGGTGGTCTACGCGTTTTTGGTGGGCCCGCTGGTTCACTTAGGCGTGAACGCCTTGGCCATGAAACGGGAGCTTAGGCAAATCAGCCACCAGGAAAAGGCTAAGAACTGGGCGGCGATGACGGCCGAGATGTCGCCCTTGGCCGCGCATTTGCGCGCCATGGAACCTAGCATGGCGCGGTTGAACTACCTCACCGTCATTCCTGGTATCAAGGCTCCCTACGTGGCCTTGCACCACTTGATGTTGGCTGGCGGCGAAGGGGTCACCGCCATCAATTCGGTTTTGCCTACCCTAAACCGGGTGGCACCCCTGTTTGGCTTTCGGGCTACGGCGCACCAGGTAACCCCGACCGCCATGACCGGCAGGCAAAAAATCCAAGCCGTGGTGAAGGCTCTGCCGGTGGTCGTTCCCCAACTCAACAAAGTTTATCCTTCATTAGTGGCTGCCAACCGCCAGTTTCAGTTGGTGCATGCCTCTTCACTGGCCGTTTTAGGTCCTCATACGGTTCACGAAGTGCGCGCCATCAAGGGTGTGAGCAACGCCGTCATCAATAATCTTCCCGGGATTGAAAAAGAAATACCGGCGATCCAAAACATCTTAGGCATTCCCAGTGCCAAGAAATACCTGCTGTTTTTTGAAAACAGCGGCGAGCTGCGCCCTGGGGGCGGCTTCATGACGGCCTACGCATTTTTACCCTTTAGTGATGGCAAGATGGGCAAAATCTTGCCCCGTGACATCTATTCGTTGCCCAATGGACATTATTTCCCGCCGGCCAACCCCATGTTTCAGCAGGCCTTTGGCAACACCATCAGTTATATGCGCGATGCCAACACCTCTCCCGACATTCCCCTCAGTGCCAGTAACATTTACCAGTTCTATCACTCCATGACCTCGATGCCGCCGGTCAATGGCATGGTCTTTATCGACACTTGGTTTGTAGACCGCCTGATTGGTGACGTCGGCGGGCTGTACTTGCCAGCTCCGTACAACGTGCATATCACGCGTCAAAATGCCAACTATGAGATGGAGTACCTCTCAGAGAAGGCGGGCTTCCCCGGACCCGAGCGCAAGGCCTTCATCGGGGTCATGTTAAAAGAGTTGTTGAGCAAAATGATGCATGCGCACGGCAGTACGCTTGCCTCCATCATTGGGTCGGTGGGCAGCTCGCTCAACCAAAAGCTGGTGACCTTTTACTTTAATCATCCTGCCGCTGAGCAGTTCGTTCGCCACTACAATTGGGGGGGCGTCATCCCCACCAAGATCCCTGCCCACGGCAACTATCTTCAGGTGGTCGATGAAAACATTGGTGGCCACAAGGACAACTACTTCATCCATGAGGCCGTTGACACGACCGTCGTCAAAAATAGTGCAGGGCAAAACGTGGCCACCACCAAAATTACCTGGACCAACCCTGCCGTGTACAATGGCTGGACGGTGGCTCCGTACCGGGCGTACATTCGGGTTTACGCGCCGATGGGGTCCAAGTTGATCGCGATGACGGGGGAAAACGGATATTTGGCCACGTATGCCAATGCCACCGAGAATAAGACGTGGTTTGGCGGGCACATTACCATGCCCGTGCGGATGCGAAAGAGCGATCCGCCTGCCACCTACACCATGACGGTAACGTATCAACTCCCATCTGCCGTAAACGTGCACACGTGGTTGATTCAAAAACAGCCGGGCGTTTTGAGCCAAAGCGAGACGGTGAACGTTGGACACGTCCACTATTCCTTTAACCTTACCCGAGACACCGTGCTGCGGCTCTCCGGCATTGCCAAAGGGCCGGCCAAAGTGGTAAGCCACTACTGGAAATAACGGCGTTCGACTGCAGGTTTGCTAAGATGATGGGGAGCCCGAGTAGGGGGCTCGCAAGGAGGGAACGACCGTGGAATTAGATCGACGATGGGTTAGCCATGAGCGTGATGGCAAAGAAATACTGGGCTATCTCGCCGTTCCGAGGGCTGCCAGCATACCGTTGTCGCCGGTATTGGTCATCCAAGAAATCTGGGGACCAGACGAACATATTCAAGATCTTGCGGACCGCGTGGCCGCAGCCGGATACGTGGCCCTGGCTCCCGATCTCTATTCGCGGGGAGGGCGTCCCGAGGCGCTGTCTTCGGCGCGCGTTCAGGAGTTCAAAGCGTTTCTTGACACCGTTCCGCCCACCGTCTGGCACGACCCGAAGGCGATGCAGGAGAGCCTGAGCGGGAGGCCGAAAGACGAGGCCGATAGGATCAAAGAGACCCAGTCGGTGCTCTTTGGTCCCAGGGATATGGCAGCCATGACCATGGATCTCCGATCGTGGATCGATTTTCTATCGGTCCACCCGGCTAGCCAAGGCAAGCCCGTAGGTAGCACCGGATACTGCATGGGAGGGGCGCTTTCGTTTCAGCTGGCCGTCCTGGAGCCTCGCCTAAAAGTTGCGCTGGTCTATTACGGACAGGCACCCGATGAGGCCGAATTAAGCCGGGTGAAATGCCCCGTCTATGGCTTTTACGGGGGACAGGATCATCGCATCACGGATGCCGTGCCTAAAGTTCAAGCCAAGATGCGGGAACACGGCAAGATCTTTGAGGCCCAAATCTATGAGGATGCGGGCCACGCCTTTTTTAACGACACCCGACGTTCCTACGACGTATTGGCCGCTCGCGATGCCTGGGCAAGAACCCTAGCCCATTTCAACCGCTATCTGTCATAGACGAAGGAGTTTGAGCGATTTCAAGCGGGCCCTTGGTGATTTGGCGGGGCCCGATCTGCGTTATTGCAGGGATCGCCACCAAAGTCTCAGTGATGCGGGGTGGCGAGGATAGCCCCGCGCTTCGAATCTGTCCGTTTCCATCATGCGGTTTAATTCCCAGGATATCATGAATTAGCTAAAAAATGGTGGAGATGACGGGATTCGAACCCGTGACCTCCGCGTTGCGAACGCGGCGCTCTCCCAGCTGAGCTACATCCCCATCTGACCCTTATTCTCGCCACCATGATTGCTACTGACCTTATGCATTATAGGAAGTGCACGCCTTGCTGTCAAACGACAAATCCGTGACATGTAGGAAAATATTGGGGAACGCCCCGGAGATAGCGCTGATATTGGCCGGGTGGGCAAATTCACGTCGCTGGACGAGAAATATTGTAAGACAAAAAACTTTGGTTTCAAGCAGGAATGCGAGCCGATGAGGGCGAATCTGGCTATCAGTGGAGTGAAGTGGAGCAAAGTGGAGTAAAGGGGGTGGCCGGGATGATGATGGGGGAGTTTTCACATGGACTCGATGACAAGGGACGCCTCATCATTCCGGCCCGCTTTCGGGACGACCTTCACGACCGATTTGTCATCACCAAGGGGTTGGATGGATGCCTGTTCTTCTATCCCATGGTCGAGTGGAACAAGCTAGAAGAGCGTCTGCGCGCTTTACCCATGACGAATCAAGGGGCACGAGCTTTTACCCGGCTGTTTTTAGCGGGAGCTCAGGATGTTGAGATGGACAAGCAATCGCGGGTCACCATTCCGGGAAGACTTAGGGAGTACGCCGAGATCGATAAGGGGTGCGTCCTGGTCGGTGTCTCCAACCGGGCCGAACTGTGGTCCGACCTGCGATGGCAGCGCTACCAAGAGGAAACCCAGGCAGATTACGAGAAGTTGGCGGAGCAAATGGTGGACTTGGGTTTTTAAACCAAGGGGCGGGAGGATTCGAGCATGGTCGCATTTACACATGTCAGTGTCTTGCCAGATGCCGTAATGAGTTATTGGCCTGCCGATCCAGCAGGCTGGTATCTGGATGCCACTGTGGGCGGTGGAGGCCACAGCCGCCTTTTACTCGACCGACTGCCTCAGGCCAACCTCATTGCGGTCGATCAAGATCCCGCCGCTCTAGCGGAAGCTCGGCGTGTTCTGAGCCCCTTCGATGGACGGGTCAGTTTTTATGCGCAAAACTTTCGCGATTTGCCGAACGTGCTGGCTCAACAGGGGATCGACGGCGTCGATGGCGTCCTTTTTGACTTAGGCGTTTCTTCTCCCCAATTTGACGTGCCGGAGCGTGGCTTTAGCTACCATGTCGATGCCCCCTTGGACATGCGCATGGACCCAGAAAATCCCGTTACCGCCTTCAGGCTGGTCAACATGAAATCTCGCCAAGAAATCACCGCAGCCCTTAGAGACTATGGTGAAGAGCGTTGGGCGAGTCGCATCGCTCAGTTCATTGTCGAGGCTCGCACGCTGGAACCGATTAGGACCACCGGACAACTGGTCGAAGTGGTTAAAGCGGCCATTCCGGCCTCAGCGCGGCGTACGGGCGGTCATCCCGCGCGTCGGACCTTTCAGGCGCTACGCATCTGGGTCAACGATGAACTGGAAGCCCTGAAAGATGGTCTAGAGGCGGGACTTGGCGTGCTAAATCCTAATGGCCATCTGGTGGTGATTAGTTTTCATTCATTAGAGGATCGGATTGTGAAGCATCAATTTCGCGAGTGGCAGCAAAACGCCATGGGCAAGGTGCTTACCACCCATCCGGTGGTGCCCGACGAGACGGAAACCGAGGTTAATTCGCGCGCACGTTCAGCCAAGCTTCGCGCCTTCCAACGTTAAGCTAGAGCGATACGGCAGCGTGGATTTTTTAGCGCTATCGGACGACAAAATTCAACATGTAGTGCCAAAGCTCACGGAATAATTGCAAAGGAGATCGAATCATGATCGACGCCGAACGAGAATTATACAATGAGGGCACCCTGGCCCGAACCTGGCAAGAGCGCTTGCGCGAAATGCCGATTTACCAACCTTCCTCCACCAAGCGTCGGCGCCGGCATCTTCGGCCGACAGCGCGTACCGTGTATGGGATTGGGGGCATGTGGCTGGCTGGTCTGATTGTGACCTTTGCTGCCGTCCACGTGATGCAGATGGCCTACCAGGTCGACCATTTGGAACAAACCTATAGCAGCCTGATTACCCAGCAGCAAAGCATGGGACTAGCCCTTTCGCAAAAGACGACGCCTTATGTCTTGAGCCGCGACGCCAGACGGTTTCACGTCGTTCTTCACCAACCGCTGGTCGTTCACACCCGATCGGTGGTATCCGACACATCGCGTCGAGGGGTCGGGAATGTCCTCTCCCTGTGGTTTTCTCAAGTGCGCAGAGCACTAACGGGGAAGTCCGCCACCTCCGCCTAAATAATTAGGTCGAGCCGAGGTCCTGTGGGAGTTCGATTGTCCAACCCATGGCTCGCCGCATATCACGATAGCATCGCAGAAAGGAGAGCGGGAATGGGGCAGGGTCGACCTGTCACGCCATGGTTCACTGGCCTGAAATCGTGCCCGGCGATGCTTCGTCGCGGTGGCAAGACCGAGGATTCCCGCGCAATCGAATGAAGAATCTTCGCCAGCGGCACCAGTCGATCCGATTTCGTTCGTTGGAGATGTTGTTCGTGATGGCCATGGCTTCGGCCTGGCTGATCGTGCGCCTGGTTTTGATCCAAGTCGTGCACGCGCCCGTTTTGACGGCAGACGCGGCCAGCATTCATATCCATCGCTTGACTCTGCCCGCCACTCGGGGCGATATCGTCGATACCAATGGCACGGTGTTGGCCATGGACGTGCCACGGGACCAGGTGGTAGCTGCGCCCCAGTATATCGACACCGGTGCCCATGGCAAGCAGGCGGCCATGCGCACAGGGAAAATTTTGGCGAGGTATCTGCCCTTTTCCGCGAAACTTTTAGGACAGGTACTTGACCACAAGACCGCCTATGCGCTCTTAGACCGTTCCGTTAGCCTTCAAGTGGGCGCCAAGATTTCCGCCTTAGGCTTGACTGGCATTAGTGTCACTCAGGTGAGTGGCCGCGAATATCCCAACGGCACCTTGGCCTCGCAGGTCTTAGGCATGGTGGGTTCGAGCGGAAATGGGCTAGCGGGCATCGAATATGCTGACAACGCGTTCCTGTCGGGCCATGCGGGATCCTGGTTAGTCAACACCGACCCGCAGCAAAATCCCATGCCTCAGTGGCAAATTGCCTACAAGCCGCCCGTTCCCGGCGACTCGGTTCAATTGACGATCGATGCCAATATTGAGGCGGTGGCTCAAAAGTGGTTGGCCTGGGGGGTTCATCGGGCCCATGCTCAAAGTGGCACCGTGATTATTCTCAATCCTCACACCGGCGCCGTGGATGCTCTAGCCAACTATCCCAATTTTAATCCCAACAACTACTATACGGCGACCTCCCGGGAGATGGTGGACTTCGGCGTGCAGACGGTGGTGCCTCCAGGATCCATTTTCAAACCGGTGACCGCTTCGGCTGCTTTGACCTCCGGTCTGTATACGCCCCACAGCATGTTTTACACCAAGGGCTATTTCATGGTCGACGGGGTGCGCATCAACGACTGGAAACCGGGAGGATGGGGCTGGATTTCATTCACGCGCGGGCTAGAACTGTCCTCAGACCAAGTCTTTGGTGAAGTCGCCCTGCATGTAGGCGTTCATCGCCTGTACAATATGGTCAAGGCCTACGGATTTAACCACCCTAGCGGTGTCGGCCTACCTGGTGATGCGAACGGTATCTGGCTACCCGAATCTCAGGTCAATCCGGTCGACCTGGCCACGATGGGTTTTGGTCAAGGGTTCGCGGCCACGCCCATCCAGGTGGCTGCGGCGGACGCGACGATTGCCAACCATGGAGCCATGATGCAGCCCCACATTGTGAAAGCCATTTTGAATCCTAAGGGCCAAGTGGTTAAGAAAACTCCTGTCAAAGTGGAGAACCGACCCGTTTCGGCTACCGTGGCCCAGCAGATCGAACACATGATGGTGCTAGAAGCGACCTATGGCACGGGAATCCCCGCGCAGGTGCCAGGATACGTCATTGGCGGCAAGACGGGTACCGCCCAACTCATCGTCAATGGCAAGACCAGCAGCAGCGACTTTGCCTCGTCGTATCTGGGATTTGGCCCCGTACCCCATCCGCGTTTCATCATGTTGGTGATGATTAAGCACCCTGTGGGCTCCCTATTTTATGGGGATCAAGTGTCCGCTCCGGTATGGCAGCATATCGCCACCTTCCTCTTTCACTATTGGGGGATCAAGCCCTATGCCACGGGGAATAACGGAGCTGACCCGCGGACGGCGAGCAAACATGGCTAGGCGCCTCAGTTTGGGCATGTTTTCCGGGTCGATGGCATAGCCATCAGGAAATAGGCTCGTCTGAAGACAGGGGGAACCCCGTTGCTGGCAGATCGTCCACCGCTGGTCACCAAAAGGAGAAATTTTCTAATCTTACTTGGAGTGGGGCTTTTTGATATGACCCTGATCGGACGCTTGTTTACCATTCAGGGGCTGCATTCCGCCCACTTGAAAATGCTGGCCGACGATATCCACTTCCGTGAAATTCCCTTGGCAGCCTTTCGCGGGAATATCTTCGACCGAAAGGGTCGGCTCCTGGCAGGAAGTCATCACCTATACTCGCTCTATGCGGTGCCGATCGAGACGCAAGATCGACTCCAAGAATCGATTTTGGTGGCCTCGCTCGTCCATATTGCACCGGACTTGGCCCTACGGCGCCTTCGTCGCCACCAGGGTTTTGTGTGGCTAAAGCGACATTTAAGTGCCGTTGAGACGGACTCCGTAAAGAGCCAGTTGCACGCCTTGCCAGGGATTCATTTAATCACCGAGGCGAACCGATATTACCCGGAAGGCTTTTTGACGGGACCGGTCTTAGGGTTTTGTGGGATTGATAATCAGGGACTGGCCGGAGTGGAACTTACCTACAATCGCGAACTTTTGGGCCAGCCGGGCAAGGTGGAGGAGGAGTACGATGCCCTAGGGCACGCGCTGGCCCAAGGGGATCAACGGGTGGTCTTGTCCAAGCAGGGTGATTCGCTCAAGTTGGCCCTAGATGTCAACATTCAATGGATCGCCGAGCGGGCCTGTGAACGGGCCATGGCAGAGACTGGGGCCAAGTCGGTGAACGTGTTGGTGATGCATCCCAAAAGCGGAGGGGTACTGGCGATGGCTCAACGTCCATCGTTTGATCCCAATTATTTTCGCGAATACGATGCCAAAATGTATCGTCTGTTGGCCGTCTCGGACGCGATTCCGCCTGGGTCTATTTTTAAGCCGATTACGCTGGCTTCCGCCCTAGAGGCGGGAAGTGTGGGGGCGTCGAGTCAGTTTTTTTGTCCGGGATTCAAAATCGTGCTAGGCCGAAGAATCAATTGCTGGCGTCCTCAGGGCCATGGTCCTGAGAGCCTGGCCCAGGTGGTCATGAATTCCTGCAACGTCGGCTTCATGGAACTAGGTCTTGGCCTCGGCATAGAGCGCTTCTATCGAGCCCTTGATGCGTTTCAGATAAACGGCGTGAGTCACATTGACCTGCCTGGCGAGGCTAGGGGAATCATGCCTCGGCAGTCTCGGGCCACCCTCTTAGACTTGGCCGTGATGGCCTTTGGCCAAACGTTGACCGTCACTCCGATCAATTTGCTTACTGGGGTGGCGGCCATCGCCAACGGGGGAGAGCTCTTAAGGCCGCACGTAGTCAAAGAGATTATGCGTCCGGGGGGGCTCGTGTTGAAAAAGTTAGATGGTCAGCGGGTGCGCAGGGTCATCTCACCTCAGGTAAGTCGCCTGGTTCAAGAGATGATGGTGCGCGTGGTGAGCCAGGGAACGGGAAAGCAAGGTCAGGTTCCAGGCTACCGCGTGGCGGGAAAAACCGGCACTGCCCAAAAGGTGGTGGGCGGCCGCGTGGTTAAAGGGGTGTACATTGCCTCGTTTGTGGGCTACGCTCCCGTGCCGAATCCTGAGGTAGCCATCATGATTAACGTTGACGAGCCTCGGGGCGCTTTTTATGGGGGTCAGGTGGCGGCCCCGATATTTAGTCGCGTCCTGCGCGATATTCTAAGATACTGGAAGATCGCTCCCTCGGAGGCGGTCACTCGGCCCAAGCCGGGAGAAATGAGCCTGGTGCCGGACCTGGTGGACTTAGATCCTATCAGTGCAGAAAATGATGCCGCAATGAGCGGGTTTCCGGTACAATTTATAGGGGTGGGCGACATCGTGGTGGCTCAGTCGATCCAATATGGAGGCTGGCGTCCGGCAGGAACGCGCCTAAGTTTGACCCTTGGACGGCATAGGCGGATCTACTTAGAATGGGTGACGGTTCCGAACTTTCGGCACCTGTCATGGGACAAAAGTAGAAGCCTTGCCTTCGAAATTGGCGTCAATGTAGCGGCCCGGGGTGTCGGCACGAGCGTCACTCGGCAGTCGATCAAGCCGGGGACGCAGGTAAAATCAGGCACCACCGTGATATTGGACGTGGACGCAGAGTAGGCGATTGTCGGGGGAGGCTTCTATGTGCACTTGCGAACGTTGACCCGCGGGCTCGACACCATCGAGTGGGCGGGAGATCCGGAGCGGGATGTTCAGGGAATCCAATACGATTCCAGGCGAGTGGAACCCGGAGAACTCTTTTGTGCCGTGCCTGGATTTCGTACGGACGGACATCTTTTTTGTCAGGAAGCGGCTCAGCGCGGCGCTTCAGCAGTCTTGGTGGAGCGAGTCCAGGCGGTTCCGGCAGGGGTTACGGGGGTCGTGGTGCGAGATGTGCGGCGCGCGATGGCGGAAGTCGCCGACGTGTTCTTCGGATCGCCTTCGCGTCGCCTGTGGATGGTGGGTGTGACGGGAACCAATGGCAAGACCACGGTCACCCACTTAGTACGCTCTATCTTGGAAGCGCAGGACCTGCCCTGTGGTCTTACCGGCACCGTGCACACGCTGATCGGTCCAGAAATGTTCAAGGTGGTGCGAACGACGCCGGAGGCGCCCGATTTGCAAAGGATATTGCGTCACATGGTGGATCGCGGCATGCGAGCGGCGGTGATGGAAGTATCCTCTCATGCGCTAGCCCTAAGCCGCGTCGCCGAGGTGCGCTACGATGTGGCGGTCTTTACCAACCTTACCCAAGACCATTTGGACTTTCACAAAGATTTCGAGGACTACTACCAGGCTAAGGCCCATTTGTTTCGCAGTTTAGGACACGATATGGATAAAGGGCCAAAAGCGGCCGTGATTAACTATGATGATCCATATGGCTCCCGCTTTGCCCAAGAAGTGTCCGTACCGGTCGTGAGCTACGGGCTTGAGCGCGGGGCGGATATTCGCGGGGAAAACCTGAAGATTGGTGGAAGCGGGGTGGAATTCGTGGCAGTGTTTCCGGATGGACACCGTCAACCGGTTAGTTTCGCGATGACAGGCCGATTTAACGTCCAAAATGCTTTGGCGGCCATGGCGGTAGGCTATGTGCGCGGCATTGATGCGGAGGTCATGGCCAATGCCTTGGCGCATTCACCGGGAGTTCCAGGCCGCTTCGAGCGGGTCGACATGGGTCAGCCGTTTACCGTCATCGTAGATTATGCGCATACCCCCGATGGTTTGGAGAATGTGCTGGTCACGGCGCGTGAGTTTGCTTTGGGCAAGGTGATGGTCGTGTTTGGCGCGGGCGGGGATCGTGACCAAGGTAAGCGAGGCATGATGGGGCAGGTGGCGGGTCGGCTTGCCGATTGGACGATGCTTACCGCCGACAACCCGCGATCGGAAGATCCGTACGATATCATTGC
>JAJZZI010000128.1 GCA_021797635.1 Bacillota bacterium | reverse complement strand
GTGCTCGGCATTGTGCAGGCCGGACAATTGTACTTAGGGCTTGCCGAGGACCCCATATTATCCAACGAGGCGTTGATCATCCAGTTAAGCGTGCGCCCCAGCCAAGACCTTCAGTCCCCGGTCAGGTCAGATTGACGAACGCAGGGATCGGCTACCGCAATGCGATGGCAAAGCACGCCTGCGCGTGCTCTGCCACTTAGTTGGTTGCCCAGTTCTTAAGGGGTATGGTATGGTGAAAATACTAGGCTCACAGTAGCGGCATTGCGCTCGGGCTTACATAAAGACATGTGGGCTTAAGCCCCTTCCTGACGGAGGCTGATTGGCGTGGATCGATATGACGTAACCATCATCGGCGGGGGCCCGGTCGGCCTATTTGGCGCAGCACTGGCCAGCTTGCATGGGATGAAGACCAAACTCATCGAGAGTCTGCCGCAACTTGGCGGCCAATTATACACCCTCTACCCAGAAAAATACGTGTATGACGTGGCTGGCTTCCCCAAAGTCCTAGCCAAAGATCTGGCCGAACAGCTCATTGATCAGGCCTTGCGCTACCACCCCACTGTGTGCCTCAGCCAAACGGTGAACGACTTGGAAATGTTAGACGATGGCGCCTATCGCGTGCACACTTTAAGCGAGAGCCACGAAAGCCGCACCATCCTCATCACCAGCGGACTCGGTTCGTTTACCCCGCGAAAGCTGCCTCAAGCCAGCGCCGAGCCCTTCGTGGATAGGGGAATTCATTATTTTGTGCCAGCCATGAGTCACTTTCAGGGCCAGCGCGTCGTCGTCGTGGGTGGCGGTGACTCGGCCCTGGATTGGGCCTTGGCGATTGCCGAGCCGGCCGCTCATGTCACCTTGGTCCACCGCCGCGGAGAATTTCGCGGCCAGCAGGAAACGGTACGGCAACTTGAAGAACATCCCCGAGTCAGCATCCGCACCTTCTCTGAATGCGCAGAATTTCAGGGAGGTACCCGACTCGAATCCGTAGTGCTCATCGACCATCGTGATAAGAGCCAGCATGTGGTGGTTGCCGATGCGGTCGTCGCCGCGTTAGGATTCCTGCCCGATCTGGGCGCACTGAAAACCTGGGGCTTGACGTTGGATGGTTCGTCGATCGTGGTCGAGGGTCCTATGCGCACCAATCGGCCCGGCATCTATGCAGCGGGAGATGTCGTGGCTTACGAAGGCAAGGAAAAGTTGATTGCTACCGGCTTTGGCGAAATCGGCAATGCGCTCGGTCACATTCGCGGCTATCTCGATCCCAAAAAGCGCGGAGGCTTGCCCCACAGTAGCAACATCAAAATGGACTAGCCCTTCTTTGGTTGCCTGATCGGATCACTGTTAGGAAATGAGGTTCAGAAATGAATGTTCAAGAACGGCTCAGTCGTATCCAAAATGACTTTTCCGGGCGCTATGCGCTCTTTGCCGAGCACATGAACACGGGGGAAACCGTGCAGTTTGGCACCATGGCACCGATGGAAACGGCGTCTACCATTAAGCTCCCGATTCTCGTGGAAACGCTCCGTCAGGTTGAAAGGGGCCTTTTTAGCTTAGACAGCCCCCTATCGATGGAGGCTTCAGACTTCGTGGAAGGCTCCGGGGTGCTTCAATCCCTCACCCCCGGACTCTCTTTATCGCTAAAGGACGTCCTTACCTTGATGATTACCGTGAGCGATAACGTGGCTACCAACATGGTGCTTCGACAAATTGGCCTCTCCTCCGTCAATCATGCGATGCATGCGCTGGGTCTTCGCAACACGGAGATTAAAAAACGCATCGATTTTTCCCTGCCAGGTCCCCTTGGCCTGTCCACTCCCCATGACCTCGTGCTATTGCTCAAGGGCATCCACTTCCGCACCCTAATTAGCGCTCAGGCCTCCGAGACGATGGACCAGATTTTAATTCAGCAGCAATATAACACCCTTCTCACCCGATACCTCCCCTATGAACTGCTCAATGGTGAGGACGATCAGGAACCGGCCGTTCGCATAGCCAGCAAGAGCGGTTCCCTGAAAGGCGTGCGAAATGATGCCGGCTTGGTTACCACGCCCTGGGGAACCTTCGCCATCGCCATCATGAGCGAAGCCGCCGAGGATATGCGGTTTCATCCGGATAACGAGGCTATGGTGATTTTACCTCACGCCAGTCGCGCGATTTTTGATCATTTTGCGGATCAGAGTGCTGGATAAGATGAGAGAACAAGGGTTTGGGCTCCAGGGCGCGGGGAAATTGCTCCGATGATGCGGTGGTTTCCCCTCTTTTGGGGCTTCTTTAAGGTGGGCCTCTTGGGTTATGGCGGCGGCCCCGGATCCATCTCGCTTATCCAGTCCATTGCCGTCGACGGTTATCATTGGATGGACAACGCGCAATTTGCCGAGATGTTAGCCGTAGGCAACGCCCTACCAGGGCCCATCGCGACCAAACTTGCCGCCAGCATCGGCTGGCAGACCGCCGGTCCGGTGGGGGCGATAGCCGCCTTGGTCGGGGTCGTGATGCCTTCCCTCGTGCTCATGTTGGGCCTGTTCCAGCTACTCACCAGCTACCGCAAAAATCCCTACGTACACGGACTGATTCAAGGAGTCAAACCCATCGTCGTCGTGCTCTTAGTACTCCTTGTCGTGGACTTTATCCCCACCGCCTTTCCCGCCAAACGCTGGATCATGCCCGGCGTCTTCTTCGTCGCCGGGCTCATCGCCATTCGTTGGTTGAAGATTTCTGCGGTCTGGGTGATTTTGGCCGCCATGGTTGGCGGCATGCTATTCATGCGCTAAGCCTTCGGCTTTCATTCGGATTTGGTCCAAGCCTCAGCGTTAAAGCCTACGGACACGCCGTCAGCAGTACGCCATATGGGTCGACGAATTAATCGCGGCTCCGCCGTGAGGGCAGCTAAAATCCCCTCTTCCGAGGTCATCTGCTCCCGATACCGGGGGTAGCTCGGACTGCGTTTGGCAATCAACACCTCCAAGCCGCCGGCCGCCTCGGCCAGTTCCCGCAGTTCCTCCCGTGTCAATGGATCTTTAATCAAATCGCGCGATTCAAACTCCGCACCTTCCTCGACGAGCCACGCTCGTGCCTTTTTACAGGTCGTTCACCTAGCATATTCAAGAAATTGATTCACGGCCACGCCTCCGTCGTTGTTCTCGTAAATGACAGACCCGGCAAATGCCATAAAGGGTCATTTCATAGTCGACCAGTTGAAATTCCAACACACTTAATGCCCACGACCCCACCGTTCGCAAGTGGTCTTCGGGGATCCTCGTGCTACTTTGGCAGCGAAGACAGATCATCACCGGGTGCTTGTGGCCTTCATCCAACGGCCATTGGTAATGGGATCGTCCATCGCCCACCGTTTCCCGCGTTACCACCTCAAGGTCCATGAGTAATTCCAGGGTCCGGTAAATCGTCGCCAGACCAACATCGCCAAAACGTTCGCGCATGAGATGCGCAATTTCTTCTGCAGAAAACGGTTGCCCAGGATGGTCAGCAAAGATGCGGATGATTTGCTCACGCTGAGGCGTAATGCGTTTCGACCCATCTTCTAGTTTTTGAAACACATCGGCTAGCTGCACCGCATCATCCTCCAAGCTTGTCTCTCCCGATCATTAAAGAACGGCGGGCAGTTGTCAACCGTGAGACAAGAACAACCCATGCTCGATATCCGTCATTGGCCAATATCGGTCTCTCATGCGATGGCCGAAGATCGCCCTAGGCGACGTTCGGCCACGGTGCCAAAATACGGGAGCCTGGCTTCTGCTAGTCCCCTAGGATTTGGAGCAAGGCCGCCTTTTGCACAAAGAGACGGTTTTCGGCCTGATCCCAGATCGCCGAACGGGGACCCTCTAAGACGTCTTCCGTAACCTCTTCGCCGCGGTGGGCAGGCAAACAGTGCAAAAAGATTGCCTCCGGCTTCGCCTCTTGCATACGCGCGCCATTCACTTGATAGGGCATCAAGATCTGCCGTTTCGCCTCTTGGTCCCCAAAGTCCCCCATCGAAGTAAATACGTCGGTCGCGATGACATCCGCCCCCAATGCCGCCTCCTCGGGACTCTCGGTGACGGTTACCGACCCGCCAGCAACCAGCGCCTCTTGGCGCGCCCAATCAATAACCTCGTCGCTGGGCTGAAGCGCTTTGGGTGCCGCCACGCTCACGTGCATGCCCAATTTGGCTCCAACGGTGAGGTACGAGTGCGCCATGTTGTTTTGGCCGTCACCCAGATAGGCAAACTTCACCCCGGTGATCCGGCCAAAGCGCTGCCATACCGTCAAGACATCCGCCAAAGCCTGAAATGGATGGGCCTTGTTGGTAAGCGCGTTAAACACCGGCACCGTGGCATAGCGTTTAAACGCTTGAATGGTCTCATGCGATCGGCACCGGATGACGATGCCATCGACATATCGGGACATCACTCTGGCCGTGTCTCGAATAGGCTCGCCACGGCCCAACTGACTTTCGTCCCAGTCTAAGATGACGGGGGCTGCGCCTAGCGACTGAATCGCCACCTGAAAGGACACGCGCGTGCGCGTTGAGGGCAACTCAAAAATCATCGCCACGCTCTTTCCCGAAAGGGCGTATCGAATTTGCGCCACCTTGGGGTTGGCTTTCATCCAAGACGCGGTCATCAGCACGCTCTTAATCTCGCTTGGCGTCCACTCTTTTAAAGACAAGACCGAACGACCGCCTAATTCTGCCATCGTCTCGGTTATCCGTTCCACCACCACAACCCACCTCCACGCATTATCATACAGGTTTATGAATCTTTATTCAACCAGCGCGTTCAAGACTGGCTCGGGCGACCGCCACCAGCGCTTCGCGGCCGATGGCTAATGCCCGTTCGTTGATGCGCAGGTGGGACGAATGCTGAGGGTACACCGGTCCTTCATCCGGCCTGGCACCGACAAACATAAAGGCACCGGGGACGTGCTGCAGGTAATATGAAAAATCTTCGGCCCCTAATTTCGGGCGACCGCTTGAGACTTCAAGCTTCGCGTTCAGCGCGTCCAACCAACGCTGCACGGCCTCGGCATGGTTGACGACGGCTGGATATCCCCGCCAGTAGGTTAACTCCGCCGTAGCCCCCCAAAGGGCCGCCGTAGTATGAGCGATGTGAGCAATGGCGGCTTCCACTTCCGCCTGCATCGTGGCCTCATAGGTGCGCACCGTGCCCAAAATTTCCGCGCGCTCGGCAATAATATTAAACGTCGTGCCCGCAGATATCTTTCCGCAACTCACCACGACAGGCTCCGTGGCTGGCACCATCCGCGACACGATGGTCTGAAGATTCACCACCGTCATGGCGGCAATCAGCACGGCATCTTTGGTGGCTTCCGGCTCCGATCCATGCCCACCTTGACCAGAGATTTGAAGCTTAAATTCATCTGCGTTGGCCATTTTCGGTCCGTCACCAAGTTCTACGGTACCCGTTGCCTGAGGCGCCCACAGATGCAGGCCGTATATCTCATCGACTCCTTCGAGGGCTCCCTCAGAGATCATGCGCGGCGCCCCGCCGGGAGGCTGCTCTTCCGACGGTTGAAAAATCAAACGCACGCGGCCGGGAAAATCCCGGCTCGCCTGCAGCTCGGCCGCTGCCGCTAGAACCATGGCCATGTGTCCGTCATGACCACACGCATGCATGACGCCAGGGTGACGGGAAGAAAATTCCAGGCCAGTCTCTTCCGCAATAGGCAGGCCGTCCATGTCAGCGCGCAGGGCCACGGTCCGTCGTGTGCCCGTCCTTCCTTGAATATCCGCCACAAGGCCCGTACCCGCGATAGTTCTAGCCTCGATTCCCATGCCACGCAACGCATCGACCAAATAGGCCTGAGTTTTGACCTCATTGAAGGCGAGTTCGGGAATCTGATGGAGGTCGCGCCGAAAACTAATTGCCAGTTCGTTCCACTTGTCCATTTCGCCAGCCCCTTTTCATCCCCCATCATACGACGAAGTGCCCGACGCGACCATCCTTTCTTAGACCGCGCGTTAGCGGCGCAACATTTCCATATCCGTCGGCTCTGGGTGGAGCGATACGGGCCAGGGCGCGTGTAGGAACCATCGTTCCGTTCCGGTAAAGATGCGCTTGGTCAACTGGCTCTGATAGGTCGGGTCCATCAATTTGCCTTCCTCGCTCGGATTGGTGATAAAACCCACCTCGACATTAATCGCCGGCATCCTGGCATAGCGCAGCACATATTGGTTGATGCGGCTGACCCTTCGGCGAGTGTGAGTAAAGTCTTGCAGCTCATCTTGCACCATCTTCGCCAACGTGTAGCTGGCCTGACCTCCCCAGTAAAAGGTCTGTGGTCCCCGATAGGCACCCCCAGCGTTGCAGTGGATATCGATGAGAACCTCGGCGTGACTGCCGTTAATCAGGGCCACACGCTGGCGCACGTTCAGCCGCCGCGTAGCGGGCAGCTGCCAGGGGTCGGACCAGGTCAATATCACCTTGGCGCCTGCGCCGCGAAACCACACGCCAAGGCGCTTGGCTAGCGCTAAATTGAGATCGCACTCACGTGTTCTCAAACCCAAACTCCCGGGATCCAGCCCTCCGTGACCCGGGTCGATCACAATCGTCCGTCCGCCCAACAGTGGGGCCGACTCCGGGGATGGTGCATCTCGAAATCCTGCGCCCATCACGGCCGCCGCCACCACCCCGGCCACAAGGGTCTTTCGCCGCATATTCACCGCAAACCGCCTCGCCCACGCTTTGGTCTCGGACGTACGTCATACCCGTCCCAAGCTAGTATGGTCGGTTGGAGGGAAAATTACGGATGCGTTCAGGGCTTCTTCCTGGCGCGCGTCTACTTCGTGCGACGGATATCAAAAATATATACCTCATCTTCTTGCCGGGTTTGCAACAGCGTGTGGCCAGTCAGCTCCGTCCATGCAGGAAAATCGGCCAACGATCCCGGATCGCACACCAAGACCTCGATCACTTCACCAATCTTAATAGTAGCCATCGCGCGTTTTGTGCGTATAATAGGGAGAGGACAGCTTAGACTGCGCACATCTAGCACGAGATTTGGCGAAAGCGTTTCCAACTTTTTACCCCCTGTGTGCCCATGCACCTCGGGCTGATACTTTCATAATACTCTAGATAGGGTAATCCCTGAGTGCCAAGGAGGTCGTTATTTGATGGTGGCAGACCACACAGCTTACAGCCGCTGGAATGATGAATATGTTGATAGGGATCCTAGGGATCTGTTGGCCGAGGTGTATCAGCGTTACGGCCATGAGGTAACCCTGGCCTCGAGCTTCGGTGCCGAAGATGTCGTTCTCATTGACATGGCCTGCCAAGTCAATCCCAGCCCTGAAGTCTTCTGCTTAGACACCGGCCTTCTATTCGACGAGACGTATCAACTCATCGAACGCATCCAATCCCGCTATTCGTTAAGGTTTCAGGCCTACCGTCCCCGCCAAACCGTGGCAGAGCAAGCCAAAGAGTTTGGTGAGGCGCTTTGGTTGCGCGATCCCAACCGCTGCTGCGCCTTACGCAAGCTAGAACCCTTGCTTCGTGCGCTGGACGGAAAAACTGCGTGGATTTCCGGCATACGTCGAGAGCAAGCGCCAACGCGAAAAAACGCTCAGTTGGTCGAATGGGACCAAAGCCATCAGCTCATAAAGGTTAATCCCTTGGCTTATTGGACAGATCAAATGGTTTGGGATTATATTCGCGACCATGCGCTCGACTATAACCCTCTGCACGATCAAAGCTATCCCAGCATCGGCTGCGTACCCTGCACGCGCCCCGTCAAACCAGGCGAGTCCGCTCGCGCGGGCCGCTGGGCAGGTTTCGATAAAACGGAGTGTGGTTTGCACGAGGATGAGGGCTAACCCTTGAACCAAAGGCTAAGCTCGCGCTCTAAGGTGGCCCTAAGGTTCTTGCCCGGATCCTGGGCCACCAAGTGCCTAAGATAGCGCGTGGCCTCGCCGAGCTTTTGCCCGGTCAGTCCGAACCTAGCCTGCAGTTCCCATGGTGTTATGGCCAAAGGAGCCGCATCCAAGATTCCATCGTACCCTTGCGCTTGAGCCATTTCCCTTAACAACCCAGACCCCGGGGTGCCCAGCCTGGCAGCGTAGGCCCAGCCGGTTGGCTCAGGCTGCTTCCAAAGCCAGTAGGCTGCGTCGATAAGCGAGCGCCGCTGCCCCCTGGCCAGCGGCCAGCGACCGAGCCATTGGCAGGCCCCATCGAAGTCCCAAAAGCCTTGTCGAATCCAGTATAGCAACCTCGCTTCAGTAGATGGAGGCCATTTCCATGGGAGCATCTGCATCGGTGGTCGCTCAAACCCGCGATCTAGGTCAAGATTCCGGTAGCTCTTCCAATTGAGCGGCTCGGCCCTTAGCATCTTAAGCAACTCGGCCAATCGCCGTTCGCGACTGACCGTTATCCCCTCGCCCAACTTTGCCCGCGCCGCCTGCCAAGTCTCCTCCGCAATGGTGCCGCCGTACGTCATATGAAAACGAACCAGCCGAAAGATTCTCAAGTCATCCTCAGCAAAGCGCGTGGGGGCTGCCCCTACCGCGCGCCAAACCTTGTTCTGTAAATCACTGCAGGCGGTATCCGCTCCCGACTCGAGACCATGGTCGTTCACGGCTAGGGCGTTCACCGTGAAATCCCGACGAATGAGGTCTTGCCGAATGGCGGGTATCGCCAGCACGCGGTCGGGATGGCGTCTATCAGAATACGCGGATTCGGCCCGCAGCATGGCCAGTTCAATCCCAGGACCGGCGTCCACCACGCCAAATCGCCATCCAGGATGAAAAGTCGGATACCATGCAAGCAGCACGTCCATGGGCGCGTCCGTAGCCAAGTCCCAGTCCGATACGGGATATTTCCAAGCCATATCGCGAACCGCTCCGCCTACCAGGTAGGCACGATATCCCGCCGACTCGATCCGGTTCATGACCGTTCGTACCGAATCGGGCAGGTTGGCCATCCATCGCTCAACCTCCACTATCCATCCTCTCCATTTTTCTCTTAGTCGCGATCGTCGCTAGGGGGCGTCTGTCAGCCAGCGTGCATAATATGAAAAACCCCGGTACTAGGACCGGGGGTTCATTAACGCTTGGAGAACTGTGGTGCCTTTCGTGCCTTCTTCAATCCATACTTGCGGCGCTCTTTCATCCGGGCATCTCTGGTTAAGAAGCCTGCCCGTTTCAAAGCTATCCGAAATCCGGGGTCCACTCGCAACAACGCTCGCGCCACCCCATGACGCACTGCTCCAGCCTGACCCGAAAGTCCGCCGCCCGCGACGCGAACCAGCACGTCAAAGCTGCTTTCCATGTCCGAGGTTTTCAAGGGTTGTCGAACCATGGTCTGTAGAACCAAAATCGGAAAATAATCGGCGACGTCCCGTCCATTAACCACGATACGACCCGTGCCCGGCACCAAACGAACGCGTGCTACCGCATTTTTGCGGCGACCCGTGCCCCAAAATTGTGCGATCGCCATTTACTGCCCCTCCCAAACTTCGGGCTTTTGCGATGCATGTGGATGCTCGCTGCCCTGATACACCTTAAGCTTTTTGAACATGGCGCGACCCAATCGATTCTTAGGCAACATGCCCCGAACCGCCTTTTCCACGACAAACCCCGGCCGCTTTTCCATTAATCTCCGATAGATCGTCCGTTTGAGGCCGCCTGGGTACCCCGAATGGTGATAATAAACCTTTTGGTCCAACTTGTGGCCAGTCAAAACCACCTTGTCCACGTTAATAATAATGACGTGATCCCCGGTATCGATGTGCGGAGTAAAAATCGGCTTGTGTTTTCCCCTAAGAAGTCGGGCCGCTTCCGTAGCTACCCGCCCCAAGGGGCGTCCCTCGGCGTCGATGACATACCATTTGCGGTGAACCTCCGAAGGTTTAGCCATATACGTGGACATCCCAAAACTCCCTCCTGCAATGGTGTCAACAAACTGTCAACACCTGAACAGGTCTATTTTATGGACTATGCGCTGTGGTGTCAAGTACGGTTCTCGGCTCAAGGAGTTGGCTTATGCTTTACCAACGGTGAATGAAAGCTGACGTGTTTAATGCCTACCCCGTATTGATACACCATCGTGCCACCCAGCGAAGCCGTTTCGGTAATCATAGCCACGGCTCCAATCAATAGCAAGGTAGCCATCAACGATGTTCGACCTCGTCCCGTGCCCGCGAAGGTCCACGCTCTGACCTGACCTCGGGCGGCACTGCCTCGGCCCAACGGGTAGCGATTCAACCAACGCGATACCAACGCGGCGATGACCAAGACGCCTGTGAGAACGGCATCCCGTTGGTGCGCACTAAGCAGAGAAATGGTGGTGGGCGTCCATTTGACGAACTGCTCCGAAATCACCCCGGCGGCGGCGGCCACAACCCCCGCAATCAGTCCCAGAACAATGAGCCAAAAGCTCGAGCGTTCAAAGAATCGGTCTGGCGACCGGACCACACGACTTAAGATATCCGCCAATAAGGCTAGGTACAACAGCACAATTGGGAAGTGCACCAACATAGGATGAATCGTCGGAGGAAACACTCTCTCGCCTATGTGAATCCAAAGTCCCAAAAGCCCGCTATAAATCCCTCTCACGAAACCCATCGTAGCCCCCCAAAAATGATAGCTCGGGGGCGGCAAGCAATGCCCCTCCCGCAGTTTATCAGTCTTGGCCATGATCGCATCTAGAGACCATGAATGCAAGGAAAACGCCTGGGATGGGCACTAAGAATACGATGAGAAAGATTAGCCGACGGAACTCCGGCCCCAATGGGCCAAACGGGTATGCCCATAGTAATCCAGCCAGTTATCGAAGCCGCGATGACAGACCGGACACGACCGAAAACGGCGCTGTCCAAAGGTGGCCGAGGCAAAATCCTCGTCTTCGGGATTAGCCAGGGATCCGTTGACGCCGATGCGAAGTAAGGCCTGGCCCTTCAGGTAGACCTGATCGGGATAGCCGCGCGCATCCAACACGGAAATTTCGATAAAGCGCTCGTGGTGATTATGGACGGCATAAAGCGCGTAGTAGGGCGAGGCCTTCTGTCTTGACCAATCCACTTCCAGGTGCTCTTTGATCATCTCGGCCAGACTGGGCGAGTCTTCCGTAGACTGCAAAATCTGATTGACCAGGCGGCGCAGGGCATAAGTAGGTAGTCGGCTATGCATCATGGCGTCGGGCGGTCGTAAAGACCGCCGTTCCCCCCTTGTAAACGCATCCAGCAATGGGACATCGCGTGTCTCCTCCTCTAGGTAGCGCATCGCATCGCTCAGGAAGGGAAAGAAACGGGATGACTGGTGCCCGAAACAAGTCGCAAACCCCGATCGGCGGCCCTACAAATCCTTGGCCAAGTGGGTTGGCTTCACCCATTCATGCCAACGCGTATCCTCGGTCACGTTATCCTCGGTAAGCATCAGCAACTGATCGGGGGTCACGGGAAAGGCCGAAAACCCTTGAGCCCATCTTGCCACGCGCGACAACCAGGGCAAGGGCAGATGATGAAAGGCCACCGGTCCCAGTTGGCGCACCTCCACCACATGTTGAACTAAATCATTCAAGCTCAAGCGCTCAGGACCGCCTAGCTCGAAGGTTTCTCCCCGGGTCCGCGCCTCATCAGCAAGTGCCGCGGACACCATGGCCACGACATCCCCTCGGTATACAGGTTCGAAGAGCCCCTGGCCATTTCCGGGGATCATAGCGCCTAGGGGAGTACTGGCGATTTGACCGAGCGTCCTAAAAAAGGGCGACCCCCCACCAAAGACCAGGGAAGGCCGTAAAATAGTGTACGACAAGCCTTCGGTGTCGGCGATGCGTTGCTCTCCTCGCCATTTGCTTTGATGATACTGAGCACGGGCGTCCGCACGCGTCCCCAGGGCAGAGATGTGAATGAGCCGAGACACGCCTTTCAGCTGCATGGCAGCGACGAGCCGCGCCACAACCTCTACATGCACCGCATCAAACGTGGCCGAGGGCGTCTGCCGAATAATGCCGAGCACATTGACTACGGCTTGCACGTCGTCTAGCGGCTCGCTCCAGTCCATACGGGTGGCGTCGCCGGAAAATAGTCTCGCCCCGCTGATGCTCGCCTTGCTCCGAGCCACCACCGAAACCTGATGCCCCGATGCCACCAAAGACTGCACCAGGGCCTGACCGAGATATCCCGTACCCCCGATGACCAGCACTCGCATCCTATCTATCCACGTCCCTTCGGAGTGGCACCTAAGGCACGGAGCCGAAGGTCACGTCTGGTTGATCCGATTCTTCACTCTCCAACCCTTTATCGATCATCTGTAAAATATCCAGCAGTTGGGTAACGCGCTCATCGTCTAATGACGCGAACACGCGGTCAAAGTAGCGGGCGCGTTCTGCCTTAAGACGCTCGTACTCTGCTCGGCCGTGATCATTCAAATCGACCCAAACCACCCGGCGATCGGCATCAGAGCGATAGCGCCTGACCATGTCGGCATGCACCAAGCGGTCAATCAATCCGGTAGCCCCGGCTAGGGAGACCCCCAAGTTATGCGCCACTTCCCCCATCGCCATCGGCCCCTCTTGAGCGAGGAGACGAAGAATTGCAAACTGCCCGAAGGTCACAGAATCCTCACCCATACGCTGGCGGTATCGCCGACCAATTCGGCGCATCACTTCTTCAAGCGTTTGAACGCATTCGATGCGGTCCGCCATTATTCGGCCTCCAAGCTTACTCTATGGTAAATCGCTTTGATTATCGTACTGAATTTAGAACTCGGCTGTCAACGCACCACGCAATTTGTGACTGCCCCCTCTTCAGCACCATTCGCCGATCACGAGGGCATGAACCAACCTAAGTCTTGCTGCGCGCTGGTGAGCCTCTGGCCTACAGCTCACTCATGCCCACTCGCGTAGGATGCCATTGACCCGTCAAAAATCCGTTGAAAGGCGTAAGGTTGAAATCTTGGTTTCCGCTGCAACCGGGCACACGATATTGCCAGATCATGACCTGAAGACCTCCGCGATGGACATGCACGGGAAAGGTATTCTGGGCGGCCACGCAATCGCTGGGACAGGTCGTTCCTGCCAACCAAAAGACAAAGGGGAGGGGAGAACGATAGGTGGAACCGAAATAGACATCCCAGTCACCCGTGGAAATGTAAATACCCGCCGTCGTGCCCCGTTCCCGGTTATTAAGAAACCTGAGCGCTCCGTAGAGCACGTCCCGGTTAAAGCTCTTTTCCGTGGTCGTTCCTCCGGAAAGCCAACCTCCATTCCCCGGCTCGATGTCTAAAAACAGCGTGGCCCCCTTCACTCGCGTATGAAACGCCCCTGAACTCCAAGCATGATAAAATGCTTTGGCTTGAGCCAATCCCCAGTCACTATACGTTTGACCGGGTTGAGCCCCATCCGGTCCTGCCAAGTCCCAATACCCAAAACAGTGCTCTGGACGCAACGCAGCGACCGCGGCCTCGTCCAAGCCTGTGCCTCCCGCGGTCTCTTCTCCTCCCAGACGACCAACGTAAAAATGCGCCGGATCGCCGCAATTCGGAAATGGTGTAGCCTGATTCGTATCCGTCCCGTGATACCAGTTCATCCCTTCCGCCTCCCTAAAATCACTGACTTCTAGGGTATCCTACGCCTCTACTCCCCCTGAGGTGACCGGGAAAGTGCCCCGACCCCGCCGGGCGGGTCCACACCATCCCCCCGTGCCGGGGCGCCCCAAACCCTACCCGACCGAGCGGAGCCCCTGCGCCGGCGGCCCTTAGGCGCCTATGGCCACGGACCGCGCCTCACCAAGTCCCGATCACCGAAACCGGGCGGGCCAGCCGCGGCTTTTAATGAAATCAGGATATGGGACAAGCCAAGATAATCGAGGAGGCGTGCTAAGGTGCTAACCTCGGCTAGTCTTCACCATTTAGCCCATCCCGCGTCTTGGCCGCCACGCTTCGAACACGGTCGGTCCGATCCCCGCCTTAAGCGGGCCATTCCCTATCGTCAAGCTGAACGAGCATGGGCTGGGGCAGGGACGCCACAGGTCGAGGAATCGGGGATGAACGATGATAAGGCAGCCTGGGGGCCATGGTCGCGAGGCGTGCCAGGCGCCTTGGGAACATCAGCACCTCTGGGCTCCTGCCATATATTTCGACAGAGCCCTCACATTGAGCCCGGTGGCAGCCGCCACGAAAAGATGGTCGTGTGCCATCCCCAAGAAATCATCCCCAGCTATCCAAATGCCACAGCACCCGCCGGAGCGCCCTCAGCACCTTCGCCAGCCCGAACCCCGTCCACGCCGCTCCCGCCGTTAAAGGCGCGGGCAGGCAGACCGTTCAGAGGGTACAGGGGACACCCCTCAATCCAAATCGAAAGGTCGGATTTTAATCTACGGTGGGACACGGCGTAGGGGGCGAGGACAAACCGTGCGGCGACTCGCCGTAGATCACCTGCTCCAAGGTTAGTCCTCGCGCTGGCGCCGGCATCGCCACCTTCATCCCCAAGGGATGGGCAAGACCATCGACCACCGAATGGCCCGCCATGCGCCCCGCATCTTCGACCATGGCCCCTACCATCATGCGCACCATATGATATAAAAACCCATCTGCTTGAACCTCATAGCGCCAGATGCTGCCCTCCTCTTCTCTTATCCAGCGACTCACGCTCACCCTACGCACGGTCGTCTTAGCCGAAGACCCCTCACCGCGAAACGCCCGAAAGTCATGCGTGCCGCAAAACAACGCTGCCGCGCCTTCCAGCACCGTAAAGTCCAGCGGGCGGTGACAGGTCCAGGCATAGCGCAACCAGGGCAAGGCCGGGATCTCCCCTCGAAAGAGGCGATAGCTGTAGCGCTTTTGGTTTGGGCTTCGGATGGGATCCCACGATTCGTCCACCCACATGGCCTCACTTAGTCTAATCGCTCTGGGCAATCGCCCGTTCGCGACCTGGGCTACACGGTCGAGAGGAATCGCACTATCGCCCCGCCACACCACCACCTGCCCCGTCGCATGCACCCCGCTATCCGTGCGGCCCGCACCCACGACCTTCCCTGCTCCGAGCAAGGCGCTCAAAACCCGCTGAAGTTCGCCCTGGATGGTGATCAGACCCGCCTGTTCCTGAAATCCATGAAAGTCTGTGCCGTCGTACAGGCACCGAAAGCGAATGGCCACGTCCTCCCCCTCTATTCCGAGTTCGAGCCAAAAAAGAGAGCGCGACCAATAACCCGGTCGCACTCTCTTGGCCACAGAACCTTGCCTCAGCCGTTAGACAAGCTCCAAAATTGCCATCGGGGCAGCATCTCCACGCCGATAGCCGGTCCGCATAATTCTGGTGTATCCGCCAGTGCGATCTTCATAACGCGGTGCAATGGTGGTAAACAATTTCGTCACGACATCTTCTTCCCAGACGTAAGCCAGAGCCTGACGGCGCGCCGCCAGGTCTCCCCGCTTACCCAAGGTAACCATATGCTCCGCGACCCGGTTGACCTCATGGGCACGTGCTACCGTCGTGGTGATACGCTCTTCCTTCAACAGCGCCGTCACCAGACTACGTAACATCGCCCGCCGTTGGTCCCCCGGCCTTCCCAATTTACGATGCGCCTTCGGCATCGGCGTCGCTCCTCTCCCCGTGTCCCCTACTCTTCGGATGGTTTCAGATCAAGCCCCAAGGCCACAAGTTTTTCTTTGACCTCTTCTAATGACTTCTTACCCAAGTTGCGGACCTTCATCATGTCTTCATCGGTCTTGTTGGTGAGCTCGCCCACCGTATTGATTCCCGCCCGCTTCAAGCAATTAAACGAGCGCACCGAAAGGTCTAACTCTTCGATAGGCATCTCGAGCAAGCGATCGCGGCGATCTTCGTCGCGCTCGACTCCAATCTCGACGCCTTCTACCCCGTCTGTCAAATCCATGAACAATCGTAGATGATCCGAAAGGATTTTGGCACCCATCGACACCGCTTCTTCGGGGCTTAGAGAACCGTCGGTCCAGACCTCGATGGTCAGCTGGTCATAATCGGTAACCTGCCCCACCCGCGTATCTGCGACCGACCAATTCACCTTGCGCACCGGGCTAAAGATCGAGGCCACGGGGATAACGCCTACGGCCAGATCCGGCCGTTTGTTGCGTTCTGCCGAGACATAGCCCCGACCCCGTTCCACGGTCAAATCCATCGCCAGATGCCCGCCCTCGTCCACTTCGGCAATGTAGTGGGACGGGGACAAAATGTCGATGTCGGCATCTGCCCGTATATCTGCGGCCGTCACCCGCCCTGGTCCGTCTTTCTCGATACGCACGGTACGCGGCTCGTCCGTCCACAAGCGCAGCGCTAAGTGCTTCACGTTGAGGATGATATCCGCGGTGTCCTCAACCACCCCGGGAACGACCGAAAATTCATGGAGAACGCCTTCAATTCTCACCGAGGTCACGGCGCTCCCAGGTAGCGATGACAAAAGAATCCGTCTAAGCGAATTGCCGAGCGTAATGCCGTATCCGCGATCCAACGGTTCAATCACGAACCGCCCATAATGAGCTTCGCTTCCGTCGTCCACTCGGCGAATTTCGGGTTTCTCGATTTCGGTCATTAACTGGCCTGCAATGCAGGCCTTCGCCCCCTTTCGCGCGCCCTTAACCAGGCCGCTCGATTACCGCGAATAGTACTCAACAATCAACTGTTCTTGAACCGGAGCATCAATCTCATCACGATTGGGCAAGCGAACCACTGTGCCCTGCAACTTGTCCGCCTGCACTTCAAGCCATGCCGGAATCCCCCGTGCCTGGGGCTGCGCCATTTCCTTGAACCGGGTCTTTGCCCGACTTGCCTCGCGGACCTCCACCACATCTCCGGGTTTGACCGAGTAGGAAGGAATATTAACCCGCCCGCCATTCACGGCAAAGTGGTTATGGCGTACTAATTGGCGAGCTTCCGCTCGTGAAGAGGCTAGCCCCATGCGATACACCACGTTGTCTAAACGTCGCTCTAATAGCTGAAGCAATAGCTCGCCGGTGACCCCTTTCTTTTGGGCCGCCTTGCCAAAATAGCGCGCGAACTGGCCCTCCATGACCCCATACGTGCGTCGCGCCTTCTGTTTTTCCCGGAGTTGCACTCCGTACTCAGAAAGTTTACGGCGCCCCTGTCCATGCTGCCCAGGCGGATAGGCCCGCCTCGACACCGGACACTTATCGGTGAAACACTTCTCGCCCTTCAAATACAACTTAACGCCCTCTCGCCGACAAAGGCGACACACTGGGCCTGTATACCGTGCCATTTAAGCGCCTCCTTCCTTTCTTTTGCCCTCTACGCCCACTTCTAGCTTAAACACGCCGTCGTTTCGGCGGCCGGCAGCCATTGTGCGGAATAGGGGTGACGTCTTTGATCATACTAACTTCGAGCCCAGCCGCCTGCAGTGAACGAATCGCAGCTTCTCTCCCGGCCCCTGGA
This sequence comes from Bacillota bacterium, assembly GCA_021797635.1. Lineage (GTDB taxonomy): Bacteria > Bacillota > Sulfobacillia > Sulfobacillales > Sulfobacillaceae > JAJZZI01. The sequence goes on along the minus strand of JAJZZI010000128.1, from coordinate 13,666 downwards.
CCCTTCACCAGCACTTCCACTTCACGGACGCCATAATCCATCGCGCCTTTGGCGGCCGTCTCCGCCGCTAACTGTGCGGCAAAGGGTGTGCTTTTTCGCGAACCCTTGAACCCTGACTGGCCTGACGATGCCCAGGACAACGCGTTTCCCTGCGGGTCGGTGATGGTTACGATGGTGTTGTTAAACGTCGAGCGCACATGGGCAATCCCTCGATCAATATGACGACGGTCCCTGCGCTTCGGTTTCGCTCCTCGCCTTGGCGGCACTCTGTCAACCCCTCCTTAGCTTCTGATCTTGCCTACTTCTTGCGCCGAACACCGACGGTGCGCCGCGGTCCCTTACGCGTCCTGGCATTGGTTTTGGTCCGCTGACCATGTACCGGCATGCCCCGACGGTGGCGAAGGCCCCGATAGCTGCCGATGTCCACCAGACGCTTGATGTTGGTTTGCACTTCCCGACGCAAGTCCCCTTCGACTCGGTACTCGCGGTCAATCACTTCCCGGATCCGTGCCACCTGATCGTCGCTCAAATCCCGAACCCGAATTCCCGGGTCCACATCGCTTTCGGCTAAGATCCGCGCTGCCGCTGGCCAGCCAATGCCATAAATATAGGGTAACGCTGCCTCGATGCGCTTGTCGCGCGGCAGGTCGATCCCGGAAATTCGCGCCACCTGTTTTCCTCCCTATCCTTGCGCCTGTTTATGCTTGGGGTTTTCGCAAATGACCATCACCCGGCCATGCCGCTTAATCACCTTGCACTTCTCACAAATCGGCTTTACCGACGCGCGCACTTTCATCGCGCCGCCCTCCTCTCTCGAACCGAATAAGCCTACTTGAATCGGTAGGTAATTCGGCCTCGGGTCAAATCGTACGGTGATAATTGAACGGTGACCTTGTCGCCCGCCAAAATTTTAATAAAGTGCATACGAATCTTTCCCGACACATGAGCCAACACGCGATGGCCATTAGCCAATTCTACTCTAAACATGGCATTTGGTAAAGGTTCGATCACGGTACCCTCGACTTCAATCGCGTCTTCTTTGGCCAACTTCCCACCTCCCTTCCGGATGGCCCATGAGCTGAGCGGATGTGACCCCAAGCCCTTTGTGCCCTCTCCAATCTTCTATTATACGGCATTTTACTCGATATTGGTAAGGACCTCGGGACCATTTTCGTCAAGAAAGATGGTGTGCTCGAAATGACACGACAAACTGCCATCCCGGGTCACTACCGTCCACTCATCTTCCAGGACCTCAACCTCGTGGCCCCCTAAGTTGACCATAGGTTCGATAGCAATCGCTAGGCCGGGCCTCAGTACAATCCCAAGCCCCTTCGTGCCGTAATTTGGAACCTGGGGCTCCTCGTGCATGGCTCGACCGATGCCATGGCCCACAAAGTCGCGAACCACGGAAAATCCATGACGCTCTACCTCTTCTTGCACTGCCGAAGAGACGTCTCCCAAGTGCCCGCCGACCTGCGCAGCCCGGATGCCCGCCCACAGCGACGCTTCGGTCACCCTTAGCAACTCCTGGGCCCGTTCCGAGGGAGGAGTCCCTAAAAAGAAACTGATGGCCGAATCGCCAACAAATCCCTCCACCAGAGCGCCCAAGTCCAAGCTGACCAGATCGCCGGGCTTTAGTTGCAGGGAACCGGGAATGCCATGTACCACCTGATGGTTCACCGACACGCAGACGCTGGCAGGATAGCCATGGTATCCCTTGAACACGGGCCGCGCCCCGCGCGCACGAATTTCGCGATCTGCAATCACGTCTAACTCTCGCGTCTGCATGCCCGGCTTCACGGAAGATTTGAGCACTTGGAGCACTTCCGCGACCACCCGGCCCGCCCGCCTCATCTTCAACCGCTCCTCGGAGCTTTTCAGTTCAATCATGCGCCAACCCGATCAAGGCAAGCTGTTCGGTCAAGCTTGCCGTTACCTCGTCCATGGACTGGTTGCCGTCGATGGTGCGCAAAAGCCCCTGTCTGGCATAATATTGCACCAAGGGCTCCGTCTCCGTGTGATACACCGTAAGTCGCTTGGCCACCGTTTCGGGACGATCATCTTCCCGCTGGACCAGCCGAGCGCCACACTGGTCGCACACGTCAGCCACGGATGGCGGGTCAAACTGGACGTGATAGGTGGCCTTGCACTCTGGGCAACTCCTTCGACCTGTCAATCGACTTTGCAACACCGCCCGATCCACCTCCACGTGAAACACCCCGCTGAGCCGCCAGTTGGCCGCGCTCAGCGCCGCATCAAAATGCTCCGCTTGAGGTAATGTCCTCGGGAAACCATCGAGGATGTAGCCTCTATGAGCGTCCGCCTCGCCCAAGCGTTGCCAAACCATGGCCTCGGTGACGTCATCGGGCACCAAGTGGCCCTCTTGCATGTAGCGCCGCGCCGTCTGGCCTAATTCCGTGTTTTGACGAAAATGTGCACGGAACAAGTCTCCGGTAGACACATGAGGCACCCCATAACGCTCCGCCAAGCGATCCGCTTGCGTCCCCTTGCCAGCCCCTGGCGCTCCTAACATGACCAGCCTCATTTCGCCCTCCGTTCGCGCCGCGCCCATTACGTGGGGGTCTTCTTCATGAAGCCCTCATATTGCCGCATCAACATCTGGGCCTGCATTTGCTTTAACGTATCGAGCGCCACCCCGACCACAATCAATAGGGACGTGCCCCCGAAATACAGACCATTGATCCCCATGCCCATGGTAATGAAACTGGGAATGATGGATACCACCCCCAAAAACACGGCGCCCACCAAGGTCAGTCGTGTGCTCACCCGGGTAAGGTAGTCGGCCGTGGGCTTTCCCGGCCGGATCCCCGGAATGTAGCCTCCTGCCTTCTTCATGTTGTCCGCGACGTCATCGACCTTGAACACCACCTGGGTATAGAAGAAGGTGAACAGCACCACCAGCACAAATTCTAGCCCGATATAGAGCGGAGAGGTAATCCCAAAGTAGTGGGTAAGCCACGTCGTCCAGGCGCCTTTGGCGAAATTGGCAATGGTGTAGGGCAGCACCAAAAGCGAGATGGCAAAGATCACGGGAATCACTCCGGCCTGATTGACCCGAAGCGGAAGATGGCTGGACTGACCTTGGTACACCCGACGTCCGACCACGCGCTTTGGATATTGGACGGGGATATTTCGCTGCCCCTCGTTGACGATGACGACCCCCACGACCAAGATCAGGGCGATAAGGAGGAAAATGACCAACTTCGGAATTGAGAGCACTCCCGCGGAGACGTATTGCATGAGATGGCTCACCCCAAAGGGCATGCGCGAAATGATCCCGAAAAACACCAGCAGCGAAATGCCGTTGCCGATGCCCTTATCCGTGATCTGCTCGCCCACCCACATAAGGATGACCGTGCCCACCAGCAACATGGCGGCGCAAAAGAACATCGATCCTAGGTTATGATGCATGAAGACAAATTGCCCATGGTTGGAATACCGGTAGAGATAATACGAGACCCCCACCGATTGCAGGGCACCTAGGCCGACACTGCCCCATCGTGTCCAGGTGTTAATCTTGCGTTGGCCTTCTTCACCCTCCTTGCTCCATTCCTCAAAACGAGGCACGACGACCGTCATCAACTGCATAATAATGCTGGCGTCGATGTAGGGAATGATGCTTAGAGCAAAAATGGACAGGGTCGCGGTGGCGCCCCCGGAAAACAAATTCAACAGCGCAAAAATACTGGCTTGGCTGTTAAACAGCGACTGGATAACGCTAGCATTCACCCCCGGAATGGGGATGTGAGCGCCAATGCGGAAGACCACCAGCATTAATAAGGTGAAACCAATGCGACGCCCGAGATTGGAAGCTCGAAACGCGCCCACCATGTTTTGGGCCACTTCAAATCACCTCAGCGCGCCCTTGGGCAGCCTCAATTTTGGCCACCGCCGATTTGGAAAAAGCTTGCGCCCTCACCACCAGCGGCCGATCAATTTCGCCGTCACCCAGAATCTTGACCGGGCGATTGCGTCGCACCAAGCGCGCCGTCTTCAATAGATCCGGCGTCACCTCAGTCCCCGCGTCAAACCGATTCAAATCGGCCAAATTAACCACTTCGTACTCCACCCGGAAGGGATTGACAAATCCTCGCTTGGGCAGACGACGCTGAAGCGGCATTTGCCCACCTTCGAATCCCGGACGAATCGCGCCCCCCGCCCGCGCCTTTTGACCCTTATGCCCGCGGCCTGCGGTCTTGCCTAATCCCGAACCCAGGCCGCGTCCACGGCGGGTCTTCTTTTGATGCGACCCCTCGGCGGGTTTTAAGTCATGCAACTTCATGAGTTTCCCGTCCCTTCGCCAACCGCCTGCGCTATCTCTTCGACCCGTACCAAGTGACGGACCTTATGCACCATACCGCGAATCCCGGGGTTGTCTTGATGTTCCACCGTTCGCCACATCTTGGTCAAGCCCAGCATGCGAACGGTATCCTTCTGGTCTTGGGCATACCCAATTGGGCTCTTTACCAACGTGATCTTGAGCCTAGCCATGATGGCCCCCTTTGAAAATCTGCGAGACGCTTCGCCCCCGTAGTCTAGCCACATGCTGAACATCGTGCAATTGGCGGAGCCCTTGCATCGTAGCAGCCACGACGTTATTCGGATTGGCCGTCCCCAGAGACTTCGTCAACACATCCTTAATGCCACAGGCCTCCAACACGGCGCGCACGGGTCCCCCGGCAATCACCCCGGTACCTTCCCCGGCGGGTTTAATCAAGACCTTTCCTGCTCCAAAAACCCCCACCACCTGGTGAGGCACCGTCGTGCCTAGGCGCGAGACCGTCACCATATGCTTCTTGGCGTCCTCTACCCCTTTTCGGATGGCTTCGGGAATCTCAGCCGCCTTGCCTAGTCCCGTGCCCACTCGGCCAGCTTCATCACCCACCACCACCAGGGCGCTAAAACTAAACCGTCGACCGCCCTTTACCACTTTGGCTACGCGATTGATAGCCACCACCTTCTCTTTCAGTTCGGGTCCCGTTTGCGACTCCGAATGTCCACCTCTGGCCATACGCTCCCCCTAGCTTTGCTTAGAATTCTAGTCCGCCTTCGCGCGCTGCATCCGCCAGGGCTGCAACCCGTCCGTGATATCGATATCCGCCGCGATCAAACACAACCTTCGTGACCCCTTTAGCTTTAGCCCGCTCCGCCACCAACTGCCCGACCGTTCGCGCCTTGGCCACCGTGAGGCGACCCGGTTCGCTACGCACACTGGCTTCCAAGGTAGATGCTGCCGCCAGCGTATAACCCTGTTGGTCATCAATCACCTGGGCGTAAATGTGCTCATTGGAGCGAAACACGTTCAACCTTGGGCGCTCGGACGTTCCTACCACCCGCTGGCGAATGCGTAGGTGCCGCTGTTTGCGGGCGGCATTGCGATCAAATCGCTTGTACACGCACTAATCCCTCATTTCTTTCCGGTCTTTCCGACCTTGCGTCGGATCCGTTCGCCTGCGTAATGAATACCCTTACCCTTGTATGGCTCAGGAGGACGCACTCCTCTGATTTTTGCCGCTATCTCCCCGACCAACTCGCGGTCGTAGCCGTTGACTGACAGATGTGTCGGATTGGCCACCACAAACTCAATGCCTTCTGGCGCTTCCACTTCCACCGGATGCGAAAAACCCACCGTCAACACCAATTTGTTGCCTTGTTTGGCTGCCCTGTATCCCACTCCGGCCAGCTCCAAGTCCTTTTTGAAACCCTGCGACACGCCTTGAACCATGTTCGCCACTAGGGTCCGCGACAACCCCCACTGCGCCCGCGCAAATCCACTCTCATCCACGGGCGTGACTTTTAAGAGATTGTCCTCGCGCTCTAACCGAACCTCCGGTCTAAGCTCTCGCTCGAGACGGCCTTTGCTGCCCTGGACCGAGATTCGTTGACCTTCGATGACCACTTCTACCCCACTTGGAATAGCAATCGGCACTTTGCCCACACGCGACATCTCATCTTACCTCCCTCTACCAGACGTAGCACAAAACCTCTCCGCCAATGTGCTCTTCGCGAGCTTGCTTTTCCGTCATCACTCCATGCGACGTCGACAAAATGGCGATCCCCATCCCTCCAAGGACTCGGGGCATTTCATCCAAGCCGGCGTATACGCGCAAGCCGGGTCGGCTAATCCGGCGTAAGCCCGAAATAACCTTTTCGCGATTGGCCCCGTATTTGAGGTAAAGCCGGAGCGTTCCTCGATGGGCATCCTCCAGCAATTCGACATCGCGCACGAAGCCCTCTTCGCGTAAGATGCGTGCCAGTTCTTTCTTCATTTTGGACGAGGGCACATCCACGTGCTCTCGATAGACCACGTTCGCATTGCGAATTCGGGTCAACATGTCCGCAATCGGATCAGTCACAATATCCTCCTTTCGAGATCATCCACTGGCTTACCAACTCGCTTTTTTTACTCCGGGAATCTCGCCCTGGTGGGCCATCTTGCGAAAACACAGACGACACAACCCGAAGTCACGCATGTACCCGTGAGGACGTCCGCACAACTGACACCGGTAGTACTTGCGCACCTTGAATTTCGGGGTGCGCTTTGCCTTGGCAATCATCGACTTTTTGGCCACTCACTCGCCTCCCTCTTTACCGTCCTTCGACCAGGGGCAACCCCATTAGCGTTAACAATGCTTTTGCCTCTTCATCCGTCTCCGCGCTGGTGACAATGGTGATGTCCATCCCTCGCAATTTGTCGACCTTGTCATAGTCGACCTCAGGAAAGATAATTTGCTCGCGAACGCCTAAGGTATAGCTACCCCGACCGTCAAATCCTCGCGTGGACAGCCCACGAAAGTCCCGCACGCGCGGCAGTGCCATATAAAACAGCTTCTCGGCGAAGTCATACATCCGCTGTCCGCGGAGCGTCACCTTGGCCCCAATCGCCATGCCAGCCCGCAACTTAAAGGACGCGATGGACCGCTTTGCCCGCGTTACCGTGGGCTTCTGACCCGTGATTTGGCTCAGGTCCCCAACCGCTTGCTCCATCGCCCTGGAGTTGCTCACCGCTTCCCCCACACCCATGTTGACGACAATCTTAACCACCTTGGGCACTTTGCATCCGATTCTTGTAATGGAACCGCTCCATTAAATTCGGTATGATTTCCTGCTCGTATCGCTCTTTAAGCGCCGACTCGATAGCCATTTTCGCCCCTCTTTCGCCTTCGACCTGAGCTTAACCGATGGTGGCTCCGCACCGCTTGCAATAGCGCACCTTGCTGCCATCCTCCAAGAACTTCTTACCCGCCCGCGTCGGTCGGTCACACGAGCCACACACCAACATCACGTTGGAAACATGAATCGGCGCTTCACTGGTCACAATCCCACCCTCGGGATACTCCGCCGAAGGGCGCTGATGGCGCTTCATCAAATTAAGCTTCTCGACCACCACCCGATCCCGCTTGGGGATGGACCTAATCACTTGCCCCCGCTTGCCGCGGTCGCGACCCGTCAAAATCGATACCGTGTCGCCTTTTTTCACGTGCATAGCCCACTACCTCCTGTCGCCGACCTAAAGTACTTCCGGTGCCAACGAAACGATCTTCATGTAGTCTCGCTCGCGAAGCTCACGCGCTACCGGCCCAAATATTCGGGTGCCACGGGGCTCATGCTCGTCACCGCGCAGAATCACGGCCGCATTTTCGTCAAACCGGATATAGGAGCCATCAGCCCGCTGTCTGCCGCTCTTGGTTCTCACGATAACGGCCTTGACCACTTCACCCTTCTTGACCATGCCTCCTGGCGCCGCTTGTTTCACCGAGGCCACGATCACATCGCCAATGTTGCCATAGCGTCGGAACGATCCGCCGAGCACCCGTATGCACATTAACTCTTTGGCCCCGGTGTTATCCGCCACGTTCAGCCGCGTCTGGGTCTGAATCATTAGACCGCCTCCTTTCTTAGCCTCCGTTGGTTGGGGCTACGATTCTGCCTTGCGTAAAATCTCCACCACCCGCCAACGCTTCTCTTTGGACAGCGGTCGGGTCTCTTCGATTCGGACCAAATCGCCTGTTTGGCACTGGTTCTCTTCATCGTGCGCCTTAAACTTCTTGGTATGGCGCATGCGCCGACCGTAAATGGGATGCCGAACCAAGGTCTCCACGGCCACCACCACCGTCTTTTGCATCTTGTCGCTGACCACGTGACCCTCGCGACTCTTTCGTCGGTGCTGAACCTGCATCTGCACGTCACCCTCCTTTCTTCCTAAATAATGAGACCGCGCCTATTTGCCCTGAGCCGCGCCGTACGCCCGTTCGGTAAGAATGGTGTGCACCCGGGCAATGTCCTTCTTCACCTGACGAATCCGCATGGGGTTTTCTAACGTCGCGGTAGCGAGTTGGAAGCGCAGCCGAAAGAGTTCCTCTTTCAAGCTCTTGAGCTTGCTTTCCAATTCGGCACTATCCAGGTCACGAATTTCGCTAACCTTCATCGGCGACCACCTCCACCTGCTCCCGTTTAATGAAGCGTGTCCGAATCGGCAACTTGTGTCCGGCCAGACGCATAGCCGCCCGGGCGACATCCTCCGGCACCCCGGCCAACTCAAACATCACGCGCTCGGGCTTGACCACGGCCACCCAATATTCCACGTTGCCCTTACCACTGCCCATCCGCGTTTCCGCGGGCTTTTTCGTGGCTGGCTTATCCGGGAAAATGGTAATCCACACCTGGCCACCGCGGCGAATATACCGGGTAAGGGCCACACGTGCTGCCTCGATCTGCCGGTCGGTAATCCACGCCGGCTCCAGCGCTTGCAACCCATACTCGCCAAACCGCACCTGATTGCCGCGATGCGCCTTACCTTTCATTCGCCCGCGGTGCTGCTTTCGAAACTTCGTTCGTTTGGGTGCCAACATGCTTAACGACCTCCCTCAACCACCGCTTGTGGCCGTTTCTTCTGGCGCGGCAAAATTTGGCCTTTGTACACCCACACCTTGACGCCAATCACGCCATAGGTGGTGTGCGCTTCGGCAAAACCATAATCAATGTCAGCCCGCAGCGTGTGAAGCGGAATCGAACCTTCCCAGGTCCATTCCCGGCGTGCGATTTCCGCCCCACCCAAACGGCCGCTGACCATGATCTTGATGCCTTTTGCACCCTGTCGCCCCGCCCGCAAAATCGCCTGTTTCATGGCCCGCTTGAAGGCAATGCGCTTCTCCAGCTGGCTAGCCACCGACTCGGCCACCAACTGCGCGTCGGTCTCCGGGCTTTTAATCTCCATGATGTCGACGTTCACCTGCTTGCCGCTAATTCCGCTTAGTTCCTTACGCAACGCCTCTACGCCGACGCCGCCCTTGCCAATCACCATTCCCGGCTTTCCCGTATGCACAACCACTCGGAGTTTGTTCGAGGCGCTACGCTCAATCTCGACTCGCGATATGCCTGCGCCATAGTGACGCCGCTTAATCAACCTTCGAATGCGATAATCCTCGTTTAACAACCCCGGCGTGGTAGCACGGGTCCCAAACCACCGCGAGTCCCAGTCTCGAACGACTCCCAGCCGAAACCCTTTAGGATGTACTTTCTGACCCACAATTTCCCCCCTTTTTGTTGACGTGCCTTAATGGCGCTCCCGCAGCACCACCGAAACGTGACTGGTACGCTTTAAGATCGCAAACGCTTGGCCACGACTACGTGGATGAATTCTCTTCAACGTCGGACCTCCATCCACCCAAATGGCTTGCACGAATAGGTCGCGGGGATCCATGTCAAAATTGTGGTACGCATTTGCCGCCGCGCTCTTCAACAGCTTGGCCAGTATCGCCGACGCCCTTTTAGGGGTGTGCCGCAAGATCGCCTCGGCGTCGCGTAGATTCTTCCCGCGAATCAGGTCGGCGACCACCCGAACCTTGCGCGGGGCAATCCGAACCTGACGCACATGCGCCCTGGCTTCCAACACCTCTTGCTCTTCTACCATTGCTCTCTCTCCCTACTTGAGCGACGACGAACGCTCAGTATGATCGCCGTGCCCTCTGAACGTCCGGGTCGGGGCAAACTCCCCCAACTTGTGGCCGACCATCTCTTCGCTGACGTAAATCGGCACGTGCCGACGACCGTCATGCACCGCAATCGTGTGCCCAACCATCTCCGGGATAATCGTCGAAGCGCGGGCCCACGTCCGAATCACGCGTTTTTGATTGTTGCTCGTCTGACTTTCGACCTTCTTTAACAACTTCTGGTCAACGTACGGTCCCTTCTTGACTGAGCGTCCCACCTAGAGCCTCCTCTCCTCACGAAAACACTACCCTGCCTACTTCGTCCTTCGCCGTACAATGAGGCGATTGGACGCCTTATGCTTACGCCGCGTTTTCACACCCAAAGCTGGTTTTCCCCAGGGGGTGACCGGTCGCTTTCGGCCAATCGGCGACTTGCCTTCTCCACCACCGTGAGGGTGGTCCACGGGATTCATGGCCACACCGCGGACCGCAGGCCGGCGACCGAGCCACCGGCTCCGCCCGGCTTTGCCGAGGTTGATATTTTCGTGCTCCGCATTGCCGACCTGACCAATAGTGGCGCGACAGGTCAAGGGAACCTGGCGAAGCTCACTGGAAGGCAAGCGCAAGAGCGCGTATTTGCCCTCTTTTGCGGCAAACTGAATCTGCACACCCGCCGATCGACCCAACTGCGCGCCTTTACCCGGTAGCATTTCCACGGCATGGACAATCGTGCCCACGGGCATATCCCCCAGGGCCAGGGCGTTGCCGGGACGAATTTCGGCTCCTGGACCCGAACTCACGCGGTCGCCCACCTTCAGACCGGCGGGGGCCAAGATATAGCGCTTCTCACCATCTTCGTACTGCAACAGGGCAATACGCGCCGTACGAAACGGATCATATTCGATCGCCAGCACGTCAGCCATCACGCCATCTTTGTTGCGCTTAAAGTCAATCGTCCGGTAGCTCCGCTTGGTGCCGCCACCGCGGTGACGCGTGGTAATCCGTCCATAATTGTTTCGCCCCGCCTTGCGGTGCCGGCCCTCGGTCAACGCCTTTTCCGGCTTGCGCTTGGTGATCTCTTCAAAACTCGATATGGTCATTTGGCGAACCCCAGGCGAGGTCGGCTTCATTTTGCGAACGGCCATGATTTCTCCCCTCCCTACACGTTGCCAAACATTTCGATGGTTTCCCCAGCAGCTAGCGTCACGATGGCCTTCTTGCGGTCCGGTGTCTTGCCCGTGGACTGCCCACGTCGACGCACCTTGCCGCGGCGCCACAGCGTGTTCACTTTGAGCACGCGAACATGAAAGATTTCTTCGACAGCGTCGCGGATTTCAATCTTGTTGGCCCGCCGATCCACCTCAAAGGTGTACTTGTTCAACATCAAGGCGTCGGTGCTGGCTTCGGTCACCAGTGGCCGAATGATGATATCATAGGGCGACTTGTTCAACGGCCAAACACCTCCTCAACCATACGTACGGCCTCTTGGTCCATGACCACGTGGTCGTACTTGAGCAAGGTGTACGCATTGAGAGACTGCGCCGTGGTCATCTGCGCAGTCTTTAAGTTGCGCATGCCCAATTTGGCATTGGCTTCGGGTTTCGCGCTGACCAAAAGCACGTTGAGCCCAGTCCCCAAATTACCGAGCATTTGCAGCACGCCACTGGTCTTGGGTCCCTCTAGGTTAAACCCGCTAACCACCATCAACTCTTGGTCGCGAAGCTTGGCGCTTAAGGCCTGGCGGATCGCGGCCTGACGCATGCGCCGAGGAACTGTTTGCGAAAAGTCCCGAGGATGGGGTCCAAAGACCACCCCACCGTGACGCCACTGCGGAGCCCGCGTGGTGCCCGCCCGGGCCCGGCCCAATCCCTTTTGCCGCCAGGGTTTACGGCCGCCACCCCGCACCTCAGCCCGCGTTTTCGTGTCCGCATTGCCAAGACGCTGGTTGGCCATATAGGCCGTCACTACCCGATGCAGGAGGGGAATGGACACCGTTGCCCCGAAGACCTTGTCGGACAACTCCAGCTCGCCGACCGCGTTTCCGGCAATATCCTTTACGGTAACGGTTGGCATTACATCGCCCCCTTCTGGGCCTTAATCGCTTCTCGGACCATGACCAGGGAACCATTAGGACCTGGCACCGCCCCACGAATCAACAGTAAATTCCGGTCCGAGTCCACGCGGACCACCCTTAAATTGAGCACGGTTACCCGTGCGTGGCCCATGTGCCCGGGCATCTTGCGACCCGGATGCACTCGCCCACCGCCTCCTGAGGTACGAGGGGCCAACGAACCCACGCGGCGATGATATTTAGAGCCGTGGCTCATGGGCCCGCGATGAAAGCCCCAGCGCTTAATGGCGCCGGCAAATCCCTTGCCCTTGCTCGTCCCCGTCACATCGACCATGTCGCCCGCGCTAAACGCGGCTTCGACGCGGTGCAGACTGCCCGGCTCCAAATCCAAAGCACCGGCCATGCGAAATTCCCGAAGTTTACGTACCAACGGCAATCCCCGCGCTTCGTAATCCTTGCGCTGCGGCTGGACCATCTTTCGCGCCTGGACCTCTTGAATGCCCAACCGAACGGCCTCATACCCTTCGTTGGCCAGCGTCCGATGGCCCATAACTACATTGGGCTCCACATGGATGACCGTTACAGGTATAGCTTGGCCGCTTTCATCAAATACTTGGGTCATGCCGACTTTGGTTCCGATAATCCCCTTCATACGTCCTCCCGCCTATAGCTTGATCTCAATGTCCACGCCGGCAGGGAGGTCCAAACGCATGAGCGCGTTGACCGTCTTTTGGCTGGGATCCATGATGTCGATCAAGCGTTTGTGCACTCTGCGCTCAAATTGCTCGCGGATGTCCTTCTCTCCGTTGGGCGCCGTTAAGATCGTGTAAATCTTCTTTTCAGTTGGCAAGGGCACCGGACCGGAGACGCTCGCGCCATTGCGGCGCGCCGTCTCCACAATCCTCACTGCGGATTGATCTAAAATCTCGTGGTCATATGCCTTGAGCCGAATGCGTATCTTCTGCTGGGCCACCATCGTTCCTCCTGGCCTTAGGCCTTAATCCCGGTTACCACGCCGGCGCCGACCGTGCGGCCGCCCTCGCGGATCGCGAATCTGAGTCCCTCTTCCATGGCAATCGGCGCAATCAGCTCAATCTCCATGCGCACATTGTCACCCGGCATGACCATTTCGACCCCTTCGGGCAGCTCGATGACACCGGTCACATCGGTGGTACGAAAGTAAAACTGAGGTCGATAGCCATTAAAAAACGGAGTGTGCCGTCCGCCTTCCTCTTTCGAGAGCACATAGACCTCCGATGAAAACTTGGTGTGGGGGTGGATCGAGCCGGGCTTGGAAAGCACTTGACCGCGTTCCACCTGCTCCTTATCCACACCGCGCAGAAGACACCCAATGTTGTCACCGGCCACGGCCTGATCCAGGGTCTTCTTGAACATCTCCACCCCAGTCACCACGGTCTTGCGCGCGTCATCGTGGAGCCCTACGATTTCCACTTCCTCGCCGACCTTAACCGTTCCCCGCTCGACACGACCCGTCACCACGGTACCTCGACCGGTAATCGAATGGGTGTCCTCCACCGGCATCAAAAAGGGCTTGTCAGTGTCGCGTTCCGGAGTGGGCACATATTCATCGACGGCGTCCATTAGTTCCCAAATCTTTCCGCACCACTCACAGTCCCGCTTG
>JAJZZI010000203.1 GCA_021797635.1 Bacillota bacterium | reverse complement strand
AAGCATCCAAGGGTGTCATGACCGACCGAACGGAGCCGCTCGCTCCCGAGATCCCGGCGGCTGAGGCTGGTCAACCCAGGAGCCTGCGCTGACAAGCTCCGGCCTTCAGGCCGGGGTGGTTGACCATGGTGTCGATGATGGACCAGCCGGCTCGGTCTTGGCCTTCCTCCTTAAGGGTTCCCCAGGCTCGGATAAAGCCTCCGGCGGGGTTGAAACGTCCGGCCAGCAACGTGGCCGCCATGAGGCCGCGCCGAAGCGATGAGGCCTCGCCAAGCGTCTGGTAGCGGGCGACCGAAGTGAGCGTCCACATGAAGCCTACGTCGTGGTGGAGCTCGGTAAAGGCCAAAAGGGCTTGGTCCAACTGTTCTTCTAAGGACTCGGCCAGCGCTCGAAGATGAGAAGATTGGGTCTCGCCGTAGGCCAGCCAGAGCAGTCCCGGCCAGAATCCGGCTGTCCACCAATGGGCCGGCTCGGGACGGTATCGGCCCTGTACCGATGCATGCACAAAGTGAGGGCCGATGCGTTGGCTCAGTCGTTCGACTTTGGCCACGGTGGCGACAAAGGCATCTTCTACCCATGGGGGTGGGGTGTTTTCCATATCGAGGGGAAACTCCTTTCGTGGAGCCGGATCGCCGTCATTATAGCGCATCGAAATCGCTGGTGCGCCACGATTTGATGGATAACGCTGAGAAAAAAGGAGCGCGGGTGGGCCATGTCGAAGGGAAGCGCTAGGGTAAGCAAGGGGGCCAGTGATCTTAATTAGGGAAATTCGGAAGGAGACAGGGAAATTGGAGCCATCTCATCGAGATCTAGACGATCTATTGGGTCTGCCTGAGAGAGGAGACGAGGTCGATAGCATCGGCCCAGGACCAAAAGGCCAGCTTCCCCTGACCGAAGCGATGTTGACCGAGTGGCCAAGCGGCGATCTGTTCGGATGGTCGCAGGACGTGGGCATGGGTTGGAGCCCGGGAAAGCTCCAAGGACCTTCGGTGTTAATCTTAAGTACGCAAGGAGGCCTTCGCGAAGCGGACGGCACGCCGGTAGCTCTCGGATACCACACCGGTCACTTCGAGGTCGGGCTTTTGGTCCGACGGGCTGCGGAACGCTTGCGAGAGTCCGGGGCGATGCCGTACGCCGCCTTTGTTAGTGACCCCTGCGATGGACGATCACAAGGCACGGCGGCGATGTTCGATTCCTTGCCGTTTCGCAATGACGCCGCCTTGGTGATGCGCCGCCTCATCCGTTCGCTGCCCCGGCGAGGGGGCGTGATGGGGATTGCCACCTGCGACAAGGGGCTCCCCGCCACGATGATGGCCTTGGCTTCCTTGCGCGACACCCCGGGCATCTTGGTGCCGGGAGGGACGACCCTCTTGGCCGAGAACGGAGAGGATGCGGGGAAGGCCCAGACCATCGGTGCGCGCTTTGCCCAGGGTGAGATTAGCTTGGCAGAGGCAGCAGCTATCGGCTGCAGCACCTGCGCGTCTCCCGGCGGAGGCTGTCAATTCCTGGGGACGGCAGCGACGGCGCAGGTGGTGGGCGAAGCCCTGGGCATGGCTCTTCCCCACAGCGCCCTAATCCCCTCTGGCCAAGCCATATGGCATCGTATGGGAAGCCAATCTGCCCTGGCCCTACTCGATTTGATGCACCAGAAGATCGGCATGTCGGATATTTTGACTCAGGCGGCCGTCGTGAACGCCATGACCGTGTTCTCGGCCTTCGGCGGTTCCACCAATCTGCTCTTGCATTTGCCTGCGGTAGCCCATGGGGCGGGTCTGCAGGTGCCCAGCGTGGATGATTGGAAACGGATCAATCGCAACACCCCACGGCTGGTCAGCGTCCTGCCTAATGGGCCGGTGAACTATCCCACGGCCATGGTGTTCTTGGCCGGGGGCGTGCCTGAGGTGATGCTGGAGCTTCGGCGCTTAGGCTTACTCCACACCAGCACCCGGGGGGCTAGCGGACGGCCGTTGGACGAGGTGCTCGACTGGTGGCAAGACTCGGAACGGCGCTATCGCCTGCGCCGGCGTCTTTTGGAACACGATGGAGTCGATCCTCAAGGAGTCATTATGAGCGCCAAGGCGGCACGCGGGCGGTCTATGACCTCGACGCTCACATTTCCGAGCGGCAATCTGGCTCCGCAAGGGTCGGTGATTAAGTCCACGGCCATCGACGGCAGTCGTCTCGACGTAGACGGCGTATACCGCCACCAGGGGCCTGCTCGGGTGTTTGTGCGCGAGACCGAGGCGATTTCCGCCATTAAGCAGGGACGGATCGTGCCGGGCGACGTCATCGTGCTCATGGGCCGGGGACCCGCGGGATCCGGGATGGAAGAAACCTACCAATTAACCTCTGCCCTGCGCCATCTATCTTGGGGAAATCAGGTGGCACTGCTCACCGATGCCCGCTTTTCCGGCGTCTCCACGGGCGCCTGCATCGGGCACATTAGTCCCGACGCCTTAAGTGGCGGTCCCATTGCCAAAGTCCGGGAAGGGGACTGGATTTCGATTCAGGTGGACCCGGTCTTGCTCGAAGGCCGCGTGGATATGGTTGGGCAAGCGGAGCACCGGATGACTCCCGATGAGGCGGCCCTCGCCCTGGCTCGTCGCGAACCTGACCCAAGACTGGCACCCGACCCCCACTTGCCCGACGATACCCGCCTGTGGGCGGCCTTGCAGGAGGTGAGTGGCGGTACGTGGGCGGGAGCTGTCTATGATGTCGATCGTATCTTAGCGGTCATCGAGGCGGGGAAGAAGGCCTTAGGCCTCGGAGGACTGGAAAATAATTGAGTAGCACCAGGGTAAGGAGTGGAATGCATGGATGATCACGCGGTGCAATGTCATGATCTTTCTCGGCGCTTTGGATCGCAATCGGCGGTGGTGGGTCTCGACTTCACGATGCCCCGTGGCAGTGTCTTTGGATTTCTCGGGCCCAACGGGGCGGGCAAAACCACCACCGTACGCATGATGTTGGGGTTGCTTCGGCCGACTTCCGGTTCGGTGCGCGTGTTGGGCCACGATCCCTTGATCGACGGGGAAAAGGTGCGTCGGCAGTGTGGCGTCATGCTCGACAATGTGGGCCTCTATGACCGGATGACGGCGCAACAAAACCTCGAGCTGGCCGCTCGCATTGCACGCTTGGACGAATCCGCGCGCAGAGCGCGGGTGGAGGCGGGGTTGCATCGCGTCGATTTATGGGAACGGCGTCGGGACCGGGTGTCAGGCTTTAGCAAGGGCATGCGCCAAAAACTGGGACTGGCGAGGGCACTGATAGCGGATCCAGAGATGCTCATCTTGGATGAGCCGACCGCGGGACTGGATCCAACCAGCATCGTCATGGTGCGCGAACTGTTGGTGTCTTTGGCGCAAGAGTCGGGGCGTTCGATTTTTCTTTGTACCCACCTCTTGGCGGAGGCGCAACGAATTTGCGATCGGGTCGGGATTATTCAAAATGGCCGTCTCTTAGCACTGGGCGATCCCAACCATCTCGGCCATGCGGGACTGTCCACCATCCGCCTGAGCCTTTCTGGCGGCGATCGGATGAAAATGGAGGCTTTGCCCTTGCCCCACGGAGCCACCCTTGAGGCGATCTCTGGAAGCGACTGGCGGGTGGCCATCGTGGACGAAGCGGACATTGAACCGATTGTGGCCGCTTTAGTGGCGGCGGGCATTGGGGTGCGAGCGGTGGTTCCGGAGCACGTGTCTTTAGAAGAGGAATATTTGCGGCTTGTGGGGGGCGGAAATGATGACTGACTTGGCTATCATGCTGTGGAAAGAGATGACGGAGTTTTTAGGCAATCGGCGCTTCATCCGGGTCTTTGCCTTGGCGGTGCTGGCCATGGGGGTTTTGCCTGCACTAACCTTTGCCCATCACAGCAGCGGCGCCGTGGTTGGCCAGCCGCCAATCTTCGCGCTTTTTCGCGTCATTTATGTGCTGTTCGCCACCGTCATTGTGGTGGCTCAGACCGCGCCGGATTTGGTCTTGCACGAACGCGTGGGACACACCTTGGAGTATCTTTTGACGACGCGCTTGCCTGACGCCGCCATATTTGGGGCCAAGATCCTGGCGGCCTTCGTGGTGGGCTATTTAGCAGCCCTCTTGGCTATGGCCGTACAGTTGATTGCGGCCAGCTTGATCGGTGGCTCGGGATGGCACTGGATGTTTCTTGCCCTGCCCCTGGGCAGGGTGGCGGCGTTTGGGGTCACGGCCAGTCTTGGTCTGTATGTCGCGGTGATTGGAACCTTTGTGGGCGTTCGCGTGGGCGAGCAGCGGGCGGCATACATGATCACGCTCTTTTCAGTAGGCTTGTTGTTGATTCCCTTTTTGGTTGGCTGGCTTTCGATCTCGCTGACCACGGTCTGGGCGAGTCGAGCTGCCATGGTGGTGAGCGCCGTAGCCCTGATCTTGGCCGGACTAGGAATGCGTCTCTTTCGCCGGGAAATGCTTATCTTGTACTTGCAGGAGTAAACGCGTGGTGTGGATGCCCGGCAAGGTCGCAGACGTCGATAAACAGGGCGTCTGCGACCCGTGGGATGACCGCTAACTGCAACTCGCTAAAGAACCCGCCAGGATGGCCGAGCCAGCCTGGTTCGTCGCCGTGTTGACGGGAGCGATGGCGACGGTGCCTTGAGGGATGGTTTTGACCCCGGGAGAGAAGGTTCCGGCATAATCGCCTAAAGTACTGGTGCCGCTGACCAATACCATGGGCTCGGTTTCGATGACTTGGCCGGTGCTCGGATCGGTAAGGGTGAACTGATAGGCGTTGAAGGTGCCGTAGCTGGAAGGGGCATTTAACATATTGCCTATGACGTCCAGACTTTCGAAGCCTTCTGCCTGATTGATGACGATGGAGGCGACCCCGTATGGGTGCAGGTCTGAAGTTTGACTGCTAAGGCCCACGCTACAGACGCTGACGCCGGGGCTCGGCGCTGACGGCCAGGCGATGGCAAGTGGGCTGGGAGCGGCTTGGGAATTTTTAAGGCCCAGGTTGTAGAAGGTGACGGGGCCGACTTCGCCGTCGACGGTAATGCCTTGGGCCGATTGGAAGACCTTCACGGCTGCGAGCGTCGCCGCATCATAGTAGCCGGTGATGCGGCCGGCATAATAGCCTAGATGTGACAGGAGCGCCTGCAAGAAGACCACGTCAAACCCGTTGCGTCCGCTGACAATGGCTCGGCCGCCGGCAAACGTGTAGATCCATGTGG
>JAJZZI010000160.1 GCA_021797635.1 Bacillota bacterium | reverse complement strand
TGGCGATATCGGTAAGGTCTTGGTCCTTTGTCATAAAATCCTTTGCCGTCGTGCTTAGCGAGCCGCTTATCTGATTCCTCCCCGTCTTCGCGTCACGCTCAGAACCAAGACGCGTATGCGCAAAATTTAAGGGGACCCAGGCGAATCCGGCGTTTTACTGTTAAGACAAGTGAAAATGGTCGCGTCCCGGCAGCGATGTCTTTGGTCCAAACGATATTCTTGTCCCGCACTATGTTCAGCAATACTTTGGGGAGATGGTGAAAGGAGCTACCAGGCTTTTTCATGGCACGGCCGTGCCTGATTTCATTTGGGATTAACTGTTGACCAATACGGCGTTCCAGGACCGATCCATGACGGCGCCATTGCTCAGGATCTTAAACTTGAACAGGGCAAGGTCCGTGGTGGGATTATAGTATAGTCGGTCATACGCTTCGTTTGGAAGGGGTGCCACGTTCATATAGAGATTGCCGACCACGGTTACGGAGGCCTTGGTTTGGGGAACGTAGCCCATCCGTTGCTGGATTCCATTGCGATTGATGGGAATCTCAAATTGCACGTAATAGACGTTAGGGTCTTCGGCGGGACCGTAACTATAATATCCGGGCAGTTGACCTTTGCCGATATCTTCGCGATTGCCTGTGACATCCAGCATAGCCGTGGCCACATTGATGCCGGCCAGGGTGGAGGTGTCGAGCACGCGCCTCACAGGACTCGGCATGTTGCCAATCGCGTGAGGATTGCCACATCCCGACAATACGCCGACCAAGATGGCCAAGAGTGGTGTCCAGCGCAACCAGTGCTTCATCCCTTCATCCCCCGTCCCTAACGCCTTTGACACATCTATATCGTTTTCGGCCGCATTTCATGCCCAAGATGATGATCGCATGTCAAAAAGGGCCAACAAAATGCGTGCCTTTGCTGACCCTGTTTGAATGGCTCAATTTTTCCGTAGCCAAACGGCTCGCCGCTAAATAAAGACCACCAGTTTCATCATCAGAAAGCTCGTCAAGGACGCCAAGAACATGGCTAACAATTTAGCGATATTGTTGGCCATGTAGCTGGGCATCGCATGAAGGTGTAGGATAGCTGGCGCAATGAAGCCCAAAATAACGTCATTCACGGCGATATTGCCGATCGATTGAACTAGAAACAGAGCTCGCTGCCGGGACGCGGCACGACCACGGTGCCGCACCTTGTCGCGAAAGGTCCAGCGGGTGTTCCAAAAATAGCTGTGCAAAACCGCTGCTCCAACGGCCAAGGTGTTATACACGACTAACTGGCCTACCGCTTTGGTCGGCGAAATAAAATAAAGGCCATTGAAGACGCCTAAATCAATAAACGCATTGCCAAGTCCGACGGCCACAAATTTCAAAAACTGCCATCGTCCGTTTCCCTTCACAGGGCCTTTTGGCGTTCCCGGTGCAGTCGCTGATACATCTCCACCAGTTCGGCTGTGGGTACCGACCATCCCCAGCGCTCCGCCTCCTTCCGTGCTTTGTGCGACAAGACTTCCAAATCCTGCTGTAAAATCTCGCCCACCGCTTTAGATAGTCCATGGCGGTCCTCAGAGGAAAATAGGGCGCCAGCGCCACTTTGGTCGACCAATTCGTGAGTCGGTCGAGCTTCAGCGGCCACAATCGGCAACCCTGAAGCCATCGCTTCCAACAGCACTAACCCTAACGTCTCCGTGGTCGAAGGAAAAATGAAAAAATCGGCAGAGGCATATGCCTCAGCCAAATCACTGCCGTGCATCGTGCCCATGAAGGTCACCGGTTGTCCTCGAAAGCGCTGTTCTAATTGTGCGCGTGCCGGTCCGTCGCCGACCAAACACAAATGCAGGTCGGGATGACCTGCAAAGATTCCATTTAGGCGATTAATCCCCTTTTCCAGGGCCAAACGCCCGACATAGACGGCAATGAGTCGATCAGGGTGACCATCCGTCATACGCTGACGCATGCGCGTCGACCGTCGCTGAGGATCGAATTGATCCAGATCGACGCCGCGCCGCCACAAGTCCACCCGCAAGATGCCATGGTCAGACAGTTCCTGTTGCACCGCCATCGATGTCGCCAAGTTGATTTGAGCGCGGTTGTGCAAGCTGCGCAAGATGGCCCAGATAAGGGGTTTGGATGCACCTAGATGATAGAATTCGGCATACCGAGCGATATTGGTATGGTAGGAGGCCACCAAGGGATATCGGCGTTTGACTGCCCCCCACACGCCTGCCACGCCGAGCACAAACGGATTCACCACGTGAACCAAGTCGGGATGAAAGTCGTCCAGGAACTTCAGAACCCGAGGCAAGGGCAAACCCCAAGGCTTGCCATCGTAAATAAATCGCACGCTCACCGTAGGCACCCCAATCACCGGAATGCCTTCAAAGGTCGGTTCTCCGCCCTCCGGAGCAATGATAAGAAGATCGTGGCCCATCCGCCGAAGCTCACGCACGGTCGCCGTAAGCCGGGTCACCACCCCGTCAGTCGAAGGCCACCAGGTTTCGGTGGTAAATGCAATTCTCATGGAGCCTCTATCTCTCCTAGTCGAACTCTCTTTGGCTGCATACCGCCACTCCCGACTTGCACGATTAAGATTGTCTAAGCAAAGATACAATAAAAACACGACCCAAGGGAAGAGTCCTGAGTCAATTTGTTCCCCCGGTTGCGCTCCGTTTCTTCCAGTTAAATACTAGATACATCGAGTATACCATCCGTCCGCCGAGGAAAACTACTTCATCCTCGATGCAGACTGCCATCTTGGGCCACAGTTTTTCGGAGCGACGCCACTTTCCCAATGGTATAAATTGTGTCACACTAGAGAGAGTTTATGAGACAAGGGGGCGCACGATGAACGACCGTAGCTGGGACCGATTTTCAGGTATCTTGATTGGAGTCGCCATCGGCTTTCTCGCTGGTGTGCTGATGGCTCCGGACAAGGGCGAAGAAACTCGGCAAACGTTAAAGCGTAGGACGCAGGACTCGATTGGACAACTTCGCCAGGGTGCTGAAGGCTTCCGTGAGTCTCTGAATGAGCGCGGCAAGGCTCTCCTACAGCGGAGCGGGGTGACCGAAATTGAGATTCGCGAGCAAACTTCGGAGGTTGGCCCGGAGAGTTCTGAAGCATGACCAACAATCTTGATCTGACCATTATCGCCATCGCCGTTGCAGTGATGGCGATAATGGTCATCGTCATTTTATTCCTGCTAATCCGTCTGCTTTTGCACCTTCTGGCCCTCGAGCGCTCAGTGGTTGAGGAACTAAAATCGTTGCGCACGGACGTTCGTGATATGGTACAGCACGTGCGGCACACCTCAGACCGGGTCACGGAAACGATCGGCACGATTTCGCGAACGGCGACCTGGGTCGGCCGCATGGCGAAAGTCATGACTTCGCTTTCACGCTCTCGGCACCAAGACTACCCTCAACAAAAGCTCTCGACGTCGTCCCCCGATCCTTCGTGGTGGCTCACCGGATTAAAGTGGGGATGGTCCCTGATATCCAGGCGGCACACGACAAAACCCAAGCCTCCCTCAAAAGGCGCTCCGCCTGCCATGTAAGTTCCCCGTTTTATCAACTACCCCGGGGTCGTCCCAATGTTGGTGTCGAAGGGCTGCCAGTGGATGATTTCTTGCACCCTATCCACCGGCCGATCTCAGCCCGGAATTCGAAGGACATCCCACCTCCGGGAGCGCGACTGCAACTGCGACTGCGGGGAGAATATCGAAGACATCCAGGCCATGCTCTTCGACTCCGCCGTACTCGCCATAGCGCACTTACTTGTTGCCTTCCCGATCTTTGGACCCGGTCGGCCCTCGGATTATCATTTGCTAGTTCTTACGGAGTCCGGAATTTGCTATCTTAGCGCACCGAAACTCAAGATGTTATCGTATGCGCATCCCTCCCTTTAGGCATGGGGATATAAGGCGCGCGCCGCCAGGCGAATCTTTGGTATGGACACGTTCTTGTAGTGGGTATTTACTATAGCGAGGCTGAGCGAGCGCTGAGGGCTTTTGGCAAACCCTTTGGGAGTAAAGCTCATCTGAGTTCCTCGCAAGAATACCCTGGCTTTAGCCGTGGGGAGTGTCAAAATTCATCAGGTTGGCTAACAGGCAGTCCGTCCACGTTGAAATCTTTGGTGTTAAAGGTCACAACATGCGCAGGCTTCTTTGCTTTGGCATACGGTAGGCATCAACCAAGTCGACATTATTCTTCTGGCCAAACCTGAAGAGCCTCATCCGATCGCCAAGAGGACTCACCAGGATCACAAGACAATCCTAAAGACATTGCTCCCACCGCCGTCGGCGGTGATCAGGATCTCGGTGGCCTTGGGATACGCGGCCTTCCCCATGCGCAACCACCATTGCCGAATGCTGGCGACTGCGAAGTCCGCCGTGTCATGGTCGATCCCGACATTGACCCAGCCGGTATTGCTCACGGGATCATAGACACCATACGGAATGGCCTTCCCCAAGACCGGATCAGGGAAATCATGAGCCTGCACGTCCACCGGTGCCCCCTTAGGACGATAGTCCCGTCCGTCATTCTTGAACTTCCCAATATTCTCTTTTTTCTTCGTGTCGACCGAGATCACCGGCGGTTCGCGGCTTTGAACGTCTTGGGTTTGCTGGGCGATATACCGAAATTGTTGATCGCGATCGGGATGGTCACTTCCCGGGTCGAATCGCTTGCGATTCGCCTGCATGGAATACCCTTGTTCAGCGAGTAGCCGGGAGACCGTCATGGGACTGACCGGCATGTCTTGGGCCGTGAGGGCGTCCGCCAGATGGGTCAGGCTCTTGCTGGTCCACAGCCAGGGCGATTCCGGATCGCCTTGGGTATCCTCCCCCACCAGCTTGAGCAGGGCCGGCAAGAGTTCAGGATAAATCTCGGTAATCGGCTTGCGTCCACCACCGGGCCGGCGGACCCGGTCCCGCGGTAGCGGCGCCTCCCCAGTCAACTGGGCAACCCCCAACTGGAGGGTATCCATGGCCATGCCCGTCACCTGACGCATGGCGGTATGGCTTCCGGCCCCCAGCGAGAGAGCCATTGACGCGGCCAGCAAGCGCTTTCCCTTTTCGTCCAAATGATCCCGCATCAAGGCAAACACCTGTGTATAATGGTCGCGTTCGCGGTCGTTCCACACAAAAGTTGACATGATATGCTCCTCCGTTTCTCAGAGTTTCCCAGCGGAGCGTATCACAGCGGTCAGCCCTTGTCCAGAAAAACGTTTGTTCTGATATT
>JAJZZI010000063.1 GCA_021797635.1 Bacillota bacterium | reverse complement strand
GTGGGGGTACCTCACTAGTTACAAAATTCCTAAACTGGCGTTCCAAAACCGAGGCAACCGTCTTTGCACCGGCACCGCGTGTTCGGGCCCGACCGCCACCCGAATCGGCGGTTCTTCCCCGGCCACGACATAGACATAGCCAATGGGGCCCTTCGCAACGGGCGCCTTTAAGCGTCGCGAAAATTGCTCCACCACCCGAACACGCGCCCCTTTAGGCATCGTGACTTCGAGCGACGAGCGCGCGATCAAAGGCACCCAGGCTTCTCGTCCGCCGACCACGCTGGCATCGGCCACCACCTGCCCTCGGTGGTAGATTTGGCAATTTTCCCAATGAGAAAATCCCCAATTGAGCAGTGTCCTGGCATCCTGCCAGCGGTCGTCGCTTTTCAAGACCACGGCTAAAAGCGAAGAGCCATCCTGTGACGCCGAAGCCACGAGACATTTGCCGGCAGCACTAGTCGTGCCTGTTTTGATGCCATTGGCACCTGGATATTCGTACAAGAGACGATTGGTGGTGCGAATCGTGCGCGTCGTACCGCTTGTACGTTCAAACACATCCAGTTGCTTGCTCGCTACAATGTGCCGGAACACGGGAAATCGCATGGCCTTTCGTGCAATTAACGCTAAATCGTAAGCATCCGAGTAGTGACCCGGTTCGGTCAAGCCATTGGGGTTCTGAAATCGCGTATTCCATGCGCCCAATTGTTGAGCCGCTTGATTCATCTTGATGGCAAACCTATCGACGGAACCCGAATGAGCTTCGGCTAGGGCGATAGCGGCGTCGTTGCCTGAGCGCACTAGGAGACCCCGCAGCAAGTCCAACTCTGAGTAGCGCTGGCCGGGACGGATGTGGAGCTTGGATCCTTCGACATAGGCAGCCTTAGCACTAATCCGGACCTCTCGCGAAAGATGGCCCGCCTTTAGAATCACAATGGCCGTCATCATCTTGGTTAGGCTGGCCGGATCCATCTGACGGAACGCGTCCTTTTCGTAAAGAATCGTGCCATTACGTGGGTTCACCAAGATAGCCGCTTGGGCACTGATGTGGGGATTGGTCATGGGCCCTTGGGCCTGTACCGCCGAACCCGTCGCCAAGACCAGCACCACACCTAGCGTACCATTTAATAGAGACCACCGCCGCCTGTTCATCTAGCCTGCCTCCGTCCCTGTGCTTGACGGAAATAGCATGTCCAATTTGCCTTTACGCCAAAAGAGGTTCACCAGGGCTTTTGGTACCTATCTGGCCGGCACAGGAAAGGCGATGAGGTCTCCATGGCTCGGCGTGTTGGCCGTTACCAGTGCCGTATGGCCAAGCATCACGGGCCCATACGCATTCACAAAATGACCGAGCGACTTCGAAAATAACACCTTACCGTCCACGTTCACCTCTTCCAAGCGGCCTCGCGAACTCACCCATACCAACCGGCGGTGGTAAAGCACGGGCGGTCTGGTCACGGGAGAACCGGTGTTGAGATGCCACAGCACCGCTCCCGTGCGTAAAGAAAGCGCCGTCATCTCGGCATCCAATCCATTGCCCACGAATACCCGACCGTCGATGATCAGGGGCGTTCCCGTTTCTTTAAAGGGCGGCAACGGGCCCCTCCCTATTTGGCGCTGCCAGAGCAAGTGTCCGGTATGGAGGTTAAGGGCAAAGACGATCGCCCGGAATCGCCCTCTCGACAGGCGGTTCGGCCCGAGGACAGCGGCGCTCACGGCCACGTGTCCTTGGACACCCAAGGTGGTGTCATCGACGCCGCCAATAGCGTCCTTGACGGGAAAGTTCCAGGCCACGCGATGACTGTGAAGATTCACCGCCACCACCCCCAAGGGACCTGCTCCGCCTACCACAGCGAGGCCGTCGACAATACGCGGACTGGAACGGCTGACATAGTGACCAAGGTTGACCTGCCACCGGAGTTGACCAGTTTCCAAGTTCAATACGTAGAGTTCTCGACTGCCGGAGGCGACATAAATACGATCGCCCAGCACCGAACTGGCAGCCTGATCACTTCCGGGGGTGCCAAACTCAAAAAGAGGCCATCCCGTGGCGGCCTTGTAAGCATACACTCCCCCCGGGCCAGTACCGCGGATGGTGGTGGAACTGAGCGAAGGCGTCCCTCGGAAGGTAGAAAAGTGAGCATTGCCGACGCCAATGAGGACTCGCCCCTGGCTTACGATAGGTTCCGCGTAGACGGTGTTGGGAGTCGTTTGCGTCCATAGCAACCGCCCTGTGTTTGCATCGAGCGCGTACACGTATCCCCGAGCCGCCGACGCGCCCCGGGCCAGCGGACGGCCGCCAACCACAAATAATCGCCCATCCACCACGGGCGTATCGCTGTTCAGCAAAACGGGAAATCTCCGTCGATAACGGACTTTGATGGTCGCATCCGAGTTCACCACGCCATCGTTATTTTCACGATAATGAGCCGTGGGCCAGGCGGCTCGGACTGTCGGATTCGACGGTGCCGAGGCCTGCTCGGCCGCCATCAGGCCGATGCCCATGACCACGAGAGCCAACCCTCTGCCTAGGGCCATAGGCGTGTCAAGGTGCGAGGAAATGCCCCGGTTTCGCGAACGTGTTCCACGCCAGCAATCCAGGCCAAGAGCCGTTCTAGGCCCACCCCAAACCCACTGTGTGGGACCGTGCCAAACCGTCTGAGATCTAAATACCATCCGTAGGTTTTTTCGTCCAAACCGTATCGCGCCATCCGCGAGCGTAACAGTTCGTAATCATAAATCCGCTCGCTGCCGCCAATGATCTCCCCATAGCCTTCGGGTGCCAACAGATCCGCTGCCAGGGCTAGCGTGGAATCATTTGGATCGGGCTGCATATAAAACGCCTTAAGACTTGCCGGAAAATGGGTTAAGAAGACGGGTCGATCAAAGGCCTCAGCCAAAGCCGTTTCATGGGGAGCACCCAGGTCCTCGCCATAGTGTAGGCCAAGCCCCCGATCGCTTAAGATTTTCAAGGCTTCGCCATAGGTAATCCGAGGAAAGGGCGCAAGCACCCGTCTAAGCGGCGTTAGGTCGCGCCCAATCAGTGCCAACTCTGCCTGGCATTCCTCTAAAACACCCTGTACGACGGCTTCGATAAATTGTTCCTGCCATCTCAAGTTTGCTTCGAATTGGCAAAAGGCCATTTCCGGCTCGATCATCCAAAACTCACTAAGATGGCGTCTGGTCTTGGACTTCTCGGCCCGAAAAGTCGGGCCAAACGCGTAAACCTTGCCTAGCGCCATGGCCAACGCTTCTAGATAGAGTTGCCCCGACTGGGAGAGGTACGCCGGTTCCCCAAAATAGTCAATGGCAAACAGGGTGCTCGAACCCTCGGCAAAAGACGGGGTGATAATCGGCGGGTCCGCCGCAATAAAGCCGTGACTATCAAAAAAAGCGCGCGACCGCCGGACAATCGCGGCGCGTAGTCGCAAGATGGCCGCCTGACGTGGACTGCGTATCCATAGATGACGGTGGTCCATAAGAAAATCTACGCCATGCGATTTAGGACCGATGGGATATTCCTCGCTACTACCCAGGAGTTGGATGCCGTCCGCGATAATCTCCAGCCCACCGGGACTTCTCGGATCCTGCTGGACCACACCTTGGATCGCGACCGACGCTTCCTGTTGGACTTGCTCAAGCACGACCAGCAAGCGGCTGCGGTCGGGTTCTCGGATCACGACTTGGACCTCGCCCGATCCGTCGCGCAACACGAGAAAATCGATTTTTCCTGAGGAACGGTGGTGCAGCACCCAGCCATTCACCAACACCCGTTCCTCCGGGTGATACCGCAACTCCGAGATTTGCATCGCGCGCATCCTCTCAAGACGATTTCCGATGGAAAACTCCAGAGGATATTTTACCATGTTCCCCGACCTCAGTTGGCTTAGCATCGGAGAAGGCGCTATAATATAGATGGATCCCTGACCATCGAAGGAGGCCAAATCGTGGCCCAAAGTCGTGAGACGGTGAACCACCCTATCTTTCCCATATACGGCGTCTTATTTCCGGGCATGCAACTGCAAGTTCGGCTGCCCCGAGACTCTGCACCATGTCCCTTCGAAGATTTGGTTCGGCGAGACCGCACCCTGGCTGTATCGCTTAGACGCGCACCCCAAGAAACTTCGAAACACATTGTCGAACCACACTTGGTAGGCACGACGGCCAGAATTCTCGATCTTCAGCCTAAAGGCGCTTCATCGCTGGAGATCCTGCTTGCCGGCGTCAGCCGGGTCCACTTGCTTTCCTACCGCCATAATGGGCAGCATTTAGTGGGTCAGGCTCGATACCTCCCTGATTTGCAAGAGTCGATCCCGGAGCTTTTAGTTGAAGAAGCTCGGGCACTCGGGTCCGAGTTTGCCAGTAGCATTCCCAAGCAGGGTGCTGGTGGATCCCGAGCGCTGCCCAAGGATGCGGAAACGCTCTCTTACTGGATTGCCCAGAACCTTCCGATTGAACTGGATGACCGCCAAGAACTTCTGGAACTTCGCACCACCAGCACTCGACTGTCCAAAGAAGTGAGTCACATGCGTGTTATCCTGGACGCCCTCCGATCCAAACATCGCTTCTAAGGACCAGCTCGCCACCTTGTTTTGGTCAGCCCCGAGAGGCCCCGCCGCTGGTAACGCCTCATCGACGTCTTGCCCCGGGTCAGCTGCGCGATTCTTGGGATGTGATCCAGGCGCCCACGCGATAGAGCAGGCGGTTAATCGTGTTCTGCCAATATCGCCAATCAGGATCCCAGCGATCGACCAATCCCGAAGGATCTAAATCGTCGAGGTCTACGTTGACCACACCGCCTACGTTCAATGAAATGTGCCCTGGATGCACCGAATGTGGCCAGCTCAGGTGAATACTAATGGAGTGCTGATGATGTCGTATGACCCAACTCCCGTGTCCCGACTCCAGACGGCTGTAACGCCATCCCCGGGGCAGGCGTTCTCGGGAGGACGAGGTGCCATACTGAAAGTCCCGGCAGGCCTTGACCAAGGACTGCGCCTGCGAATGCCACGCCACCCACTGCTTGACGTCCTGCCATTGCCCATCCTTTATGGTCTCCGAGAAGGGTAAGGCGCTCAGTTCTAAAATAGGTAGGCGCCTGGCTTCCGCCCGTAGGTAGCGCTCATCGACCTCGCCTGTACGGGGCTCGAATAGAGCTTGAAGGCGCGGATAGGAAACGCCCGCCTTCATCAGCGAGACCCGCACCGTCCAGTGGGGTGCCCAGTCAGGAACCGTCCAGCGGGCCTCAAGACGTAAGCCCGCCAAGGAGCGGCTGCGATAACCCAAAGGGATGACTTCCGTGGGTTCAAGGCGCA